>PARV01000045.1 GCA_002712055.1 Gammaproteobacteria bacterium | reverse complement strand
TAAGTCTCAGCATTTCGTGTGTATTAGCTTAGTAGCTGGCCCAGAACACTCCAGAATAACCTCAGAATATAGTGCACCCTGTTACAGTTCAAACGTATACTTAAACCCTGTCAAAAACCTCAGTGAATAGGTAACATTAATCTCTTTCTATTCCGTTGATTTGCAGTAACCGCCGGTGGGACAACAGACCGCTCTCTTCCACAAACATATCAATGCTGGAGCCAAAATCGTGGATTTTGCCGGCTGGGATATGCCTATCAATTACGGCTCACAAATCGAAGAACATAATCAAGTTCGGGCTGCCGCCGGAGTGTTCGATGTCTCTCACATGACGGTAGTGGATGTTGGTGGTACAGAGGCGATGCAATTCCTACAGTTCTTGCTGGCCAACGACGTGGCCAAGCTCGTTGAAATCGGACATGCCCTTTACAGCGCTATGCTCAATCATGATGGCGGCGTTGTCGATGATCTAATCGTTTACCGCATGAATTTCGGTTATCGAACGGTAATCAATTGTGCTACTCGCGAGAAAGACCTCAATTGGATGGCGGACACCAGTGCTGGTTTTGACGTCATCATTGAGGAGAAACCTGACCTCGCTATCCTTGCAGTGCATGGACCAGAGGCTATCGAAAAGGTTTGCAGCGTATTACCTAAATACGCAGACAAAATCCTGCAATTGAGAAATTTCAGAGGAACGGACCTGGGTGACTTTTTTGTTGCACGCACCGGTTATACCGGTGAGAAGGGTCTGGAACTTATCCTTCCGGGCAATGGCGCCACTCTCTTATGGGATAAACTCCTGGCTGCCGGCGTAAAACCCGCAGGGCTGGGAGCACGTGATACTCTTAGGTTGGAAGCCGGAATGAATCTTTACGGTCACGACATGGACGAGAGTATTTCACCGATCGCTGCGAACATGGAAAAAACTATTGCGTGGGAACCTGCTAATCGGGATTTTATTGGCAAATCGGCAGCGTGGGCTGCGAAAAAATCGCAAGCCGAAGGAGAGCTTCCGTCATTGGTCGGCCTGGTTTTAGAGCAACGAGGCGTGCTCCGTAGAGGGCAAACAATTTTTACAGATAAGGGTGAGGGTATTATCACCAGTGGCACTTTTTCTCCTACATTGAAGCATTCCATTGCATTAGCTAGAATTCCAGTAAATAGTGAGCATTGCCAAGTAGACATGCGGGGCCAACTGATACCAGTTAGAATCGTTAAGCCAAATTTCGTCCGCTTTGGGAAAAATATTTTTGATTAACACCTATCTTTAATCGAAACAGAATACGCAGAAAAGATATTAGGTAAAAGACTAGAAAGGGGGCTCTGGTGAGTAATATTCCTGACGACTTAAAGTATGCATCTACGCATGAGTGGATTCGAGTCAACGAAAACGGGGTGGCAACAGTTGGGATTAGCGATCATGCACAAGATGCTCTTGGTGACATCGTATTCGTGGATTTACCGGAACCCGGCGCCATCGTGAACGCAAAAGACGAAGTAGCCGTAGTCGAATCCGTTAAAGCTGCCTCGGACCTATACAGCCCCATCTCAGGTGAGATTATCGAGGTCAACGGAGTCCTGGCAGAGGCGCCAGAAACGGTTAATTCAGGCCCTTATGAGAACGGTTGGTTTCTCAAGATGACTATTAGCGATGCAGCTGAGCTAGATGAGCTGATGGATGCAGACGCATACTCTGACCATTGTGATGAAGAATAGTTTCGAAGATCCACTTCTCGTAAAAGCAGATTTGATAACGAACAAGATTTGGGTAGAAATCCAGGCCATTCTTCTATTTTTTAATAGACAAGAGTCAAAAGTAAGCAATCCACCGCTATAATTTGCAATTTCCAAAGGAAGCCAATGCGCTCGCAAGAAAAATCCCAGCCCATACCGAGCAACATCGCACAAAATGATTCCGCAGCGACACTGCAAGCCTTACTTTGCAGGGACGAATTTATCGACCGGCACATTGGTCCAGACCGGGAACAAATAAATGAAATGCTATCGCTATTGGGGCTTACATCTCTTGATAAACTCATTGAGAAGACTATTCCTGAATCCATATCTCTAAAAAAACCTATGGCTCTCGCAGACCCACTGCCCGAGGCTGCGGCGCTAAGCAAGTTAAAATCCATAGCATCTCAAAACAAGACCTGGCGATCCTTTATCGGACTCGGCTATTACGATACCTATACGCCCAATGTCATTCTTCGCAACGTGCTGGAAAACCCAGGCTGGTATACAGCTTACACGCCGTACCAGCCTGAAATCTCCCAAGGACGTCTAGAATGTCTTTTGAATTACCAGCAGATGATTCTCGATTTAACTGCCATGGACCTGGCCAACGCGTCTCTTTTAGATGAAGCGACCGCTGCTGCAGAAGCAATGGCTCTGGCTAAGCGAGTTAGTGGTAATCGTAAGGCCAATAAATTTTTCGTCGACAAATATGCTTTTCCCCAGACCATTGATGTCATTAAGACTCGTGCAGAATGTTTTGGGTTCGAACTCGAAATCGGTGACGTAGATTCTATGAATCCCGAAAAGTTTTTTGGCGCTATTTTTCAATATCCTTCGATGCAGGGGAGTGTCCACGACCTTACCAATCAAATCGATAAACTCCATGAATACAACGCTATCGCCGTGGTCGCTGCAGACTTGATGTGCCTAGCGATCCTGAAACCTCCTGGTGAAATGGGTGCCGATGTGGTCATCGGTAGTACTCAACGCTTCGGAGTGCCCATGGGGTATGGCGGCCCTCATGCCGCCTATTTTGCCACCAAAGACCAATACAAACGATCGGTACCAGGACGAATTATTGGTGTATCTATTGACGCCCGCGGCAGACAAGCCTATCGCATGGCCCTGCAGACTCGCGAACAACACATTCGACGCGAAAAAGCGAACAGCAACATATGCACCGCTCAAGTATTGCTAGCCAACATCGCGGCCCTTTATGCCATGTATCACGGCCCTGTCGGTATCCGAAAGATTGCTGATCGGATTCATAGGTTAACAACAATTCTCGCCATTGGACTGCAGCAAGGCGGCCTAAAAATCGTTAATGACTGTTATTTTGACACTATTACGCTATCAGTGAACCCAAATGAGCTAGCTGAGATAAAAGAACGGGCTAAAAACAGTGCTGTCAACTTGAGAGTAGATCGACCTGATAACCATCATACCTTTGGTATTAGTTTTGACGAATGTACGACTGAGCAAGATATAGAAAAGCTTTGGCAAGTGGCGTTAGGAGATGAATGTCAATCCCTGACAGTTCCCGCTATTGATAAAGCTATTACCAGTGGTGAAGTAGCGCCAATTATCCCCGATAAACTACTCAGGCAGAGCAACTACCTGCAACATCCGTTATTTAATCGCTATCACAGTGAAACCGAGATGATGCGGTACATAAAGCGTCTCGAGAACAAAGACATTTCCTTGACTCATGCCATGATACCGTTAGGTTCATGCACCATGAAATTGAATGCGGCTGCAGAGATGATTCCTCTTAGCTGGCCGGAATTTGCCCAATTTCACCCGTTTACACCAGTGGACCAGATGAGTGGCTACCAGCAAGTAATTGCTGAACTGGCAAACATGTTAGCGGAGATTACCGGCTTCGATGCCATAAGCATGCAACCAAACTCCGGAGCTCAAGGCGAGTATGCTGGCCTATTGGCTATCAAGAAATATCTCGACAGCACGGGAGATGGAAACCGCAACGTGTGCCTTATCCCGAGCTCAGCGCATGGTACCAACCCAGCCAGTGCTCAGATGATTGGGATGAAGGTTGTATTGGTTGCCTGCGATGAGAATGGCAATATTGATGTAGACGATCTAAAAGCAAAGTCGAAAGCTTATCGCGATAATTTAGCAACCATAATGATTACCTACCCTTCCACCCATGGCGTATACGAAGAGGCAGTTAAAGAGATATGCCAGATCGTACATGATAATGGCGGCCAGGTTTATATGGACGGGGCCAACTTGAATGCTCAGGTGGGTGTTACTAATCCGGCCGAAATTGGAGCCGATGTTTCCCATGTAAATCTGCACAAGACTTTCTGTATTCCTCATGGTGGCGGAGGCCCGGGCATGGGCCCTATTGGAGTAAAAGCTCATCTTGCTCCTTTCTTGGCTAATCATCCCGTCATTGGGATTCATGGACCTAAAGCCACCAATAGAGCGGTATCTGCGGCGCCTTGGGGTAGCTGCAATATTCTGCCGATTTCTTGGATGTATATCAGTATGATGGGCAATAAGGGCCTGCTAAAGGCAACCCAAGTCGCAATTCTTAATGCTAACTACGTAGCAGTGAAACTCGCCCCTCATTATCCCGTACTGTATACCGGCCGCAAAGGCATGGTGGCTCATGAGTGCATTATCGACATGCGACCCTTAAAACAAGCTTCTGGTATTACCGAGGAAGACGTTGCCAAGAGACTTATGGATTTCGGTTTTCATGCGCCAACCATGTCGTTCCCAGTGGCGGGAACTCTGATGATTGAACCTACGGAGAGTGAATCCAAACAGGAATTGGATCGCTTTATCAATGCAATGATCCAGATTCGCCTAGAAATTGCTAAAATCGAATCAGGCGAACTTGATGCCGACAACAACCCACTCAAGCATGCCCCGCATACCTTAAGCGACATGGTAGACGATACCTGGAATAGACCATATTCGAAGATGCAAGCAGCTTTTCCCGCGGGCTTCAACCTCGACGGTAAGTACTGGCCAACGGTCAATAGAATCGATAATGTTTACGGTGACCGCAATTTATTCTGTGCCTGTCCAGCAATTGAAAATTATCAGTGGGATTTAAGCCAATAACGACCCGTGTTAAGTAAAGGAATAATGACTCTCGCCTATTTTCCAATCCAGTCAGTGGAATTGTGAAATCACTACACTAACACCTCGGACCTCACATCGAATAAGTTTTTACTGAAGCGCCGTATTTTCTGGAGCAGCTGGTATTAGTCGGTGCTTTCGCCGTGCACCAACTCTATACCGATCCGTCGGTTTTGCGTGAAGGTCAGTCACGGGGCGGTAAGCCTCGCACCATCGTGAGGTTTTTCAGCGTAGTTCCGGCCCGTCGGAATTCTGAGAGCACTTGGTAATCATCGTCATGATACCAATCTTTAGCGGCTCTCTCGGAGGGAAATTTGAAAATTATCACGCGCCCTTCAATTGGATCGGTGCCTTCAAGGGTCTCATTATTATCATCATAGGTGACAAACTCTCCACCGAATCGCTTTAGAATCGGAAAGAATCCTTTCTCGTATTTACGATATTCGTCGGCGTCCTTTATAACTAAGTTCGCTATCATATACACAGCTACATCTGACATGGGTTACTCCGTTCTATTCTCTAGGCTAAATCGATTTAAACTAATAGGGCCGACCAATGCAAATCTATATAATACGCCCTTATCATAGCCTTTACTTGTTGGGTTTGATTACGCATAACAGTATAGTTCTAAGTGCTGATGCGACAATACATAGCGCGCTAGCAATAATCACAGATAACGGCTCCTCTCTAAAGGATAATAAGTGTCTTCCTCGCTCTTTAATGCACATATAAATCATGTTTGCACAATATACGCAGAAGTACTGAAAAATTCTGAGTGCCAAGATGGGACCATTGACTCAGTGCTGGTTCACAGCGGCTCCGAGCAATATTACTATGGTGATGATCGCGATATTCGTTTCCAGGCTTTTGGGCATTTTTGTCACTGGATACCAGTCAACCGCCCGGATCAATTCCTATACTTTAAGCCGGGAAACAAGCCCCTCTATTTCCAAGTGGTACCTAATGATTATTGGTATGATTTGTCAATAGACGCAGAATCCTGGTGGGCTGATGAATTCGATATAGTTAAATTGAATGCTCTCAAGGAACTGCCAGCCAAACTGCCTAACTCCAACATAGCCTACCTAGGAGGTCATCCTCAAGTCGCTAAGTTTCTTGGCATAAAGAAAAAAGCCATGAACCCTTCTTCTTTGTTACGATTCCTAGATTTTCAGCGAGCTTACAAAACTGACTACGAGCTAGAACAGCTACGCGCTGCAAATCAACTTGCTGCCGTGGGCCATAAGGCCGCACGAAATTGCTTTTTGGACGGCGGCAACGAATATCAGATACACATGGCATTTCTCACAGCCTGCGATATTCTTGAGGAGGAGAGCCCTTATACCAATATTGTTGCACTAGACGAAAAATCGGCTATTTTGCATTACCAACAGAAACGACGTGAAAGCGCCGACCAAAGCCAAGTACTATTGATTGATGCCGGTTGTCGTATTAATGGCTATGCCTCGGACATAACACGAACCTGGGCTAAAGATACGGCACCCCTGGTTTTTAAAGACTTGTTAAAAGGAATGCAAGACCTGGAGCAACAGTTGGTTAATTTAGTGACACCTGGTCTCGCTTATCCGGAAATTCACTCAGAAGCATTAGCCGGTGTTGCAAACCTCTTAATCGCTCTCGATATCTGTCACGGAACTTCTGAGGAGCTTATTCGCAACAACCTACCACAGCGTTTTCTGCCTCATGGCATCGGTCATCTACTTGGGATACAGGTGCATGATGTAGGGGGCCATCAAACGGACGCTGCGGGCAACAAGTCCGAACCTCCTCAACACTCCCCAGCATTGCGTAATACCCGAGTGTTAGATGAAAACATGGTGTTCACAATTGAACCCGGTTGTTATTTTATTCCGTTATTACTAGAACCTTTGCGAAGCCAGAGCAAGGGAGTCTTTATCAATTGGGCGCTCGTAGACGAACTCTATCATTGCGGAGGTATCCGCATAGAAGATAATGTGCGTGTTACCAAGAACGGATTTGAAAACCTTACTCAACAATTTGAATAAACCATTCATCCACTTAGGTATTTCGAATCCCTATGTCAGCGATGATTTTTAAGAGCGTTGGTAACGCCTGCTTATTCGCGTCCACCAGCGTCCGAGCTGCAGTTCCAATTTGTCGTTGCCTGACTGGATCTCTGATAAGAGAAGTCAGATACTTCGTTAGTTCAGCTTCGTTGGCTACCGTATGGAGACCTCCCGCAGCTTCGAGTTGAGCACAAATCGTGGCAAAATTATATTGTGAAGGGCCTACGACCACAGGCAACCCGAGCGCTGCGGGTTCGAGCACGTTTTGACAACCCGTATCCACGAGAGTTCCTCCAACGAAAGCGATACAGGATATCTGATAATAGCTGAGCATTTCGCCCATTGTGTCACCTAAGTAAACTTGAGTAGACCAGTCTACCGCTTGCTTTTCGCTACGACGACTTACAATAAGATTTTGGGCCTCACAGAGCTTAGCCACGCTGTCAAATCTCTCAGGATGTCTTGGAACCAATATTAATAGAACACTTGGATATTCTTTCAGTACCTTGAGAAAAACTCTCAATACTTTCTGCTCTTCTCCTTCCCTAGTGCTAGCCGCAATGATTACTGTGCGACCTGACTCTTTAATAGATAACAATACAGCATCGTCCTTCGATTTATCTATATCAAGATTCACATTGAACTTCAAACTCCCAGCGACCATTATCTTCTTAGGATCAGCTCCTAATTTTACGAATCTATCTGCATCAGCTTGGGCCTGAGCAGCTATAAAATCAAATCTGGATAACATGCCCCTCGTGAAACCAAGGAAACGCCTATAGCCTTTGGCAGAATTTTCGGATAAACGAGCGTTAGCCAATATCAGTTTAACCTGCTGGCTTACACAACTATGAATTAAATTGTACCAAAGCTCTGTTTCCATCAAGATTAACAGGCTTGGGTTAAAGCGGTGAATAAATCGATCTACAGCTCCTGGTAAATCATAAGGTAAGTAACAATGAAAAACCTGGTCGTTGAACGCGCCAAGGATATTATCCGAGCCGGTTGGCGTCATTGTAGTTACCAATATCTGTGAATCCGGATAGCGAATCTGCAACTCACGTACCAATGGAGCTGCAGCAGAAGCCTCGCCAACTGAGACCGCGTGTATCCATAAGGTTTGTTTCAAGGAATTGAAGTTGGCCGGTGGCACATATTTACCAAACCGTTCAGGGATTCGTTGCCGATATGCCGGTGCTTTGCGGCCCCTTAGGTATAATCTGAGCAGGATAACCGGAACTGCGAGATACAAAGTTAGACTGTAGAGTAGTCGCGTCATAAAAATAGTAAAGTTGCCAATAGGGTTCGTGGAGCTAGTTGGGCAATCAAGCGTGATGCCGATATACTCTAAGGCTTTTGAATACCTATAAAGGTAACCAATGACATTAAGCTATTCAACTGACATCGTCGTATTCGGCGGAGGGGTAGCTGGACTATGGTTACTCAATAGATTGCGCAGTGAGGGCTACGGTGCCATTCTGTTTGAGAGTGATTCTCTCGGTTGCGGCCAAACCGTTGCATCTCAGGGCATTATTCACGGCGGTCTCAAGTATGCACTGAAGGGGTCTCTCAAGGGATCAGCCAATGTCTTAGCTAATATGCCTGCGCGCTGGCGTAATTGCTTGCTGGGCGGCCCAAAAGGAAACAGCGATATAAACCTGTCAGGTGTCCAGATTGTCAGTGACCACTACTATATGTGGTCTGATGCGGGTTTACGATCCAAGCTGAAAGCCTTTCTGGGCAGTAAAAGTCTGAGTGGCCGTGTAAGAGCAGTCCCCAAGTCCGAATATCCTTCATTCTTCGGCAATACCCCCGCTGATGGTAAGCTGTACCAACTACCCGATTTTGTGATCGATTCCTCTTCACTTATCGAAGTACTGGCGGGGCAACAACCTGAAGGAATTTATCACGCTGATCCTAGTGGAATCAATTTCCTTAGGAATGGCTCCGGTAGCATAACCGGGGTACTGATTAATATAGCGAACAAACTGATTAGCATAGCGACACAACGGATAATTTTCTGCGCAGGAGAAGGTAATCAAGCATTGATTGAAAAGGCTAAGCTCAGAAATCCACATTCTCAAGTTCGTCCACTCAACATGGTTTACGTAAAGAAGCGTAAGTTACCGCCAATATTCATGCATTATATCGGTGGCGACTTAAGTTTAACTCCTCGCCTTACCATAACCTCTCATCAGGACAAACTAGGCATCAACACTTGGTATCTCGGTGGCGAACTTGCGGAAAGCGGGGTCGGCAAAGACGCTGCAGAACAGATCGAGGCTGCGAAAAAACTAACTTTTTCAGTATTCCCGTGGATCAACTTTAACGATGCAACCTGGGGTTGTTTCCCGATTAACCGTGCCGAAGCTAATATCAATAATAACTACCGACCGGATGATGTAAGTCTTATTGAGGAAAACAATGTGCTCGTTGCATGGCCTACAAAGCTTACCCTTACACCATTGCTGGCCGATAAAACTATTGAGACACTTAATGCTGCCGGCGTGCCAGTACTAAATCAGGGGCATCCCGCTGATCTTGATAAGTTCTTCACACGACCCGGCATAGCGAAAGCACCCTGGAGTTAGTAATCAGTGACACTGGAAACTCACCCGCTAGGACAAACCGGCTTGGAAGTTTCCCGCCTCGGCTTGGGCACCGTTAAGTTCGGCCGCAATCAAGAAGTAAGATATCCCAACAGCTTTGTTTTACCTTCTGATCAAGAGATCATCGATCTTTTAGAACTCGCTCATTCACTAGGCATAAATTTGCTGGACACGGCACCAGCATATGGAAGCAGTGAACAACGAATAGGTAGACTGCTCAGCAATCGTGCCGATTGGGTGATCTGCACCAAAGTAGGTGAGGAGTTTCTTCACGGTAAATCCTTCTTCGATTTCTCGGCCGATCACGTTCATTACAGCATTGAGAGGAGCCTGCATAATCTCAACACGGACTACCTAGATATAGTGCTCATTCATTCAGACGGGAATGATATGCATATACTTGAATCGACGGGTTGTCTTAATGCACTACTGTCGTTGAAGCGGCAGGGAGTAGTGCGAGCAGTCGGCATGTCGACCAAAACAGTGGAAGGGGGTATGAAGGCTGCAGAAATTGGCGACGTAGTTATGGTCACCTACAATCCGTCAAGTAAAGAGGACCACACAGTAATAGACCTCACAATGGAACTGGAAAAGGGAGTGTTTGTCAAAAAAGTGCTGAACAGCGGGCATGATTGCATTGGCGCAGAGACTAATTCTACAAACAACCTACGATTTGCTCTAGATCACCAGGGGGTAACCAGCGTAATAGTGGGAACAATTAACGCTAATCACTTAAAAGCCAATGCTACCGTCGTGAAAAGTCTGGAAGTTTGAGAAAATACTACGTCCTAATTTCTAGTGAGTTACTCTCCAACTTCTTTCATTTTTTCCATAATTGCTGACGTCGAGCAGTCATCCAGAAACTCCAGGACTCTTACCTCACCACCATAGGAGTTGACATAATCGCCGCCCACAACCTCATCCATTGTGTAGTCTCCACCTTTAACTAGTACTTCTGGTTGCAGAAATTCTAATAACGCTTCCGGAGTATCTTCTGAAAAACTTACCACCCAGTCTACAGCTTCGAGACCAGCGAGTACCGCCATACGGCGTTCTACTGGATTAATTGGGCGGCCTGGGCCTTTTAACCGATGAGCAGATTCATCATCGTTAATCGCGACTATGAGCCGGTCGCCCAACTGCTTGGCTTTAGCTAAATAGCCAACGTGGCCCGCATGGACAATATCGAAACAACCATTGGTAAAAACAATCTTTTCATCATGGGCCTTCGCATCCTGCACTGCTATTTGCAACTGCTCTGCAGTCATCACTCCACGCCCGGAGTCCAGCTCGACTAGAACTGCGCGACGAAGCTCAGGCCCACTTATAGCAGCAGTACCCAGTTTGCCGACTACTAGGCCAGCTGCAAGATTTGCCAGTGCTGTAGAGTCCGCTAATCCATTACCCGCCGCCATTGCGGCTGCAAGAACCGATATCACCGTGTCCCCAGCACCCGTGACATCGAACACTTCCTGCGCTCTTGCCGGCAAATGAAGTTCAGGTGAATCTGGTCTTATAAGGGTCATACCGTGTTCACCTCGAGTGATAAGAATAGCTTCCAGGTTTAAGTCCTTTACCAAACGCAATCCTTTATTCACAAACTCTTCTTCATTATTGCTGTATCCAGCTACAGCTTCAAACTCGCTTAGGTTGGGAGTGAGCAATGTGGCACCCCGATACTTTTCGAAATTTGTGCCTTTTGGGTCGACAATAATAGGAATGTCTTTACTTCGACCAAGTTCAATAAGATTCGCTGTTTCCTGCAAGGCACCTTTGCCATAATCGGAAAGCACCATTACCTGAGAGTCACCAATTAGCGATTTCACCTTGCCCTGTAACCCAATAATATCTGCGGCTTCAAACTCTTGCTCGAAATCGAGCCTTATGAGTTGCTGATGCTGACCGATAACACGCAATTTGGTAATAGTGGGCTTATCCGCTGACTGCAGGAAATCACAATAGACGCCTGCTGCATTGAGTCGGGAAAGTAACTCGAGTCCAGTTTCGTCATTGCCCACGATACCTACCAGCCGAACCGCACTACCCAGAGCGGCCATGTTGAGAGCCACGTTACCTGCCCCCCCAGGCCGATCCTCTCGATTACCAACCTTCACGACGGGAACCGGTGCTTCCGGCGAAACACGTGATGCTTGGCCATGCCAGTATCGGTCTAGCATGACATCACCAATCACCAGTAATCTGGCATGTTGAAACTGCGGCATCTCCAGTTTCATACGAAACTCTCCAAATAGGTCAAAACCCTATATTTCCCGGCGGCAGATCATACCACAGCGAGTATCAGGAGTAGATTAGCCGATTGACAGGATTTATCTAGAAAATACAAATAAGTGGGTTTTACAGCCTACTAGTAGGTATTAATAGACCTATTTGTGGGGTTTTTTGTCGTTTTATAGCACGTATTGCTATATATCTAGCTAAACTGAGTTTCCAGACAGCATCTGCTACAATTCCCGCGAAATCGCCTTTGAATCGTCTATGAGTTGGCTAGTTAGGTGTCTAACGCATCACCGCAAAAAATTCCGCTTCGCCAGTTTTCCGCGGCGCGCTACTGGCCTACATGGATTAGCCTCGGCTTTATGTGGGTCGTAGCTCATCTTCCTTTTGCTCTGCAAATACAAATTGGCAAGTTTATAGGAATATTGAGCTATTATTTCGCTCGTGGTCGTCGCCATGTCTGTGAAGTAAACCTTAAACTATGTTTCCCAGAATTGACGGATTTTAAACATCAACAGCTCGTAAGAAAAACTTTCATCTCCAATGGTATCGGGCTGATTGAAATTGCAATTGCGTGGTATCGCAGCCCCGAAGAATACAAGGATCGCGTTACCGTGTCAGGACTAGAGAATCTAGAGGCAGCACTTGATAAGGGTAAGGGTGTACTGCTGCTCTGTGCCCATTTCACTACATTAGAGTTTGGCGGTTTTCTGTTCAATCTATTTCATACAATGGATGTAACCTATCGCCCAAACAAAAATGCGTTGTTTGAAGCTGCCATGTACAACGGTAGAATCAGACATTACCCAAACGTAATTGATCGCAAAGATGTGCGCAGTGCTATCCGCAGTTTAAAGCAAGGTAATATTCTTTGGTACGCCCCAGATCAAGATTACGGAGCAAAACATTCCGTTTTTGTCCCGTTCTTCGGCAATCGGGCAGCTACGATTACAGCGACCAGCCGATTTGCCAAAGCAAATGATTCAGCAGTTGTATTCTTCAGTCATTATCGTAAAGAAGATAACTCAGGTTATCATCTGGAATTCAGCCCTATGCTGGAGAACTTTCCCAGCAATAACCAGGAAGAAGATGCTAGGACCATTAACATATTGGTAGAGCAGGCAGTAACAAGACAACCCGACCAGTACTTGTGGCTACATAAAAGATTTAAAACCCAAGCCTCGGGGAAGGCAGCAAGGCCTTATTAGCAAGGAATCAGAATTGACTACATACGCAAACAAACTAATCGACATTAGAATAAGTGCCGTTGTTGTAAGTCTGTTAATTTCGCTAATCACTATTCTTTTTCCTGATACTCCAAATGACGATGCTTATGTTTATATCAAGACTGCTGAAATATTTCTTGCAGAAGGTACGCTAGCTGCGTTTCAAAATTATGCCTGGGCGAGCTACTCAATATTAATTGCATTCTTCAGCCAATTAGGATTTTCGCTATTCACGGCTGCATTTGTAATCAATGCTTTATTTTACGCGCTACTGGTGCACTCCTTCCTTAGTATCGTGAAACTTATTGACGACTCAAGACAGGTAATGCTTCTGGCTGCACTCTGCATACTGCTTTACCCGCAACTGAATGAATACCGTTATCTAGTAATCCGTGATGTTGGTTTCTGGGCGCTTTCACTGTTTTCCCTGTGGCAACTCCTTTTATACAACATGAATCGTGCAATAGTGCATGCTATCACCTTTAGTCTAGCGTTAATGATTGCTGCAACTTTTCGGGCGGAAGCGATAGCGTACTTAATCGTAGTGCCGTTTGCTGTTTTATTCGAAGGCAGTTTTAAGAAACAAAGTCGGCAAAAAGATTTCTTGCGACTTGCTGGGATAGTGCTTACTTTGCTTGTTCTTGCGGTATTTTTACTCACACTGACCGGAACGAGTTCCAGCGGCCTGGTGACAGATTTCCTATTTCGTTACGAGCCACTTGTTAATAGCACCTTCACCACCAGCGCAGCTGAATCAGCAATACTTGGAACTGCTCTTTTTGGCGAACATGCAACAAATTATTCACAAGAATATATTGTGCTATTCCTCGCAATGGGGTTTGTGGCGGTTCTAGCAGCAAATCTGTTTAATGCCATAGGAGGTCCGTTTTTCTGGCTTTTCCTTTACGGCTCTTTTAAAAAATACATACAGGCGGAACGTCGTCTGGTCGTGCCTGTTATATTCTACCTTGCTGTTAACGCCATTATTCTTTTCGGTTTTCTGTATGTCATGCGTTATCTTTCCAGTCGCTACGCTATGTTGTTTTGCTTGCTAGTCGCTTTGGTGATACCGGTGGTGCTTTCGCGAATTATTGATAGCCTTCGCGAACGCAACTGGGGAACGATCGGCATGCGAGTTGTGATTCTCTTTTTTGGATATCTCGGATTCGATTCTTTTATTAGCTTTGGAGACTCAAAGAGCTTTGTCTTTGATTCAGTAGATTGGGTTAATCAACAATCTGAAACTAATGTTGATTTAATAACCAACAATCACGCAATTGCTTACTTCACTGGAAAAGTTGATAACTATGACAAGACCCAAAGATTCCTGACCGAAGATCAGATCATTAATGCACAACCCAACGACTTGTTTGCCATAGAAATGTACTACGAAATGAGGCTATTGGTAACTGGGGGCCAGGTAAGTAACCTGTTAGAGTTCCAAACAGCATTCCCTAGCATGAAAGATCAGCGAGTCACTATTTACCGAAGGACCAATCGTTAACCTAAAAACATCACCAGATATCTGGTTCTTCACGTTTGGTAACTAATAGGTCTTCCAGAATCATGTAATTAAGATCAGTTCCCATAAACATGTTAACTGCATCCTCTGGAGTACATACCAACGCTTCACCGGGCCGGCTTAGCGTGGCGTTGATTAGCAAGCCATGTCCTGTCTCTCCCTGAAAACACTGTAATAGCCGATAGAAATCTGGGTTGCTAGCCTGGTTAACAATTTGTGCTCTTGTTGTACCATTTGGGCAAACGGTGTTGGGGTAAAGTCCCTGCCATTTTGAACTTACAGGTAAACTAATACACATATACTCATCCTGGCAGTCTCTAGGCAAAAAATCCTCTGCTACGGTATTAAGTAAACTCACAGAGAATGGTCGCCAATGTTCCCGATACTTGACCTGATGGTTAATCACGTCACCAATACCTTTCTGAATTGGACTGGCAAGAATACTGCGGTTACCCAATGCTCTTGGCCCAAATTCCATGCGCCCTCGAAACCAGCCAATAGCCTGACCATTACCGAGTAATTGTGCTGCTGTTGTGTGGGCATCCTCCAGTAGTTGCCACTGCGGTTTCTCTCGATGCATAACACAGGCGTCGATGCACTGATCATTGTTATACGATGGCCCCAAGTACATATTGTTTACTGGTTCCAATTTCAATTTTGATTGCCTTACCGCATAGGCTGCTGCTCCTATAGCTGTTCCAGAATCCCCACAAGCGGGGTGCACAATAAGTTCTTTCACAAAGGGGAGCTCCTTGAGCCTTTGATTCAAGCGAATATTCATTGCGCCAGTGCCAGCAATAGCCAGTCTTCCTGTGTCTTTAAGAATATCCTTTAAGTAATAACTCACCAAACCAGTGGCTATATCTTCATAAAGTTTCTGAATAGCGGCTGCATAGTGTACGTAAGGGTCCTCTAACAAACTTCCTGCACGTCGAGGCCCCAGCATCTCCACCAGCCCTTTGCTAAAGTAGTGACCACGGGACTTTGTCTTATAGCGACGAAGACCAATTGTACTTATAAGCTTGTTATTGACCTTGAAGTGCTTGCCATCGAACTTAGCCAAGGAAGAAAGATCGTATTTTTCAGGGTCTCCAAGCGATGATATCCCCATGACCTTGAATTCTCCGTCAAGAATTTCGAAGCCGAGATAGTCTGTCAGGGCTGCATACATGCCACAGACTGAGTCCGGATCGTAGAACTGCTTAATTTCTCGGATGTTGCCGTTTTCGCCATATCCGAGAAAAATATTAGAATATTCCCCCTTTGAATCAATACAAAATATTGCCGTTTTTTGTTTCGACTCATTGAGAAGGTAACAACTGCTGGCGTGGGCTAGCTGGTGCCCGACGGGTACTAGCTTCGTCCGTGGCCTTGAGATGTGAAGCTTTTCCAAAAGGCCATTGAGTTCTCGTAAATAACGGCGAAATCGACGATTGCCGTTAAACAGACTATCGATACTGCGGTCTGGTGCATACCAGTGGCGATACGCATAGTGCCAGCGTGCCCTTCTAAAAAGTGATATCGGCGCGCATGGTATGGCGATCTGGTTAACATCCGCCCCTTTCACCCCCGCCATCTGTAGGCATTGCCTAGCGGCCAGATAAGGTAATTCATTCTTAGCGTGCTTACGCCTCAGTAAACGCTCTTCTTCGACAGCAGCAACTAGCTTCCCATCAACAAACAAAGCAGCTGACGGGTCGTGTCCAATTGCTCCTGAGAGCCCAAGAGTGATGAGAGGCATTTTACTGTCCGGGTTTTAGTTACTCGTCTTGTATAGAAAGTAAACCAAAAATTGGCTCAAGTTTTCCATCCTGCCAGTTACGTTGGAAGCGTGACATATCTTTCGCTTGTGCGTCGATAAACTTAGATTTTAATTTATGGCGGTGCATGGCATCGAGATCGAGTACATACAGTTTTTGATCATTAAAAATAAAATTAGTTGCCTTCATATCGCCATGGCTTATCTGATAGTCATTTAGCGCATCAAATAATTCCTGGAACGCCTCCACTAACGAATCGATATCGACTTCTAATTCGCCACCCGTTTTCAAGTATTGAAATATATTGGGTGCTGGTACTTTCTCCGTGAGGAAGAATGCTTTTCGCCGAAACAACCAGAGTAATCGCTCTTCGAGCATGAGACAGGGATGCGGAGTAGCGATACCCAGCATTTCAAGAACCCATGCATTGCGCCAAGAGTGTTGGGCACGACTTGCTTTGAAAAGGCGCGTAAGACCATGCCAAAAGCTTTTTATATTGTAGCGCTTTAGTATAAATTCGCGGTCGCCAATCCTGATTTCGCCAACAGTACTGGTATTGCCTGCCTTAATAAGGTTTTTTTCGTTGATAAATTCGTCGGGATTCTCGATAAAACTTTCTAATTTAGACGAATGGATAGCACGATCGTAGACGACAAATCTGTTCGATGTTCTTATACAACGGTTCGCTGTCGTTGACCGGAATAACTTCTTTTCAAAATGTGCGATTCTTCTTTTCCTAGCGCCACGAATACGCTCATTCATCCCAATGGTCGCCCGGGGCGTTAATTTGAGCCCTTTTTGTTGGTAGTACTCCAACCATTCGCCAATTCGAGCATCTCTGCTTACCGGAAACTGTGCAAAGAAAACCGCTAAATTATCCAATGCAGAGTCCAGCTTGAGACCCCCATCGACAGCTTGGATATCACCACCATCGAGCAAATAGACTCCTTTATCAACAAGCATGAAGTTGTGTAGGTGCATATCTTTTTGCCAGATGCCCGAACGATGACAATCGCCTATCACCGCAAGCACACGCTTCATAACGTCATCACACCTAGCCTCTTCGTAGTGAGCTTCTTCAAATAGCGAACCCAAGCTGACTCCCTGTTGCAGGTAGTCGATGACTAACACCCCCCCTCGTCCATCAGATGTAGTGGTTTGGTTCAATATTTTAGGTGTTGGAATATGGTATTGCAGAAGTAGGTTGATTCCACGTACATCTCTAAAAANATCCCGCTTCCAATATCTNGNGTGAAAAAATAACTTTATGATAACCGNCGAATCNTTCCAGNNGGATATCCCAATAAGNCGTTTTCCTGGTACAACCCTNAGNAGGGTATCTATCTTGATNTCNCGTTCGCCATCGCCTTCGACCACCTTGACANAAAACGGCACCGGNATATGCCTACCTTTTGCAACTAGATTTGCGCAAGTAAGCTTATTCATCGGTTAAATCGATGGNCCCAGTTTTTCGTACATTCGTTGTGCTCTNTNTTCAANTCGCCGCCAAAAATTCTTATCTCGTGTCAGGCTCATACGTAGGCTTCCTTTACTGTAGTACTTAATAAACCGCAACAAATCTCTACGAGTTAGTCCGATATTCATAGCAGAATAGTAAAGTCCGGCAATGTCTTTAATTATCCAGCGCTTTGCGAGCTTCTCTTTTACTAGGGCACGATGAAGATCAATCAACGATAATTCAGTGGTATTTGTTTGGTCTTTGTGGAGCAAGAAATGACACAAGTAGTAATCACGATGACAAATCCCGTTGCTGTGTAACATTTGACTAATCCGGGCTACCTCTCTTACCAACTGCCAACGTAACTGCGGAATAGGAGGATTTTCCCTCCAATTTTTACAAAAATCTTCGAGACTTACTGTGTTAGAAAGTTCTTCGGTGATGATGAACGATTCTCGTCCCGCCGGGTTAATCCCTCTGGAGCCGTAGGCAACTGCGTTCAAAGTGGCAACACCAAGCTCTTGCAATTTATGGATCGCTCGCCATTCATTTTCAGCCCCAAGTATTGGCAACCTAAACTGTAAAATGTTTTTAACAATCTCTGCCCAACCAACGCCAGTATGTAGTTTTACGAAATAACTCTTATCGTTGAGCGAAAACTGAAAAGTCTTGCGGCCTTTAAGCTGTCGATAGATGTTGCCTTCCATAGAGCGAAGCTTCTTGAACGGATCAGCTTCATGAAAACTCTGTGCAAACTCTTCGTTAAAGTAGAACATAGCTTTGCGTCAATGATTCTTTATTGCGAGTTGTTCGATCAGGTCTGTAACGGTTTCTGGCAGAGTATAGAGATCTGTTTCCCTTCCGTACTTCAGACCATTAGCTGACCAGGAGGCTGTGCCAAGCTTTTGTATCATATCTAGTAACCGGGCATTAAGCTCCTCCTGCCTAAAAGGCTCACTACATACTTCCCCCGATTGTGCCTTTGCAATGTGAAAAGAATATCCGCAGCTGGCAGTAGTTAGCACTGGGAGACCAGCGATAGTAGCTTCGACCAACACATAACCTGCACTCTCGATGTAAGCGGGATGCAGAAGCATATCGGCTCCTGCTAAGAACCTCGGTACGTCATCTCTTCCCGAGAGAATCTGGACCTGGTTATTTATTCCTAGATCTATTGCCTGATTCTGAAATCTGACGGATTTATCCTGCCCTACCAACATGAATTTAGTACTGTCACGCACTTCACTTGGTAACGATGCGATAGCAAGTAACGATCTATCTACCCCCTTAACCTTGAACCCGGAACCAATCTGGAGAATTAGTTTTTCATTATCACCAATTCCAAACTGCTGACGGAATTCACGGCGCATTAGAGAACTCCGATTATTTAACTGCCGGTCGCGAGAGATGCCTGGAGGAACTTCATGTAGTCGGTGGCCACAATCCGGATAATATTTTTCAAAAGCACGGCGTTGCTGCGGCGAAAGAATAAAAACCTCAGTGTTACTACCTGCCCCAAATACCGCTTCCTCATATTTTTTAAAATGCCGATACCTTCCGGTTATTTTGTAGTACGCGCTGCGCTGAGTTTGTGCTTTCTCGACAAAACAAGGATCTGCGGCAAAATAGAAATCCAGCAGTGGCATCTTACTGAGGCCAATAACAGGATGTGGCGGCTTTTCTGACAACTTTTGTTCTACCCAAGCTGTGAAACGTTGATAAAGTTTTATCCGGGTATGCGCGCGAACGGGTACTTTAATGAGATTGATATATTCCGGTACTTCGCCTTGCCACCGCAGCGCGTAAACATCTAGTTGATGACCTTTTTTGGCGCATTCTTGGACAATTCGAAAAAAGTCGCGTTGTTGTCCACCATATGGGAAATAGGAATAAATAAGAAAGCTCAGCTTCATCAGCGCTTGTTATTCTTGCAACAAGTTTTCGAATCGTTGCCAGACATTCTCCGGTTTATGAGATGAAAAACAGGGGGGGATTACCGCGAATGTTTGTCCTTTGAAATCGTCATTAACACCAGCTCCGGAGTAGCCACAAACTTTCATGACACAAGGGGCACAGCTAAAATCTGAATTTAAGTGTAGTTGCTTGGCTCCATAAGTACCAGACAATCCAGGGTTTGTTGGCCCATAAAGGGATAATGTCGGTTTGGCTAATGCCGCCGCCAAGTGCCCGAGCCCGGTATCAACTGCGATTACGCCGCAAGATGCATTAATCTTTTGGGCGAGACCAGACAACGTCTGCTTATCCAAAATAGTTACCAGCCCATTATCTTTACCAATGAATTCAGCTCTTCGTCGCTCCTCCAAGTTTCCCCATGGTAGTAGCACTTGATATCCTGATTCTGTGGCAATATGTGCGAGGTGGCGCCAATACTGCTCTGGCCAGTGCTTGGTTAGCCAGGTAGTACCATGCAAAAACACTACTTGTTTTTTTTCATTTACAAGATGCTCACCGGCTATACGGTTTATATCGATGCCATAATCTACAACTCTTGTATCGTAATTATATTTCAGCGCCCTAGAAAACAATTGTCTAATTCGATCGACAGCGTGCTCGGTCCGAGGTACTGAATAAACCTTATTATAAAAGAGAGTCGCAAGTGGTTCACGAATCGTATGATTATTCAACCCAATCGTAAGACCTCGGGACAACCGGCTAATCAAACCACTTTTGATCAAGCCTTGTGCATCGATAACCAAATCGTAGTGAATTCCCTGAAGGGTCCGCTTAAACGCCCGGAACTCGTGATTAAAGTACGCCTTAACGACGTTGCGCCGCCAACGCCTTATTGCCACTGGTATTACTTTGTCGACAGCTGGATGCCAACTTGGCACTTCAAGGAAATTTTCTTCGACTACCCAATCAAAAACGAGGTTTTTGTGCGCTAAATGTGCATCCGTAACAGCTGGAAGCGTATGAATNATATCTCCCAGAGAGGAAACCTTTATGATCAGTACGCGCATTATTTCGTAAGATTATTCATCAGCTAACTGGTGTACCGCCATAATTGCTAGTGATGGTTCCAGTTCAGTTAAACATCGGCGGTGTCCGTAACGACAAGTTCGCTTAAAACAGGGTCGGCACTCTATATCTGTAGCAAGCAACTTTACCCTTTCAGTCAAAGGTGGCGTAAAACGTGGAGATGTGGACCCGAATAAACCAACAACTGGCCTTCTCAATGCTGAAGCGATATGCATAAGTCCAGAATCATTGGATACAACAACGCTAGTCACCGACATCAAGTCAATCGCCTGGTCAAGAGTAGTCTTGCCAGTAAGGTTGACACAGAATTCATGATTCTCTGTATTAATCTCTGTGATTATAGCTTCGGCCACAAGAGCATCTTTTGTAGATCCCAATATCCATACCTGCCAACCTTCCGCAATAAGAGTATTACTCAAGGCAGCAAAATGTTCGGATGGCCACTGCTTTGCTTCACCGTATTCAGCGCCTGGGCAAATAGCGAGTATTTTGCCGTGTTCTTCTAGTCCAAAGTCAACTAGCACTTCCTTTACATCAATAGCATCAACCTGAAGCCTAGGATAGGGAATCGATTCTGGCGGCTGACTGTTACTGGCAAATGCTAACGCTGCGAAGCGCTGTGCCATTAAGGGAAACTTGCGCCTATCAAGTCTGCGGCAATCAGTTAGCAGGGGGTATCGCCACTCGCCTCCCCAGCCAATGCGACTAGGAATACCAGCATGAAACGGAATGAGTGCGGACTTGAATGAATTCGGCAATATTATTGACTTGGTAAAGTTGGACGGTTTTAGTGACCTTCCTATTCTGCGCCGAGCACCGAGTTTAAGCTCTCCATGACCAAACTGTGCATCAATACTTGCATCAACTTCCGGCATTCTTGCTAGTAGGGGCATAGCCCAGTTAGAGGCCATTACTGTCAAAGTACATTGCGACTCATTCTGCTTAAGACATTTGAAAAGAGTCTGGGCCATGACCATATCGCCAATCCAAGAGGGGCCAATTACCAGAATATTGTCTGAAGCTGCCATTTTAATACGTTGCTGTTCAAGCTCCACTTGAAACCCGGTATCGTGCTTGATCCTGATAGTTAACAGTATTTGACGTCGCCTAATTCCAAGGATTAGCAGGAATTCTCAGACTATCGAAAGAAAGCTATCTATTCTACGAGTTTAATCCATTCCCCAGCTTCAGGAGTACCAATTGGGTAGTACCCATTGAGAATACGTAATGTTTCTTCCGGGTATTGACTAATCTTACTGGATCGAGCGACCACTTCGAAATCAAAGTACTCGCTAGCCTGAACGTACTTGATTTTGAGTTCACCCCCGGAAGAGGTTTCACCACGTTGGATAGCTCTGAATGATCTAATAGAGGCTAGTAGAAGTTCGTCGATTTCATTGTTGGCACTGCCATCTTCCACTTCCCCTCGAAAGATAAAAACTCGCGGGCCGAAATAGATTACCGCCACACGTTCTGAGGTATTATTCTCCGAGGAGCCCGTCACTCCTGTATGGCCAATCAACCGGTATTGTGAGAGAGGTTCTGATTTCTGAAGATTGGTAATCCCAAGATTGTCCCTAATAAATACCCGCGGTTCTACATTGTCTTGCAGACGCTGGGCTTCAATTTTAAGAGAACCCATATCTGACCCCGCCGTAACGGTAGTGGTCGTCTCTGAAACTTCCCATGCGTCAGGAAAGACCAAGGTGTAACCTAATAAAGTCTGGTAATAGCGGTTACGGGCCTCGGCAGACTGCGATGCATTACTATTGCCTATGATCAACCCGTCGATAAACTGGCGAAATCTTTCATCGTTTTCCTGGGTTACTTCAGTGTCTTCTAGCTGACCTACAGCAGCAATCGCCTGTTGGAGTCGCGCATCATTCCGCGGGTGCGTTGCAAAAAGTCCATGATACCCGCGACCGGTACCTGAGACTCGGCGATTAAAGTCTTCTTGGTTTTTCAGTACGGTAATTACATCAATGACAGCGGACGGATCGTAGCCCGCATTTACGAGATATTCGGCCCCAAGCTGGTCGGCTTCCAGCTCCATTTCACGGCCGAATCCGCTTAGACCTGTCTGAGCCCAGATAGAAGCGACCTGGCTGATTTGTGAGCCAACATAACTACTCCCCGTGGCGACAGCGGTCACAAGCCCGCCGACTGTAGACGCGACATTCGCCAACGCACCTCGTGCTTGTTGCTGTACAGCGTGTCTAGCCGTTATATGGCCTATCTCGTGTGCTAGCACAGCTGCGAGGTCAGCTTCAGAATTCATAAAAGTTAACAGGCCGCGATTTACATACACGTACCCGGCAGGTAATGCGAAGGCATTGATGTCAGGGCTGTCGATGATATTGAATGTATACTCAAGATTAGGACGATGGCTGACCTTAGCCACCCGATTGCCAACCTCTGTTACGTAAGCAAGTAATTCTTCGTCTTCGAAAAGCGACTGACTGGAAAGGACTTTCTCGTGTTCTTCCTGTCCGATTTCTTTCTCCTTGTTTTCAGACATCAATACCAAGTTTGCAGATCCAGTCGCTGGATTGACAGAACAGGAGGTGAGAAACACCAGAGTTAAAAAAATAAACCCAGCTATCACAGTGTTTCTAATGCGGTTTCGGGCAGAAGAGGAAAATTCAACGTTACAGAAACTTAGATTGATCATAATATGTGCTGCTTATTTTGAAAGGAGCAGCTCCTGCTTAGATGCCATTGACAAACTGTTTTAACTGGTCGGCCAAGCGTTGGCAAGCGTTGGCTTCAACCCTTGCTATAAGAGGAATAGGCACTACCAATGCGGGCATAAAAGATTGTCCAGTCGCGTCAGCACTAATCGTTCCCACGGTGGCAAGTGATCCAACATCCCAAACCATGGCAGTGAAATTAGCATCATCTTCCCAGGTTAACCCTCCAAAACAAGCTCCTCCACCGGGAGCTATAGCACAGGACAGGGAACCGGCTCGATCCCTAGTTTCGGTGACGCCATCGAGCCAGACAATGTAACGGATTCCAAATTCGTCCATTTTCCTAGCAACCACATCTTCTGTCATCAACAATTCAAGGTCACGGGTGCGCAAAGGTGCAGTGCGTGGTTCGAACCATGGAAACATGGAATCGATGAATTGCCGCTCCGGAACTATGCTAATGGCACCGGTACCACGCGTCATTCGTTCTCCAACGCATTCCACGAACTCGGAGCGAGTCTCGTAGTCACTAGCCTGCCTCCTTCCTAGAACTACTACGGATTCATCGCTTTCAATCCCTGTTTCTCCTTGTCGAAATTCGTCGACAGTTGTACTCGTACACGAAGCGAATATTGCCAATAATACGATTAGAAAGTCCCGCGGTTTTTGATTAGTAGTATCTAAATAAGAATTCACAATAAACCTTTTCTGAAAAGCCTAACTTTGAAGGCTGCTTAACCAGTCTCGAACTTCCGGGACTTGGCCAAAGCTCAGTGAAAAACTTGATGCGAGGTCACGCAACGCGACGATCGCGGCTTCATTTATGCCAGCTACCACAGAACCGAAAGTCTCTGTCGGGGTTTTACCGTAAGAAGTTAGTATCCAATCAGCAATATAGTCACCCTCTAAGGTTAACAACCGCATGTTATACTTAATCCAGACTTCATAAACATCCAGCTTAGTCTTAGTCGGGAGTGCGAGCTGAAATTCTTCGATGACTGGGGCGAATACTGCATCAACACCTTCAGCTCTCGCGTCTTCCACGCTATCCACAAAAATAACCCGATCAAACATAGCCGGCAAAACTGCATTAAAGAGTTCCATGTGCGATTGGCCACTTTCTATATTGAATTCTTCCTGTCCAGTTTCAGAATACTCCATATAAGAAAACTCCCTCAGGGCATCGTCGTAGTAGACAGCTACGGCGACTGGAATCTTATTTATATTTGGAGTTGGAAAACTACCTTCAATGACGACATTACTGACCCCGCAGCCGGACAGCGCCAAGGCTACGAATAGGAGCGCCATACTAAAATACATGTTCTTATCGGTTCTCACTGGTCGATTTATTCCTGAATTTTCCTCTATCACCATTATTGGTAATCATTAAGACCTACAAATGTACCACCATTTCGCTGTGTCATCTCCCGCATTAGGGTCGAATATCGATAAACGCTCTGTTGGAAGCGGGATGGGCCAGCGAAAATTGTTGGAAAACCTATGCCATGGATACGTACGAGACGATCTCCATTAGCATCTTCTACATTTATTCGGTCAATTGTCCTCATTACTTCTTGAATAGACCCACCAGGCTGAAAGTCATCACCAAGAACATATATGCTGATTTTCTTATCAGGCGCATAGAAGGTATTAATAGCGCGAGTGACTCCTTCTACCGGGCTACTATTGCTATATGGGTTCCAAGTTCTTAACGAAGAAATTATCTGGTTACGGCGTCCGGGTGTATCGGGTATCCAATCGCCCCGATAAGAATCGAACATATAGTCGCCCATGTCATTCATTACCTGAATACCCTTCACTTCGGGGTATACATTAAGTGTATCTTCAATGACCCCTAGCATTTTGTTCCAACTCGGATTGTTAAACATACTGCCTGAAGTATCGATTACGAAAATGACATACTCACTATCGACAGGCACTCCTCCAATCGCATTGTCAGGAGGCGCTGCGCTGTTTGCCAAGAGCCGTTCCATTTCGTCGGTTAGAGTCTGACGGGCGATTGCCATACGTCCAATCTCATCAGTAACCTCATCAGAGAGCTGTCGCGAACTTTGGAAGCGACCTTCAATGTCATCTAGGTCTCGCCTTAGACGGGCAATGCGCTCAGTCAGAGCCGATAACTGCTCATGCTTAGCATTCATTTCACGATTTAGAATAGTAGTTTCGCCGCGTATGGTGAAGAGTTGTTCTTGAAGCTCCGTAATAGAACCCTCCGGCGTAACGTCGGCAAACTCGATTGTTACCGGAGCCGAAGATTTAGTGATCATCAATAGGATGATCATGGCACCGAAACCACAAGATGCGACATCTAGGAAGGAAACGGTAAAACCATCTGTCTCTCTGTTCTTGCGTCTTTTCATTTATTCAGAATTTCCGCCGTCATTTAGGGCCAATCCTTAGAGGGTGTTAAAAACGAACCCTGAGTGTACTGGGCCAGTTGCCAGAATACGGCAGCTGCACTTGGATCTCCTTCCAATGGCATCAATATAATATTGACCGGAATACCGTTGGGTAATTCCCCAACTGCATCTTCAAAAAGTTCCATCCTTTCTCTAGGGGTAACCAAGGCCTTAACTGATCCTCTGCCGTTTATGGTTGGCAGACCATCCGTAATTAAGAAAATGTTATCTGGCATGGGTGACATATTTGCGACAGCCCTGAATGCCTGTTCCATATTCGTCCCATTCTCAGGGACGATGTTTTTCACGTTTTCAATAGCTCCATCGAGTTGTTCACGGTCAGCTACCTCCAGCCATATATCTTCGGTACCCGCCAGAACGCTGGCATATGTCGTACTGAAGTTCCATATCTGATACTGACTAGTTATAGGCAACTGGGTAGTGATCCAGTCTACGCTATTCACAGCACGTTGCCACTTTGGTGCATTCCTTTTCTGTTCATCAGCCATATTGCGCGTTCTTATAATGTTAACAAGACTACTGTCTAGCATGCTGGCCGAGCTATCCATTAAAATTAAGATACGCTGACCACCAAGAAACAGTCCAGATAAGTACTGCCTGTTGCCGTCGCCCAGAAACTGGCGGACGTTGCTTCCCTCGTATTCGAGAGCGCTGGCCTGCAATCTCAACAATTCTTCTTCCAGCGATCGGATGTCGGCACGCAATTTAGCAATATCTTCTTCAGTGGCAAGACTGGAGTTCTCTAGGGCGGCCAATTCTTGTAGAAACGTATCAATCTGTTCCTGAATCTGGCGCGCCAGCCCCTGCGCTTCGACTACTTCGAAGCTAACATCAGAAACGGTATTACGAATTTGCACCAATCCGAGTTCGCCTTCCCTTATCTCTTCTTGCAACAGGTCAATTTCAGCAGTAAGTTCACGGCTTTGGTTAACAGGTGAAACCGTGCTCGCGTGATCCAAGATAAGGAAAATAAGAATCACAGCACCGAAGCCACAAAACATGACGTCGAGGAAAGAAAGGCTAAGCGGATTGACTTTACGCCTTTTGGCCTTGGTCTTAGACGACATTATTATTAACCTGTATTAAGCAAATTTCTTCACTGTCTTCTGTAAACTGAATCCGATCACCAATTTTGAGTGGTTGCTGGCCACTAACTCGATTGTTATTCAATAAAACCTCGTTGTCCCAACAATCCAGAAAAATGCCCTCGGGACGCTTTTCGATGCGGCCTAGCTTTTCTGGTAGGCCTGGCAACGACATCACAATGGATTGTGCAGTGGCTGCATGACCATTTAGTCGTGACTGATTCGTAATCTCGATAGCACCTACTGTCAGCGCCCGGCACGAATACAGGGCGTGAGTCGGTTGGTTCCTTTGCTCGTCATGGTCTTGTTCTGCGCTCTTAGCAGACAGTGCCCGGCCTTTTGTTTTTGCCTTGACTGGTAGTTTATCAACCAGGTGAATTCCTTCTTGACCACTAATAATCGAGCCACGGAACTCATAGCAGGCAGAGTTCACGATATGTGGATCCAATACTGCTAAGTTGGGGAGCTCCTGCAATGAAGCAACAAATCCAGGCAATGTGGACAGGCGGGAATTGACCAAAATGCGAACACCGTGCTCGGTGGCCAACGCCGCAATCTGCTGCCTTATTATTTGGTAATGCCCATTCAAACTACTTACTAGATTTTCACGAGGCATTTTGGCCGTATGCACCGCTTCATCAGTTTTCAATTCCATCATTAAACTACCATGACCCCCATCACTTTGCCGCAACCAGGAAGGTAATTCGTTGTAGAGTTGTTGCTCTGAGGCAGCATTGTGTTGCGGATTAAACCGGCATTGTTGAATAAATAACCTAGTAGCTAACTGCATCATCGAATCCATGAAATTCTGAGTACCCACTCCGGGTACCTGGATCACGGAATCAATCGACAGTTCCCCTCCCGAAAAGCTCAATTTTGTTAGTTCTACTTGGTGAAGTTGGATATCTGCGTAGACAGTACTTTCTGAATGGTCACCTATGCTAGCGGTGGCCAGTGCAGAATTGACAACTCCAACTGGAGTGAAGGGACACTGCTTAGTTAACCCAAGAAGGATCGCCAATTGCTGCCGGGTAAAACTTCCTGGCACAGCAAAGATGACATCAGAATCAATTTGACCTATCTCTGCAAGATGCAGCAATTGCGCGTAAGCGATGTCGGCGAAATGCCTTATGTTGTTCCCATGGGAGAGTGGCTCTAGGTTCAGCTCATGCCAATACTTGTTGTAACTATTGGTTGGCTGGAGACGTGCTTGTTGTTCAGCGGCCTCACCGATTTCGAGGGTATTTCCAGCTGCAAGTGCAAATCCGGGGCTTTGAGCAATAATACCATCCTCATTACCAACACTAATGCTACTGTCGTTTAACTCTATGACCTTCAGGCTCATACCTAGCTATCCTTTTCCGGTACTTGAAGGTGTCTGATCAGGCTTTCGTCACAGTAGTTCTGGCAATCCAAAACCAGCCTGTCCTGCAATAATTGTAGTTGGTGTAGCAAAAACATCAAGAAGATGCTCACTACTAAGGCAACAAAGGTGGAATTAAAAGCCACTCCTAGGCTAACGGTAACTCCAACGATATCTCCGCTGACAGCCTGGTACGCCTGGCCCAGTGCTGTGCCGATACCACGAACCGTGCCAAGGAACCCAATTGAAGGAATTGCCCATGCGATGTAGCGTACGATCGTTAACTCGGTTTCCATACGATCGGCTTCAGTCTCACAAGCGTCCTTCACGGTTGTAGACACATCCTGAATATTGCGTGTACTTTGAAACCTGTGCAACCCAGCTAGTATTGCCCTTGGTAATAAGTAAGCTCTTTCTTTTTCCGGCAGCGCCTGCACGGGTCTCGCGTAGTTACGCGAATCTTCTGGCAGAATACTCATGCCGTCAGAAACTTGAATCAGTGTGCGATCAAGAAGAGCTCGCTCCCGGAGCGTACTCTGAGTTTTCATCCCGATGATGGCAACTGCCCACAACATTAAAATGATGCAGGTCTCCTGTTCGAAATCCCTCAGTATGATGAATACTGAGCGCTCCGGAACAAAATTTTCATCCGTCTGTTGTAAAACATTTTGTTGTTCTTGGATCAATTCGGCATTAGGGCGAATTAACGTTACATATGTTGCGTGAACGATAATCCCCGCGAGAATGAGTGCACCAAATTGAAAGAGTGCTTCGTATAACGAGCCTTGTTTCATAATACTACCGAACCTTCTCTTGATTATGTCTCTCTAGATATCGACTGGAAAGGAAACGCCCAAGTCCTGAGAAATCTGCTCTGTGGGAATAAAGCGTCCATTCGACTGCCCTTCTTCTTCAGATTCTTCCTCATCTTCGCCGTTGCCAGACCCTAGATCATCGCTTTCATTAGCCGTTATTTCTTCTGAAGTTAATTCAGTATCGAGTGTCGCCTCTTCATTGACTTGGTCTTCTGTCGGTTGCTCGGTTGCGTTTTCGGCCGCCCATATAACTTGCGAAAATAACAGTAGATAGACCATAAATATTTTATGCATGGGTTATTCCTCCAGATAGCGAGCTATTCGGAAACCAACATCATCTCGTGGTTCAATGCCGAAATCGCGAAACGACAACCGTATTTCAGTGATGGAGCCATGGGCCCAACTAGAACCACGAATGGCGTGGAACTGACCGTCTTCTGGTCCTAAAGGATCTACTTCGACACCACCCAGTGACCCAACTGAACCGTAAAAATCATGCACCCATTCTGCCACATTACCGGCCATGTCCAATATCTCATGCTGATTAGGGGTAAACGATCCAATTGGCGCGGTAGCAAAATACCCATCATCGTAATCGAACATGATCTCACCCAAGTATTGGGATGCTGTTACGTCGGCGAAATTACCCGCCTGCTCTGGTGGCGGCAGCTGGTTGCCCCAAGGGTACCTGATGGTATTACCGCTACTTTCGGTTCGCGCTACCCAAGACCATTCCGCTTCGGAAGGTAGGCGATAGCCTGAAGATTCCGGATTAAATCCAACCACTTCATTTTCCGCATTTACCTCATAAAAAGGTGGCAAGGCCTCCTGTTGGCTCAACCAATTACAGTATAGTGCTCCATGGGTCCAGCTTACACGCACCACCGGCTGAGCTTCGTTATCTAATGTCACTCCTGACACAGTCCCAGATGAATGTTCGTTATCGAATAGCCTGTACTCGGAATTTGAAACTTCACGGTAAGAAATATAAAACGGCCGCTCCAGTTGAATATCCCGCAGATTCTCGTTTGGTCTCCGCCCGGCTTCACGCCGGGAAGCTCCCATCGTAAAGGCCCCCGGATAGAAAAGTTTCAGTGACTGACCCGCAGCAGTTGCAATTATTGGCTTGATCTGTTCTTGCCGAGCTTGTTCGAGCGACTTCAGTGTTACGCGAATCATCTGATCCAATCCAGGACGAGAAGTAAACTCAGTGGTATAAGGCACATAACCAGCTTTGCGAATTTCAATCTGTTGGCTGGCAGCCATCAGTTCGATTGACTGATTCGCCAACCCACGAAACGCACCGTTGACATAAAGTTCTGCATCTACTGGGTCAGCTATAACGCTGACGCTGGCCAACACAGGATCCAATTCCAAATTGAGTTCCCGTTCCTGATTCGGTTGGGTACGTATAGTGGTTTTCTTAGAATAGTAGCCATTCTTGAAGAAGGTTAATTCGTGGTTTTGACCGGGGGGCAACGCCACCTCTAGTGGAGTTAAACCTTGGTAATCGCCGCCGATTGTGAGGCTAGCTGCAGTAGGATTGCTGCGAATAAAGACCAGTCCATCTGCTGGTTCCAGGTTTACCCTCGGCACGGTAAAGTCCTCACCGGCAATAACATCGAAATCGTCTTGCCACGCTTTGTGCCCAGAAAGTTTGAGGGTCACATCACGCCGTCCTTGCAAAACTTCTACGTTAATTGGCGTCGCACCAACAACTTCTCCATCTACCAAGACATCTGCTCCGGCTGGCTCAGTAGAAAGAGTGACCACTGCCCAAGCTGGCTCAAGGATAGCTTGATAACCCTGTTCAACCGACCGTCCTTCAATAGAAATGGTTTCGCTATAATCCAGATAACGTTCTTTTGAGATAGTCATTTGATGATCACCCGGTTCAACAAGCACTCCACTGAGGGGTGTTAGACCAATGTCTACTCCATCAATCTGCACTCTGGCGCCATCAACAAGATCTGACACAATGGATATAATGCCAGGCAGCTTACGCATGACGAATCCATGAGTCTGGGATTGATCAGCACTAACCAACAACTGCGTGACTGAATCGTGATACCCGTCGTTGCGAAGGGTTAATTCGTAGGAGCCACTGCGAATCAGATAACGCTGTCCAAGCCTTACCTTGAACCCGCCCTCAATCTCTATCTGTGCAGTAATTGGATCAATTTCCACAAAAACGGATTTTGCAGTTAAAACAAACCATCCTGCGACAACCGAGATAATGGCAAATACAGCAACTGCAAGATGAGCCCATCTAAATTTATATGTGACTTTTGGCCCCTTTCCGTCATTAGGGGTAAAGTCTATCGGGGTTATAGGAGCGATACGGCCTTGCACTTTATCGTCATCGGTCTTTCCCATTGTTCATCGCCTGTTACTGATGACGATGCGTTCTTCGCATTGCACAACAACTGAAACGGGGGTAAGCCCGAAACCAACGGTGAATTCTTCCCGAACTTCGCGGTAACCCGCACGCCGTCCCACGGCAACATAGCGCCCCGGTTTCAGAGATACGGAATGTTGTTCGAATGACCCGATATTGCCGATCCTAAGCAAAGTCACATCTGTAAGATTATCAGAAACAAGTTGAATATCGAGGGGAACCTGGGAATTTTCAAGCAATATCTGCAACTCATCGAGCTGTTCGACCAACCTGGGACCGGGGCCCTCAACAGCGCGTCCGGTATAATAGACGTTGAGAGTTTGCTGAAACACCTCGTCTTCAGCAAATCGCTCCGGGTTTCCATTGGCGTCTACTAAAAGCCGGTCGAGTTGTGCACGTTTGTCCGCGTAGTCTCTACCATCTATGGCAAATAATAGATTGGAATCTATAGCCAAAACCTTATCGTATTCGTCAACTGCTGTCTGCCATTTTTCCTGACTCTCTGCTGCGCTAATAAGCAACCTTATGTCGTTTATTTGGGCGTTGGCTACTTCTGTTTCGGTCTGAATTATTGCTGCCAGCGCCTGCTCCCGTCTAACACCTAGGTTTGCTGCTTGTTGAAATGTGGTAATCGCTCGTCCCGGATTACCACTCTCAAGAAAGGCATAACCCTGAGACATAATAGCTGCAAACTCATTTTCGGTTATTTGGGCCGCTACTTCGTTCGCTCTTTCATTAGCTTTTTCATGGTAGCTGTCCAGACTGAGGATTTGCTGGTAAATATTCCTTGCCGCTTGCATCTCCCCGTCCTCATAAAGCACTTCAGCGTCATTGAAAAGCGCAGTTACTTGATCTAATACCCGGGCACGCCCTAGGCCTATCTGCGCTTGTTCGTTCTCCGAATCAAAGAGTAATGCCAATGAATACTTACCCTGAGCAGTCAGTGAATCTGCTTCATCGAGCGCCTTCTGAGCATCAACCATAGTTTGTGCCATAACCGTTGGAACCGAATTGAGCAATTCAATCAAACCATCTCGCCCTCGCGTATAAGATTCGGTCGCCAGCACAAAATCCTGAGTTCGGTAATATTCATCACCAAAACTGGCTTCTTCCAGCGCGGCTTCATACTCTGCCTGCCCCCACCGTTCCACTTCCAGTGTGTCGAGTTCCCCTTGTTTCTCCAATAGAACGGCCAACACATCCTGCGCCTCCTTGCGTTCGAGTGAACGTTGAGCTTCTTCGAACGGTGAAACAGTTATTACAGGATTTACTGGGGCAACAGTGGTTTGTGCTGATGTTGGGTCGATACGCCGTTCAAGCGGAAGTTCATATTCAGTTACAACAGCAGGAAGAACAAAGACTACTACCAATGCGACCACGATCAGTAGGGCCAATCCGATCCAGATCCAAACAGGAGGCTGATTTGTATTTACGACAACAGATTTATTGGGAAACAGCAGGCCTTCGTTAAGATCAAAATCAACGGGCTCAATTTTGTCGACGTCTTTCTCTGACATATTTTTTTCTACGGATGAAATAGTCCACTTGGAGAGATAGCAACAATTACAGCTCGCCTACTTCTGTAGCATAAAGATCTGCCAGTATCTCTCGCCATTGGCCATACTGCTCTTCGACTGAACCCGTCAGTGTAATCGTGCGGTCCTCCAGGTTTATCACCTGTGGCGCAACTTCGTCTTCAAGGGACTGTCCAAGCTCTTCTAAGGCCTCCATATGCATTTGCGCTTCGGCCCGCTTATCAAAACCGCTTTTTATCAAGTAAGCACCAGCGCTAGCAGCGCTTATTCCACCAACCTGCGAGGCGTAGTTGCCCCCGTTAGTGGCCGCCGCCACGCCGGCGATAACAGCTGCAGCTCCACCAATAAACCGGCGCCTAGCAGACTCTCTAAGTTCGCGTAACTCAAGGGTTTCATGATAACTCTGTTCCCGCCAGGAATCATAAGGCAAGCGCATTTGTCTTACGTAGGTCGCGTAATAATCTTGAACAGTATCAATAAACATGAAATCCCTCTCCCGGATATCACGAACTCGGCCTAACAGAGGATCATTCTCAGCAGGCAGGGAAACAATCTGAATATTACCTCGGCGATCTTCTGTTAAATAAGTATCGAATATTTCGGGCGAAAACCGTTGTGCGAAAAGAATCTCGGAGATAGTTCGTATCTCAACGATTTGTTGGTCGGAAATATTTGCTTTCCTAAACGCTAACAGGTCATTGGCGATATTGTTGTAGAGGATCTGAAACGGGTCATTTTGCTGGCGCTGCGACGGATCGTAGCTGAACTGGCTAATCGCCTGGTCATACACTTTGGTATACCAAGCACGTCCCGTGCTGTCGGATACTGAAATTCGGAGACTCATGGTCTCACCGTCTGACTGCAAGACGGTACCATTCATCAACACGTCCATCGGACTAGCGTTGTTAGGCATTAGTCTGACGATTCCCCAGTTGCCCGACCGCTGCAATGTTTCGGAAAGTAGGTATGGGGCATAACGGGATTCTGCCACCCTAATATCATGGTTGGTGATTTCCTCTTCGCCCCTCTTTATTTCATCAATACCTGGATCAAAGATGGCAATACCTACATCTAGCAAAAAGTCTTCAGACACGTTCTGGCTGTCGCTGATGACCGGAGTGTAGACGGTTGTCTTTACGGTATGCGTAGCGCAGGCGCTTGCGATAAATGCTATCAATATCAACCCGGTTTGATTTCTTAAAATTTGTCTTATCGCTTTCATTGCTCTTCACCGATGCCTGTATAATTCCTGTACTCATCCCAAAGTGCCTCACGCAATTCAGGGTCCGGCTCACTCATGGCTGCCTCTCTTATCTGTCGCGCCACTACATCATCATCGCGGCCGCTGGGTATATCTTCTGGCGGGGCAAAAGTCTGGTTCTCCTCCGGTCGCGTCGAGGCCGACTGCGAGGTAACTACTGCGCCGGAAGGCTGCCCACTCGCTTCTTCGAGAGTCTGAGGCTGGTTTTGGCCACCTCCACCTCCTGTGGGTCCGCCTCCTGGCTGAGCACTGCCAGCCGCATTACTCTCATTCTGAGCGCGCTCTCTCTCACTGAGGATGAAACCATCAAAAGTTTCATACCCTCGCCGCAGCCTCTCATCTAGCACGGCGGCACGTTCCGCCGGAGTCATTGCNCCTCTAGNTTGAGGACCATTATTCCCGGTTAGTACCCCATCCGGCAACGTATCAAGACTATAATCTCCACTTGGTTCACCTAAAACACCCCCTCCTGAACCGGTATTCCCTTCGGTTCCCCGAGTCAAGTCTCCTGTGGACGTGTCTCGGCCGGCGCTGTCACCATTTTGCCCTCCGGACGAACGCGTCTGAGAACCAGCTTCGGGTCCCGCACCGTCAGAATTGATCGGGGAATTGACACCTGCTGTAGCCTGCTGCCCGGACTGAGACTGACCACTAGGTAAACCCTGACTTCCGGCCGGAAAGCTGCTTGCACTGGTCGTACTCTGGTTTCCCGACCCAGATGCCTGGCTAGCGGCAGCAGTCTGACCGCTCCTGCTCGAAGAACGCGATGAAGAGGCNCTACCCTGGGCTCCAGAACTCTGTGACGCAGAAGGGGAAGAAGAAGCCCGAGAAGACGAAGAATTGGAAGAAGACTGNCNACTAGTAGGTCTCGTTGCTGACGNTGGCGCAGAACTGGATGAACTTGNGCTGGATGATGACGGCATTGGAGGCGCCGGCATGCTCGAAGAACTCTGGCTCGCCGACTGGCAAGCCAATACACCTAAACTAATGCTGCTAAGCACGAACAATTTGAAAATAGTTAACGATGGCTTTGTCATAATAGATAATTGCTACAATAAAACTACACGTGTATTTAGTATTTCGTGAATTTTAGCTAACTATTTTACCTTTTGGGCGAATTTAACGCTTTTTAATGAGTTTTATCAGGCCCGAATATTCTCCAAATAGCTTAATATATTNTACGTGCCGCACTGATAAAGTAGTTCATATCCCCTTAACAATTGGACATCACAACTCCACAGATTCTCCCGATCCTACAGCATTAGTACCAATACCGGTATCTAAATTGGTGATCTCGAGATATCACTGGCTGACCCTCAATAATAAGTGGTCTAAAGGTCGATCTTCTGATTTCTCGTCTCAACCGGGAGAGTTGATCAGAGTTCTCTTCAGTAATTTCACTTTGCATTCTCAAATTACGCACNCCTCCCATTGCCGAAACATCAAAGATTACGTCCGCGTAAGCACTNCGAAGCCCCTCTCGTGTAGAGTCATTCGGAGGGGCTGTTCCTAGGCTCGTCGGTCGGCCAAAGATTGGTATTGGTACTACTTGGCCAAAAAGCTGTTGGATTAGTTCATCGCAATTATCTAATTCGGCGAGTATCTGCCAAGCCACATTATAGCTTTCTCGGGCCTGTCTTCGCTGATTGAAAAGAACATACCAATCTCCGAGATTACTAATCGCTNCCGCTAGATCCAACCTAGAGCTGGACTCTTCATTATAGTAATCCACGATATCGAGGAGCGCATTCTCCCCGGAACGAAAACCTACTGGTCCTCTGCCCCCTTGATTAAGACTCCGTAGAAGTGAGTCTTCCGTGATCCTGAATTCAGGCCTTTGGAGCTCTGTTGCATAGTTACGGTATCGCGATACCATGTACGCGGACTTAGCTATATTAGTTTTTAGAGGCACATATCGCTCATCGCTTCGACCAAAATGTGCACCCACCATCCTTGCAGCTGCCCTGAACAAGATCTGTGCTGTGCTCAAACGCAAGCCAGGAAAATCACCATAACCTAAATCAAAAGCCTGCAGATTCCAGTTTGCCAATCGGTCAAGTACTGGAATTATTCTCGGATCATTCGCTCCAAAAGCTTTCCTCTGAANGAAAAACAGGTAGTTNTTATAGTCATCCGCGTTTTGCCAATCTTNGAGAGCTAGATAACTATCTAACATACTTTCCACATGTGGGATCTGCTGAAGCGTATAAAGACCATCGTTAATTCGATTGACATGAATAGCTCGGTCAAAAGTTTTAACAGCAGNGTCATGGTCACCCTGCTGTTGTTGCAAAAGGCCGAGTGCAAAAAGCTCCTCCACTAAAGCGCGATCCCAAGCNCCACCCGTATATTCTATTTCTTCAACCGCAGAGTTGTATTCCCGAATGTATTGCTCACGAAGGCCATGCTCCGGATCATCTTCANCATTTGGTTGTTCACGATAAATTGGTTCAGGCATCGCCGGGNCAACTCCTTCCTCCAAGGCTACCGGAAGGTCGATATATAACAGGCGATTACCTGTATCAACGGATTGCTGCTCTAGCTCATCGGATGCTTCAACTTCTTGGGCTCGACCCGGAGATACGTATAGGCAAACCGTTAGAACAGTGAAACTCAGGCAGATTTTTTGAATCGAGCGCAACATATGTTGAATTTAAGCCAGGTGATAGAGGAAAACAGAACCTCACGAGAAAAAGTATTTTGCTTCACGAAATTCGAGAAGGTTCATTTATAACACCTTGAAAATTGGTGGTAAACAGCCTCCATTCAGAAAAAGGGTAATGATAATTAGTCAAACGTTTGTCAAAAAGCATTTATTCGCTCTTTACAGAGTAGGAATTTTTATTGCTGCCTAGAGAGCATTAAATTGCCATAGCGATCAGCACACGCCGTCCAACCAGCCTCAACAAAAGTCGTTGAAGTGTATTCTGTTATTATCGCAGGACCCTGTATTTCCTGGTTTGCCAAAATNTTGTCTCGAGCCAATACCTTGAATGGCTCTGTACCATAATGGNTCTCTTCAAAATTCCCTCTATCGGAGTCCGGTTCACCGTTAATTTCTGGTAGGCGCACCTGCGGGCCATGGTGGACTACTTTGACACATATGTTGACTATCTCAGTGTCAGNTTCCAGAGCATATCCATAGCGGGTACGATGAAGGTTTTTAAATGCTTCTCCAGTATTCTGGATATCACCCCAAGGAACATTCAATGTGTAGGATTGTCCAGTGTACCGCATATCCACACTGCGCTTTACGACCAATTTTTCTATCAATAACCCTTCGTCAACTAACTGATCGCTCCCATGTCTAGCCAAGTTCTCAAACTGCTTTTCTAGATTTTCTGTTCGTACTTCCTTACAGCCAATCGAAACAGTTCGCGTAAACTGTCTGCCTTGATCCGCAACAAGCATTCCTAGAGCGGAAAGTACACCACCGTATACCGGCACTATTGCGCGCGCCATTTGCATCGCTTCTGCAACCGAACACACATGCAGTCCTCCCGCGCCACCAAAACTCGCCAATAAAAATTGCTTAGGATCGTGACCTCGGTTAACCGAGATCATACGAATAGCTTTTGCCATGTGTTCTGTGGCAATTTTAACTATGCCAAGCGCGGTGTCTTCGGGAGACAACTTGATTTGAATTGCGAGCTTTTCAATAGCAGAAACCGCAAGTCGCTTATTCAGTTTCATGTTATCAGCAAGCGCTACACCGTCGATTAATCTCCCNAACACCAAGTTGGCATCAGTAACGGTTGCTTCTTTACCACCTTTCCCATANCACGCAGGACCGGGCGTNGCNCCNGCAGAACGCGGCCCCACCTGNAACATACCGCCGCTATCGATAAAAGCGATCGANCCCCCCCCTGCGCCAATAGTTTGCATATCCACCATAGGGACACCAACCGGGTAACGACCGATAACCCCTTCTGTAGTCATATTGATTTCAGAGTCAAGCAATGCAACGTCGGTGGACGTCCCTCCCATATCGAAACTGATTATCTTTTCAGTATTTATCTGCCTGCTAAGAAACTGAATGGCAGTTAATCCCCCGGCGGGACCGGACAATAACAGATTGACCATGGCTTCCTTGGCTTTCTCTGCCGCGATCGTCTCACCGCTGGATTGCATTATTTGTAACGAGCAATTACCCAAGTGTTCTTGTAGCCTTTTAAGGTACCCACTCACCACAGGNCCTAGGGCTGCATTTAGCCAGGTTGCGATCCCCCTTTCGTATTCCTTATAGACTGGTAAAACTTTTGAAGAGCGGCTCACAAAAACATGCGGCATTGTTTTCTTTATACGTTCTTCAATCGCGCGCTCAAAGCTGTCATCGAGAAAAGAAAAAAGAAGGTTAATGGCCACAGCTTCCGGGTTAATCTCGCTAATACTCAGGGCTAGAGCTTCTAGGTCGTGTTCGTCTANCGACTCAATGACAGATCCATCTGAACCCAATCTGCCTCCCGTTTCCAGACAAAGCTCAGGTGAAACGGGTGGATTGTTAGGTGGAAATTCTAAGGCATAAAGTTTAGGTCGAGTTTGCCTAGCCAGCTGTAACATGTCTCCAAAGCCATGATTAGTGACAAACACGGTCCTAGCTAAATTCCCTTCNAATGTGGCATTNGTGGCAACAGTGCTACCATGAATNACGTGTAAATCACCNTGTTCAACAGAAGTGGCTAGCCCCATCGCGCGCAATCCATTCATGATTGCCTGCTCAGGCGCCNCAGGTGTTGATAGGATCTTATGTATTCTCAACGAATTTTCTCGGCCAATTTCAATGCAAACGAAATCGGTGAACGTTCCACCTGCATCAACTCCCAATAGTAATTGCCTAGTCAAACGCTGTTTCACCATATTCCGAGCTTTCATTTAGAAATGAGAACGATTATAACGGCTGTGCATAAACACACCTATTCACATTCGAATCCCGCAGGAAACAGCAGTGCCAGAATTGCCCGAAGTTGAAACTACTAGACGCGGAATAGCCCCGTACGTAACAGGAAAACGCGTGTCAAAAGTAATTGTGAGACAACCTAGCCTGCGCTGGCCAGTTACTCCTACCCTAGCGAGGGAATTACCGGGACATACGATTGACAAACTTGAACGTCGTGGAAAGTATCTGTTGCTTAAGACCCGGATCGGAACTTTGCTAACCCACCTCGGCATGTCNGGCAGTTTCCGCGTTCTCCATACTATGGAAATTCCAGGTAAGCACGATCATGTCGACATTATTTTCGAAAGTGGNCTCGTACTGCGTTATTCCGATCCTCGCCGGTTTGGGTGCTTATTATGGGTACCCAATTCCATTGAATCACATCCATTGCTCAAATCGCTTGGACCAGAACCCCTTAGCGATGAGCTCGATGGTGAATATCTCTACCGTAAGAGTCGCAAGAAAGTGGCTTCCGTTAAGGTTTTCATCATGGATGCCAAGGTGGTTGTGGGCATAGGCAACATCTACGCAAATGAAGCCCTCTTTATGGCAGGTATCAATCCTACCCGCGCAGCTGGCAAAATTTCACAGTTGCGTTACCGCGTATTGGCTGACTGTATCAAGAAGATTTTAAACAAATCGATAAAGAAAGGTGGCACTACTTTACGAGACTTTACTAATGTTAGTGGAAACCCGGGTTACTTCAAGCAGTCATTACAAGTGTATGGACGAAGCGGCATGGCCTGCCGAAAATGTAAGAAAATTCTAAAAGAAATTCGGCTTGGTCAACGCAGTACTATCTATTGTACCGCCTGTCAGAAATAGCGGTATTAAGTCTTAGCGCTCAGCCTTGGGCCATAGCCTTTACCACAACCGGATGTACGAATTTGGAAATGTCACCGCCTAACGAAGCTATTTCTCTCACCAATGTTGATGAGATATATGACAAGTGCTCAGCGGGTGCAAGGAACACGGTTTCAATACTTGGGTCCATGGCTCGATTCATCCCAACCAACTGGAATTCATATTCGAAATCAGCCACGGTGCGTAATCCACGCAAAATAATATTTGCTTCTCGCTGCCTAACGAAGTCAGTCAACAGCCCGTCAAAGGCCGTAACTTCTGCGTTCGTCAAATGACCAAGTACTTCGGCAGCAAGCTCGACCCGTTGTTCAGTGGAAAGCGAGTTATTTTTCTGTCGATTGGTTCCCACGGCAACAATAATCTTATCAAACAACCCTGCAGCGCGCTCAACAAGGTCAGTGTGCCCATTAGTGATGGGATTAAATGTGCCGGGATAAACTGCTACTTTCATGAAGTACCCCTAGGTTCGGGTATTTTTTGGCTGTCCCGCATTCTAGCGAATTGGCACTGCCCCTACAATTGTGTTGTGAATGTTAGATTAGACTTGAATGAATTGCAGAATTCTTCGCTCTAGCCAATGATCGCGCCGACCGGATATGAATCCAACATGACCGCCTTTTTTACTTAGTTGTAAATTTATGTGAGGTACTAATTTCCCCCTAAGAGGAATAGCGGATAAAGGTACAAGTGGATCATTCTGGCTTTGAATCAACAATGTGTGTGTTTTAATGCTATCTAGAAAACAAATACTGCTGCACTTGTTATAGTAGTCTTCAGCATCTTTAAAGCCATGTAAGGGTGCTGTAATTTTGTCATCAAATTCCCATATCGAAGAAATATCACTTAGCTCTCCCAGTTGTTGTATTTTACTTAATTGATCCCGATTAACGATTTGTTGAAAATGGAATTTCTTAGTACTGAAATCGGCTAGCAACTTTTTCACAAAATATCTTCCATACAGCCTGCCTAATCCCCTTAACATCGCTTGTGAACAATACGACAAGGAAAATGGCGTGGAAATAGCAACCGCTTTCTTTACCCTCGAATTCCCAGAGCATTCTCCCAGCCATTTAAGTAGAACATTTCCTCCTAGTGAATACCCAACAAAAGCAAAGTTTTTCTCAGGGTGCAGGTGAGATAAACTGGAAAATACCTCTTCAACGTCTTCCGAGACCCCAGAATGGTATGCTTGTGCTTTACGGTTAACCTCACCACTGCAACCTCGGAAGTTCATTGCGACACTGGGTATTCCATTTTCGCTAAGTAATCTCTGAAGAGATAAAACGTAAGAAGAGCCCGCGCAACCACACAACCCATGTAAGATGACAACTATCATGTCTGTTGTGTTGTCTACAACAGCGATATTTTCGGCCCAGTCGAGATCTATAAAATCGCCATCTTTTAACTCAATTCGTTGGCGTACCTGTCTCACTGTTTCTATGGGCGAGAATTTCCGATAGAGAGTTTGAATATGGCCGCCTGGCAACCACCATGCTGGCTCAAACTCTTTTTTTTGGGCGCCACTTGGCATTTTTAAAAAACCGCGCAATTTTCAAACAAATAATAATGAACCTGGCCAGCCTTTTTTTGTTTGAGCTTCATCCAATTCCCAGGCAAGTCTGCTTCCGGCAGCTGCGCCCCAGACTCTATATAAATTTTGCCACTTACTTGGAGAAAATCGCTATTAGCAAGCTGGTTGCATACTTGGCAGATATCGTCGACAAATGGGGGATCGATAAAGGCGATGGTAAATTTAGCTTTTACCAACTTAGTCGTCTGCAGCCAACGTATAGCCTCACACTTGGTAACTTCGCCAGTTTCTAATCCCAATCGGTTTAGGTTCTGCTCGATTGCTTTGGCTGCAGCTGTATCCTTTTCAATGAATACTGCACGCTCGGCACCACGGGAAAGCGCTTCTATACCCAGTGCTCCGCTACCTGCAAACAAGTCTATACACGTACTAGCCTTAATACTATCCTGCAACCAATTGAACAACGTCTCCCGAACTCTGTCTGATGTAGGTTTCAGCCCCTCAGTATCCGGAAAAGTTATCTTCCTTCTGCGCAAAGAGCCACCGATAATTCGGAGAGAGTTTTGTCTGCCTGTTTTCAGTCTTTTCATTATACTTCAATTGCTGCTACCGGCTATTTGCAAGCCTAGCAAGGCTTGGCAAAAAATACAGCTAATTGCCCCCTCCCGTATTTATGTAACCACTGCCTATGTGGTGGTAGCATAACGGGCAAAGGGTTATCGCTTACAGAGTGCTTCCGATGTTTGGAATTAAAAAGAAAAAGAAATCTCTAGGGAATTCCTCTGAGAACCCAGGAAACGTTTCAGGAAGAGTGGAAGGCGTTAATCCTGAAGCCAACGCCCCTGACTATTTCTCACGGCTAATTAATGGACTCAGCCATACCCGGGGTAGGATTAGCGGGGGTATTCAAGCTTTAGCCTTTGGCAAGAAAACCATTGATGCGAGTTTTTTGGAAGATATAGAAACCCATTTACTGTCCGCTGATGTTGGAATCGAAGCAAGCGATCAGATTATCTCCAATCTAAAACAACGACTCAATCACAAACAGCTTTCAGATCCGACTGAACTTTTACATGCTCTTCGGGTTGAACTAGAAATGATTCTTGATCCTTGCGAAATGCCACTTCATGTCAACAGCAGTTACAAACCTTTTGTGATTTTGATAGTTGGGGTAAATGGCGTTGGCAAAACTACAACTATTGGTAAGTTAGCAAAATATTATCAATCTAAAGGGGAAAAAGTCATGTTGGCTGCCGGCGATACCTTTCGAGCCGCAGCAGTTGAACAGTTGCAGATATGGGGTGATGATAACGGCGTTCCAGTGGTAGGGCAGCCAACAGGAGCAGATAGCGCTTCCGTTATCTTCGACGCTTACCAATCTGCTAAAGCAAAAGATGTTGATGTGCTGATAGCAGACACGGCAGGGCGACTGCATACAAAAGACAATCTTATGAAAGAGCTAGAGAAGATCTTGCGTGTGCTTAGGAAACAGAACGAACGACTACCTGATGAAATCCTACTTGTTCTTGATGCGACCACCGGACAAAACGCGCTTAGCCAGGCTAAGAGTTTTCATTCCTCGATGAATCTTACAGGGTTAGCCCTAACTAAGCTGGATGGCACTGCAAAGGGGGGTGTGGTTTTTGCGATTGCCAAGGAGTTAGGCCTACCTATTCGGTTTATAGGTGTGGGAGAACAGGTCGACGACCTTAGACCCTTCGAGGCTCATCAGTTTGTAGCCGCGCTTTTTGTTGAGTGATGCGGAAAGACCTGTTTCAACGCCGCTAGTAATCGAACAGGAAATTACTATATTCCTTCTTGAACAGCTCTGGAATCACTAGCGATTTATGTCAGTAATTGCTTACTAACCTAAATAGCCTCGGATTCAGAGGCACCTTTTCTATTAAACTTAGCCTTTCGAGGATTCAGCTGCGTTTCTGGATTTTCCGATAATGCGTTTAAACAATAATCATGGTTTCTTCTCTTGATATAAAGTCCTTAATAATCAACATTTTAAAATATTACACTAAAGTTGAAAAAATATGCTGCTAGGTATTGAAAATTGGACAAGCAGCCCCCAATTTAGGGGGAGAAGACATTTTAAATGGGTCATTGCTACCATTTAATGATACTGGGGTAGCTAAGTCTCTAAAGACTGCGGATCAGCGACTTTGATAGCGTCCAATAGCAGAGAAGGCTAATGAATGCTAGAATGCGCGTCCGGATGGCCGGTCAGTTGGGCCAATAAACAGGTACAAAGGAATATGAGCACTGGAAAGGGTTTACAAGTAATCGATCCCATAGCTCCGGGTCGCGATCTAACGGCATATATTACGTCCGTTAGCGGTATCGCCGTATTGACTCCCGAGCTGGAGCGTGAGCTTGCCAACCAGTATTACTACGAAGATAACGTTGACGCCGCCCGCCAGCTAGTAATGGCCCATCTGCGCTTCGTTGTACATATGGCTAAAACCTATTCCGGCTACGGACTTTCTCAGGCAGACCTTATCCAGGAAGGTAATGTTGGCTTGATGAAGGCTGTTAAACGATTCAATCCAGAAGTCGGAGTGCGCCTTGTCTCCTTCGCTGTGCACTGGATCAAGGCAGAAATGCACGAGTATATCTTGCGCAACTGGCGCATCGTAAAGATCGCCACTACTAAAGCTCAGCGCAAACTATTCTTCAATCTACGTAGCTCCAAGAAACGTATTGGCTGGCTAAACAACGAGGAAGCTCAAGCAGTCGCGAAAGATCTAGGGGTCGATGAAAAAGTTGTTCGCCAGATGGAAGGCCGAATGAGTGCCTATGATGCTCCATTCGACGCCGACGTCAATGCTGATGACGATGCTGCTTATAAAGCTCCTGCGTACTACCTCGAAGATCATGGCTCCGACCTGGCACATAACCTCGAGGAAGCAGAGTGGGAAGAGGTCACCAATGCCAGCTTGAATCTGGCTATGAATGAGCTAGATGAGCGCAGCAAAGATATTCTCCAAAGTCGCTGGTTAGGTGATAACAAAGCGACACTGCATGATTTAGCCGAGAAATACAGCATTTCAGCAGAGCGAATTCGTCAACTGGAAAAAAATGCCATGAACAAGATCAAGGCCCACATGACAGCCTGATTTATATCGTTTGTTGAGTATTTAGATTAACCGAGATAGCCGCGAAATTATCGCGGCTTTTTTTGACTCTGATTTGCCTAGTAAGACTGAACTTGAATCCCTCGACCTTCCGCCCCACAATGTAACTGCAATGACAAAACAGTTAATCGCTATTGCCAGTGCTAATGGTTTCGTAGCAGTTACCCTTGGCGCATTCGGTGCCCACGGTCTGGAACAAATTATGGCCCCGGACTTACTCAATACATTTAACACCGGTGTCGAATACCATATGTATCACGCATTGGCATTGTTTGGAACGGCGATACTTTCGTTACATTACCCCGGCGAAAAACTACTGAACGTGAGTGCATGGTTGTTCTTGCTTGGTATACTGCTTTTCCCTGGGAGTCTTTATATTCTTAGCCTCAGCGAGATCAGTTGGTTCGGCGCTATTGCTCCAATAGGAGGTTCCCTGTTCCTGGCTGGTTGGGGAGCTTTATTTTGGTTTGCAATCAGTAAACGCTCGCCGCGTAAATAGAGAAAGCATCATGCATGTCACTGTAAATGGCAATTCCCATGAACTTGACAACAATATCAATCTCTATCAATTATTAGAACAGTTGAAGGTCGGTAAGGGGAGGGTTGCAATTGAGCTCAATGGCAAAATCGTCCCCAAGAGTCAATTTTGCCAACACCAGCTTAGCAATGGAGACACCATTGAAATCGTACAAGCAATCGGCGGCGGATGAGCATCTCTGCCCTGTCAGAAAGTTGGAAAGCAGCCATGAGTAACAACATAGTCGATAAACCACTCAACCTCGCCGGTAAAACCTATAATTCCCGCCTAATCATCGGTAGTGGGAAATATAGGGATTTCCAGGAGAACCTGATAGCTCTGGAAAAGAGTGGTGCTGAAATTATTACTGTGGCAATTCGTCGCGTGAATTTGGGACAGAACAGTGAGGAACCCAGCCTACTAGATGTCATCTCGCCCGAGAAGTACACGATCCTCCCTAATACAGCTGGCTGCTATACCGCTAAAGATGCAGTTCGTACTTGTCAGATGGCCAGAGAATTATTGGATGGACACAAGCTAGTGAAGCTTGAAGTATTAGGCGATCAAAAAACATTGTACCCAAATGTCACCGAAACCCTTATAGCTGCAGAACAGCTAGTCAAAGATGGCTTCGATGTAATGGTATACACTAGTGACGACCCACTGATGGCCATCCGCCTAGAGGAAGCTGGTTGTCTTGCCGTAATGCCACTTGGTGCTCCAATCGGATCAGGCTTAGGAATTCGAAATCCACTCAATATACGGTTAATCCTGGAAAACGCTAAAGTGCCTATTATTGTGGACGCGGGAGTAGGAGTCGCTTCGGATGCCAGCATAGCCATGGAGCTTGGTTGTGACGGTGTGCTTATGAACACAGCAATAGCGGAAGCAAAAAACCCAGCGCTAATGGCTTCAGCTATGAAGAAAGCAATAGAATCAGGCAGAGAAGCTTTCTTAGCTGGTAGAATGCCCCGCCGACTATATGCGAGTGCATCTTCACCGATAGACGGCGCCTTTTTCTAATTACCAATTAGCAGACCCACAGGTAGCCCGATAAAATCAAGTCTCGCGGTGTTTACAAAAAATCCCCTAAGCAATAGACCAATTCGCAGTTTCGTCATCAGGTCCGGAAGACTTACGAATTCTCAACGTAAAGCGATTCAGACGCACTGGGAAAGCTATGTTCTCAATAGTCGAACTTTGTCTCGGCCCGATTGTTTCTCGTTTCCTAAAAACGTGGCACTCAGTGTCGAAATTGGGTTTGGCATGGGAGACACCCTTCTTCAGATGGCCACCGACGAGCCCACAAAAAACTTCGTCGGGATCGAGGTACACCGACCAGGCATCGGCAAGCTGTTGCACCACATTGCAGAAAACGATCTTAAAAATCTCTGGATAATCTGCCAAGACGCCAAAGAGGCAATGATGAATTGCTTTGAATCAAACTCCATCGACAAGATATTTATACTTTTCCCCGACCCTTGGCCAAAGAAGCGACACCAAAAGCGCAGGCTGATTCAATCAAACTTCGTTGCTCTGCTAACTGAGAAACTAAAACCTGGTGGGATATTACACCTAGCGACAGACTGGAAGCCCTATGCTGAACAGATGTTGGAAATTTTGGAGCAGTCTAAAGGCCTTGTAAATGAAAACGGTTCCAGTAATTACTGGGAATGCCCAAAGCGTCCGGAAACAAAATTCGAGCGGCGCGGAAAACGGCTGGGCTATGATGTGTGGGATTTACTATTCAGCAAGTCTGCTTCTTAGAACCAGAAGCGGTGCTCGTGCTCCTTAAGCCAGTCAATGTAATACCTGTAGTTCGGGCATATTGATTCGACCATATCCCAGTATTTTGTCGAGTGATCCATGCGTACGAGATGACAAATTTCATGAGCAATCATATAGTCGATAATGCTATAGGGTGCCAGCATAATTAACCAATTGTACTGAATAACTCCTGCAGCGGTACAATGCCCCCATTTCGACTTTGTCTTCCTGAGCTTGATTTCCCTAATCCTTCGATCTACCCCCAGATATCTGGCTAGCCCGCGGGCTCTAGGTATAATGTACTCACTGGCCTTGTCAATGAGATAGTCTTCCACCTGCACCTTAGCCTTCGCAGCATTGAGTTTATGCCCCTGAATGATAAATCGATCACCATTGATCAGAATACGCTGCTTGCGGCCTTCTTTATACTCTATGGTTAATTCCCTCGCCCGATAGAATATCTTTCCGCCTTTTTCAATTTTCAGACTTTCTTTTTCCTTAATCGATTCTTCCTGCAGCCGAATCTGGATCCATTTCTGATTGCCGTTTACAAAGTCCTGGACTTCTTTCCGGGTCGCACGATGAGGGCACCTGACCAGAATCCTTCTATGAGAAATGTAAAGTGCCAGTGTCTTGCGGCTACTTCTAAGTACTTCGTAACCGAAAAACTGTTGCGATTTCTGCCTTATAGCCCGATAGTTCAGTGGCATAATTTTTGATTCATTCATACATTTGTATACTGACTATCTCTATTCCTGCTTCGGCTTTCTGGCAATCAAACTTGCCTTTGCGCACCTTCTCTCTTTTTGGGTGGACTGTCGTTCACCTTCAAAATAGAGCTCAACTTCCCATTCATTGAAAGACCCTAACAACTCACCTGGTCTTAGAAGGTAATTCGGGTTCGTGGGTTTGCCAAACTCCAACTGGTGTGTTGTAAACGTCTCGTACATAATCAGGCCGCCTGGCCTTAAAGCTTGCCGGATCGACGCCATCAAAGGCCGATGGAGATAGTTAAACACAAGTATTAGATCAAACCGCTTATGCTCCAACGGATCACGGCCGGTAGCTTCGAGATCAACTTGCCAGCAGACTCCATCTAGCCTGCGGCTTCGAAGCTCACCCGCTAGTATTGCCAGCTTTGCCCCATTACAATCTGCAAACGTGACTGGGATATTATCGCTGGCTAGTAGCAACCCATTCCTACCGGCTCCGCACGCCAAATCAAGTGCGCCATTGTCATAACTCAAGTTTTTCAACAGCGATAAATTTTCGACCAGTAGCTTTGAAGCGCTGGTGTTTGAAAGTGACATACATTACCGGATAATGTGCAACCGGATAAAATCCTCGGGATGCGTAAAATAAGCCAATATCTTTCGCTTCACAATAATTTTATGGGATTTTTTGTTATTTATTGGGTCTCAAATCCTTATGGCAAATCACTATGCATTAAATAAATTTTTATGAACGCTCCTAATCGTAAAAAAGATCGACTATTCGCCGAACAGATGCTCCCGGGTGACTTCGTGTTCGATGAAAAAGTCGCTGATGTCTTCGAAGACATGATCAATCGATCAGTACCGGGTTACAGCTCGATTGTAGCCATGGTCGCGATATTGGCAGAAAGCTACACCCAGGCAAATTCTAAAATCTACGATCTCGGTTGTAGCCTAGGAGGTACTACTTTTGCTATCGCGCAGCAACTTCCAAGCACCCCTTGCTCAATTGTGGCAATAGACAATTCCCCAGCAATGATCAGCCGAATGGAGAAGAAAAGAGCTTCACTTGACATAACGATGGCCCCTATTGAATGCCGCTGTGAAGACATACTGGCTACAGAAATATTCAACGCCTCAGTCGTTGTGTTAAATTTTACCTTACAGTTCATAGAGATAAGCGAACGAAATCGCTTGATTGAGAGGGTATTTGCTGGCATGAATTCGAAAGGTATTCTAATCCTCTCAGAAAAAATACGTTTCCCTGACAAAAAGCTTAATTCTTTATTTGTAGACCTGTACCACAATTTTAAGGGGAGCATGGGATACAGCCAACTGGAAATCAGCCAGAAACGCAACGCCCTCGAAAACGTTTTGATACCGGAGACTATCGATACCCATCGCAACAGACTCATTCAAACTGGGTTTAGTTCCTTCGATGTCTGGTTTCAGTGCTTAAATTTCGCCTCCATGGTTGCATTCAAATAAGCCTATAAAGTGAATCTTAAACCGCTTCAACTAATGATCGCCCGCTCCAACCTACAGCCATTAGCACCTCTGCTCTCTGATACTTATCTGGAAAGCATTAAATACGGGGACTTTAGAAGATGGCGTAAGCGGCTAGCTGCGCTACCGGAGCTTTCACCCTCAAGCGTTGAACTCGGTAACAAAGTTCGCCTGGGAACCGCTACTGATTGCGATGAAGGCATGCGAGCCATACTCCATGATCAGCTTCGCGAATTTATCCCTTGGCGCAAAGGACCATTCAGTGTTTTTGGTATTACTATAGATAGTGAATGGCGGTCAGATCTTAAATGGAACCGTTTACATGAAAAAATAGGCTCTCTTCAAGACCGTATTGTACTCGATGTCGGCTGCAGCAACGGGTATTACGGCTTCCGCATGCTTGAAGCCGGCGCTAAGCTGGTTATCGGAATCGAACATCATATCCCCTACGTGGCACAATTTTGGGCGTTAAAACAATTTGTGCCGGACCTTCCCGTCTTTGTGATTCCAGCAGATTTAAGGCAGTTACCCCTACCATTGGAAGAATTCGACAACGTGTTTTCCATGGGCGTAATCTATCATTCACAGTCGCCTATTAAACACCTGTCCCAACTGCGGCAGTGCTTGAGACCCGGCGGACAACTAGTTCTGGAAACGCTTTATGTTGATGAAGATAACGGAGTAGAGTCAGGTTTGATGCCCCCAGGAACCTACGCACGCATGCCCAAAATACGTTTTATTCCAAGTATACCTACGATACTCGATTGGCTTGATCACTGTGGTTACGCTAATGCCGAAATAATTAATGAATCAATAACGACTATAGAGGAACAACGAAGTACGGACTGGATGCCCTTTGAGTCTTTAAGCGATGCATTGGACAGAGACGACGATAATAAAACTATCGAAGGGTTACCCGCGCCAAAAAGAGTGATTATTACAGCATATCGCTAATTAAGGGTACCGACCTTTTTAAAAAGGGGTCAAGCCTCGCTTTAATTTACAATATTTAGCCGTGCAATCACAGTGACACAAAATAGCGTTTTTTGTGCTGTGTTTTAGATTGAATTAATTTGTATTACATCAATGTTAATTATATTGACGGGCTTGTGTAATTGAGATAACTATACGACTTGGCCTAAAGCTGGGTCAGATCTAATTCTATTTATGTATAAATCAGAGAATTAAAAATGGCCAGACCTCTTCGAATAGAATATCCCGACGCGACTTATCACGTATCTAATTACGGCTTCGAAAATCAACGTATATTCCCTTCTGCAAAATATTTTGAGGCTTTCCTTGAAGCTCTAGGAGATACCTGTTCACGATTGAATGTCGAAGTGCATGCATACTGCTTATTACGCAACCAGTTCCATTTGGTGATTAAAACACCTGAGGCCAATCTAAGCCGGTTTATGCGCCAAATCGACGGACTTTATACGCAACAGTATCAATCTATGAGGGGGATAGCGGGCTCTTTATTTAGGGGTCGGTACAAAGCAGTGCTTGTGCAAGCTGATAAATACTTGCTTCCCCTCTCTCGCTACATTCATTCTAAAGTCAAGGCGTCAGCCCGAAACACGTACCCTTATAGCAGCTACACCTACTTTACGCGCAAAGCCAAACCCCCGAACTGGTTCAAGCGGGACGACACTCTAAGACAGCTCCGAGTTGTAACTGCAAAGCGGCCTGTAGCTTATAAGAGATACCTCGCACAGGGTATAGATGATGAATTTTCTCATTTTTATGGCAAGAAAAATCTGCCGTCAATCATGGGAGATGACAAGTTCTACAAGGCGGCGAAAAAGAAGCGCTCAGCAGATTCCATACGAGGTAGGTCTAGAGGCGCCAATGCCAGGTGGCGCCCTTCATGCAAGAAGATTGTTTCCGCAGTTGCGAGTCGGTTCAAAGTATCGGAGGCGAGTATCTACAGAGCTGCTCGAGGCCCAGGATCAAAAAATGTGCCCCGTTGGGTTGCGATGTATTTATGCCAAGAGCTTTCTGCAGTAACCCTGCAATCCATTGCCCAAATGTTCAAGCTCAAACGATACGGAACAGTTTCAACGACGGTGGGTAAACTGAAGATAGAATTCGAAGAAGACCCAAAATTATTAGCAAAGACAGAACGACTAGCACGACAACTTAGTCGGCTTAAGTAATTACTCCTTAAGCTCTCACAGAGCCAATAAAATTGCCGGTACTTCGAAAGGAAAATACCGGCATTTTTGTGGAACGAGATTAATTGGATCTACTTGATCTTAGATTCTTTGTAGATCACATGCTTGCGTACTACTGGATCAAACTTCTTGATCTCTATCTTGTCTGGCATAGTTCGCCTGTTTTTATCCGTTGTGTAGTAGTGACCGGTCCCAGCGCTTGATACTAATTTGATTTTCTCTCTCATATTTTTACGCCTGTATAGATTAGCCCTTTTTCACCCTCTAATTTTCAGAACCTACACTCGCATGCCATTGGAGCGGATATCAACTAATACTGCGTCTATACCAAGTTTATCAATAATCCGCATTCCTTTGGTGGAAACACGAAGTTTCACAAAGCGACTCTCAGATTCCACCCAAAAGCGATGAGTGTGAATATTGGGTGAGAATCGCCGCTTGGTCTTATTGTGCGCGTGCGAAACATTGTTACCTGAAGCAGGCTTTTTGCCTGTTACCATACAGTGCCTAGACATCTTTCTGCCTCTTTATCCTGCCCAAAGGAATCTAATCTAAAGCAATCTACAACCCTTCGAATTATTTGACTTCCCCGTCAAATCCCAAGGGTAAAAAGATCGCGTTTTATACCAGAACACCCTTCCAATATCAAGGTAATAAAG
>PARV01000044.1 GCA_002712055.1 Gammaproteobacteria bacterium | reverse complement strand
AATTTTCTTATCTTTTCCAACGATAAACAATAATAACGGTTACCTTTTACAGATTCCGGTGAATACGCTAGTTTTATAGTCTACAAAAATAAAAAAGACTGTCTTTTGAAGAATATGATAGCAAGGAATCCAAAATGGCCGGACTTCTCTCCAAAGAACGCATAACAGCTCCTGCTGATTACAACAGGTGGCGTGTCCCAGTGGCGTCTGTGGCAATCCACCTTTGTATAGGGTCGGTCTATGCCTGGAGCATATACAACCCTCCTCTAACGCGCATCCAAGGTGTGGTTACCAGCGCTGCCGATGATTGGAGCCTGAGCGCGGTAGTGTGGGTATTCACTGTTGCTATAGTGTCTTTGGGTTTAGCCGCAGCTTTTGCTGGAAAATGGCTCGAGGAAGCTGGACCACGAAAAGTTGGAGTAGTAGCCGCTTTTTGCTGGGGAGGAGGCTATATCGTAGGTAGTTTAGGAATTCTTACCCATCAACTATGGTTGCTATATTTAGGATATGGCGTGATTGGCGGATGCGGCTTGGGCATGGGCTACGTGTCACCTGTTAGTACGCTTATTCGCTGGTTTCCAGATCGTCGCGGTATGGCTACGGGTATGGCGATAATGGGTTTCGGTGGCGGAGCGATGATCGGGGCGCCTATGAAGGAATTCTTTATTCGCATGTTCTACCGCGCACCTGAATACCTAGGCAATGTATCGGATGTAAATCTAGTGACAGAGGCTGGTCGTCGTTTTGCCGAAATTAGCGGCACTCTCCAGGAGGTCGTAGTAATAGGCGCTGCGGAAGTAAGAGATATGACGGTACCCGGACCGGAAGGCGTCTATTTAGTTGATACAGGGGCTTCGGGCGTTGCTGAGACTTTCCTGGTTATTGGTCTTATCTACTTGGTGGTTATGCTAATCGCTGCTTTTTCCTATCGTATCCCTGCTGAAGGATGGAAACCCTCGGGCTGGAAAGAACCAAGTCAGGAAGAAAGAGGTGCTCTCATTTCAAGTCATAACGTACACATTGATGAAGCATTGAAAACCCGACAGTTTTATCAATTATGGATAGTGCTTTGTTTCAATGTAACTGCAGGCATAGGTGTTCTCGGCGTGGCTAGAACTATGATCACCGAAATCTTTGGTTCATCTCTTCCCCATATAGTAGATACAGCTTTCGCTGCAACTTATGTGGTAATGATTAGCGCATTCAACATGGTGGGCCGATTTATCTGGGCCAGCGCATCTGACTACATCGGCAGGCGCAACACCTATTGGGTATTCTTCCTTTTAGGGATCGTACTCTACCTATCCGTCCCTTTTACCGCCGCCCAAGTTAGTGTGAGCCCATCAGTTGTCTGGCTGATCTATTTTTATGCAGCTACCATGATTATTTTCACTATGTATGGTGGCGGGTTTGCCACTATTCCTGCTTACCTGGCTGATATCTTTGGAACTAAGTACGTTGGTGGTATTCACGGGCGCCTGTTAACCGCCTGGAGTACAGCCGGGGTACTAGGGCCGCTCGCAATCACCTCGCTCAGAGAGAGTTCAGTTAACAATGCTATCAATGAGTTAGTTACATCGATCGATCCCGCCGCCTTCCAGACTGCATTTGGAGCGGGCATTGACCAACTAGAAGCCTTAGTAGCACAGAACTCTGTAACAATAGCTAGGCTGATGGAGATAGCACCGGCTGGAACGACCGACCCAACCAGTGGNATCTATAATTCGACCATGGTACTGATGGCCGCGTTACTGGGAATTGCACTGATCAGTAATGCTCTGATGCGTCCAGTGGACCCTAAACATCACATCGCAGAAAACCCGAGTTAGTGAGTCGTATTAGGAAGTCAGGAAACTGACTATCTCGTCCTTTCCGGGAAATCTACCGCATCCCTGTGAGGAAAAGATCAGTTCCCCGTCTTTTTTTACATCAAAGACTCCACCGCTTCCGGGAACCAATACAACATCAATACCAAACGCTTGCTTTATTTCGGCCGACACACGGTCGGCCTCTGGTTTATAGTTTCATTCGCGACAATAGGTAATTTCTATATTCATTGGTTTGCCAACACCTATAAAGTAGTTAAGAATCTTCTCCGTATGTCAGGCCCTTTTCAATTAACTTCTGTTACACAACAAAATATTTCATAGCTAGTTATCAATATAACAAAATTTAGGTGCTCTGAAATTCTTGTAAGGTTTCCTCGATAATTCCTAATGCTTTATCTAAGTGCTCATCGGAAACATTGAGAGGAGGGAGCAATCGAAGCATATTTTCACCGGATGTACCGACGACTAATTTCTTTTCACGTAGCTTATTGAGCATGTCTGTGTTGGCCACCTTACACTTAAGGCCTATCATCAGGCCAAGACCGTGTGCCGAAGCAAGAACCTCTGGGAAACCCTCGACCAGCTTCTGTAGGTGCTTTCTAAAATAATTGGCTTTACGCGCTACTTCATTTAACCGACCGGATTCAAGCAGCAAATCCATCACTGCGTTACCTACTGCCATGGCTAAGGGATTTCCACCGAAGGTACTGCCATGAGTTCCCACCACCATAGCGTTACCGATGGCTTCTGTCGTCAGACAGGCCCCAACTGGAAAACCACCACCTAACCCCTTCGCTAGGACCATAACATCTGGTTCGACGCCACTATGTAGGTGAGCAAATAACTTTCCAGTGCGCCCGATGCCGCATTGCACTTCATCCAGCATTAGCACCAATCCATGCTCTTCGCAGAGAGTTTTGACCTCTCTCATGAATCCGGCACTGATCGGACGTATTCCTCCTTCACCCTGCACAGGCTCAAGTATGATGCCAGCTGTATTCGGTCCGATCGTTTGTTTGAGAAGCTCCAAGTTCTCCCACTCCACTTGGTCGAATCCATAATCCATCGGGATGAAATCCTTCATTTGAGATTTATTACCAGCTACTGCCAGTGCCGCCAGGGTCCGACCATGAAAACTTCCGGTAAACCCAATAATCCGGTAGCGATCTCTACAGCCACAAGCGGCCTGATAACCGCGAATAGCTTTGATACCCGCCTCTACTGCTTCGGTCCCGGAATTTGCAAAGAATACCTTATCAGCAAAACTGTTCTCGGTTAGTCGATCGGCCAGTTGCTCAGCAGCGGGTATCCTAAATACGTTGGATAAATGCCAGAGTTTGCCTACCTGTTCATTAAGAGCCGCAACAAGGTGNGGATGGGCATGGCCGAAACTGGTCACAGCAATCCCCGACAAAAAGTCTAGATACACATCGCCTTCTAACGTATACAGCTCACTGCCCTTACCATGACTAAATACCAGCTCTTCCGGCGGGCTGTAATTGGGCCACAGCGAATCTCGTGGACCTTTCATTGTAGAGTCCTTTGCGNCTCCATTATNGGATGATGAGGCCACTGTTATCCCCGACAAACATTGTTAAGCTCCATGGCGCAGCAAGAATCATATATAGGATCTCGTTGTCTTTCTCTGCTGGAAAAAACCTTTTGAAATTAATTACACTTACAGATACGTTTCAAACTATCTGCCAAAACAGATGGGAGTAGGTTGTTTTTCTTGCTCTAGATCGCTTNCCCGGTCCTATCTCTTTTCCCCATTCGGTGCAGAAAATTTTAAACATTTCAGTCAAAATGCAATTTTGAACGATCAAGTTCTTCGAGAGAAGAACAGCCCATGAGAATCATGTCGCGTTCTATCTCATCTCGCAGGCGAGTAAGGGCTCGATCAACAGCTACCTCACCTCCAGCTGCCAGGGCATAAAGGTAGCCGCGGCCGACCATGCAGGCCTTAGCGCCCATTGCCAGAGCCTTGAGTACGTGAGTACCGCGTCGTACACCACCATCGACAATGACTTCAATTTTGTCACCGACCGCGTCAACTATAGGGCCTAACTGATCGAAAGGGGCAGTAGAACCGTCTAGTTGTCGGCCTCCGTGGTTGGAGATCATTACAGCGCTAGCTCCAATATCTACCGACCTTTGCGCATCCTCAACTGACATCACTCCCTTTATAGCGAACGGTCCACCCCAGCGCTGTATCGCCTGCCGAGCATCTTCCCAGGTAATTGAACGATCGAATTGGCTATTCATATAACCTACTACAGAAGTCAACTTACCACTGCCTTCCTGGATCTTGTCTGCTACATTAGCCAATTCGAATTTCTTACGAAGCAAATAATTCAGGCTCCAGCTTGGGTGTGTTGCAAAACTTAGCAAGCTTTTCAACGTAAATTTTGGTGGAATTATCATCCCTGTATAGAGGTCCTTCTCGCGATTACCTGCCACCAGCGTATCGACGGTAAGGCACATCGCTGAAAAATTCGACTCCTTGCAGCGGTCAATAAAATCCCAGCTTAAACCGCGGTCCTTATGGATATATAACTGGAAGCATTTTGGCCCCGGTGTGCTCGCACCAATTTCTTCAATACTGGTAGTGGACAACGACGAGAGGCTATACATTGTTTTATGTTTGTGAGCAGTACGAGCCACCGCACACTCACCTTCATGATGAAATAAGCGACTCATTGCGGTGGGTGAACAGAAAACCGGCCAATCTATGTCTTGGCCCAGCACATTGATACTGAGGTCCATACCCGTGAGGTCTGCCAAAGCGTTTGGTATTAACCGACAATTGTCAAAAGCTTCTGTGTTACGCCTCAGNGTCACCTCGTCGTCAGCTCCTCCATCGATATAATGAAACAATGGTGCCGGTAGTCTTTTTTTAGCTAATCGGCGAAAATCAGCAGTGTTATGACAATCCTTTATGCCCAATCTCTATTCCTCTTATTTAACGTCAACTTAATGTGCAATACTGATTTTCCTTACTCAGTATCAGACAGATTCGTTTTGTAAGTCTCCGTTAACATCGATACTGATAACAGGGTCAATGCTGAAGCNAAAGCAATATAGNCTGAAACCCAGACTACGGCATATTCCGTCCACAGAAATGTGGCAATCGTAGGGGCGAATGCTCCACCCAGAATGGCCCCTACCTGATACCCAAGAGAAGCACCTGAATAGCGTACTTCAGTGCTGAACAATTCTGTAAAGAACGCAGCCTGTGGCCCATACATGAAGCCTAGAAATACCAGCCCACCGCAGATACCCAGTACCACTAGCGCAAAATTACCGGTGTCCACCAATGGAAACAGGGCGAATGCCCAGACTCCCGTGAGAATGGCGCCCAGCATGAATATACCGCGCCGTCCATGACGATCTGAATACCCTGACGCCCAAAACTGGGCGGGTATCTGGAGTGCCGAGGCAACCAGTAGAGCAGCCAGCATGGTATCGCGGGTCATGTTGACACCGTTCGGGTCGGTTCCGTAAGCGATGATAAATGCAATCAATATATAAAAAGACACTTGGACTGACAGAAAGGCTCCGGCCGCCAATGCTATTCGCTTGGGATATTTGCGAATTGCCTCCAGCACCGGGGAACGCTTTACGGGTTCGTGGGAGGCTGTTGTTTCAAGCAGGCGTTTTTCTCTCTGTGCCTCTAGTTCCTTAAAGGCTCTGGTTTCTCCAATGTTTAGTTGCACGTACATGCTGATACCTATTAATGCGACACTAGCTAAGAAGGGAATACGCCAACCCCAGGCCATGAAAAATTCATCCGAGACTGATCTGCTGATAATAATAAAGGCCAAATTGGCCAGAATGACTCCGACCGGCGCTCCTGCCTGCGCATAAGCACCATACCAACCACGTTGGTCTGCCGGCGCGCTCTCGGTGACTAGCAACATGGCACCACCCCACTGACCGCCGATTGCCAGACCCTGGATAAAACGCAATAGCGTCAGCATGATCGGTGCAGCAACACCAATTGTTGCGTAAGTAGGCAATAGCCCAATCAATGTTGATGCCACACCCATAACCATTAGGGCTATAACGAGTGAGCGCTTGCGTCCAATACGATCTCCAAAATGAGCGAACAGGATGCCACCTACTGGCCTCGCTATAAATCCAGCGGAAAAAGTCAAAAATGACATAATAAGGGCCGTNGTTGGAGAAAATTCTGAGAAAAATACTGATGGAAATACCAGGGCAGCTGCCGTTGCGTATAGGAAAAAGTCATACCATTCGATACTGGTACCCGCCAGAGCTGTAATGGCAACTTTGCGCATGCTGGATTCCAGCTGGTCCTCGTTTTCCGCTCCAACGTGGGGTGTATTTGTGTCACTAGACATTATTTCCTCCAGACCTTTGTTCTTTCGGTTATTAGTTGTATCCGACCTGACGAGTAGAACGCTGAAGCATACCAAGATTTTGCCAGTTACCGCACTTATTTAAGCTCAACCGCCCCAATTCCAGTATTATTAGCCCATGCTATACACGCTTTTCCGATATCTACATATCCTGGCCATCTTAACTTTGGCCGGTACGCTAATCATCAAAAACATGGGGATCAAACCCGTGATTAAAGATGAAGATGCTTATAACCTGGCAAAGGTGAATACAATTTATAGTCTGAGTGCCATCCTCGCCTTCATATTTGGCCTAGTACTTTGGCTTTGGGTAGGGAAACCGGCCGGATTCTATACACTTAACCCCTTGTTCCTGCTCAAACTCGGTCTGTTTGGCTTGATTGCTTTCCTTTCTGTTTTTCCATCGGTTTTCTTTACAAGAAACCGCAGGACCATAAACCAAGATATTCCCGTACCTCGATCGATTCAAATGCTTATCAGGATAGAACTGGTGCTTCTCGTTTTTATTTCGATAACAGCATCACTAATGGCTCGTGGAATTGGTCTGAGTTCCTAACAGTCGATAACGGAAAAGCAGACTACTTTNTGCGGAAACCACCTAATCCTCTTTAAATCAGACTGCACTTGGACCTTATTCAGCATATTTGATAACCTCGCTGGAAATGTATTGGTCCAAGCGATGTTGACCCTCCTCCTCAACTGTTGTACTTGTACCACAGCTCTTTGTGGCTCGCGGAAAAATTTACGATGAAGAACAAAACGAATTACGAGATCAATAAACTTTACGGCAAAGATCCAATAGCTGCTGATCGTCTGCTATGGGGGAGGCAAACCAGTGCTTTGACTCGCCGCGGTTTTCTTAAGAATNGCGGCTTGGCAGCGATGGTCGCCGCACTTGGATCTGTGATTCCTTATGGAAGGTTTATGCCTGCCGGCCTCATTCCTGCCGCATTTGCCGCTGACAATGCTCCAAATAGCATCGAAGGGAAAGAAGGCCTTATCATTCTTAATGATCGCCCGATCAACGCAGAGACTCCAGCACATTTGCTGGATGACGACGTCACACCCAATCGCTATATGTTTATCCGCAATAATGGTCTGCCTCCTGAAAATATTGATCCGCAGACTTGGCAATTGGAGGTTAACGGAGAATCCTGTTTACGCCCGACTACATTTGCGATCTCCGAACTCAAGGAGCGCTTTGAAGAGGTCACGCTACAATTACAACTAGAATGTGGTGGCAATGGCAGAAGTGAATTCGTTCCAGCGGCTAGCGGCAATCANTGGACCACTGGAGCTATAGGATGCCCTTCCTTCACGGGAGTGCGGCTCAGAGATGTTCTAAATTATTGCGCCGTCGCCGAAGACGCACTTTACGTCGGTTATTACGGAGCAGACACTCACATCAGCGGTAACCCTGACCTCGACCCAATTTCACGAGGCGTACCAATAACCAAGGCTATGGAACGAGAATCTCTCATAGCCTGGGCAATGAACGGCGAAGACCTTCCTCTCCAGAATGGGTATCCGCTACGTATGGTATGCGCAGGCTGGCCAGGATCAGTGTCCGGGAAATGGCTAAACCGAATCGCGGTAAGGGATCGGGTTCATGATGGTGAAAAAATGGCTGCGCCCTCTTACACAGTTCCTGCTGCTCCAGTTGCGCCAGGTAGTCGGGTAGCAAACGAAGACATGCGTATCATTGAATCCATGGTAGTAAAATCACTAGCAACTTCCCCCCAATCCGGGATCACTCACGATTATCGCCAAAGGTTACCCGTACGAGGACACGCCTGGGCTGGTGACGACCAAGTTAGCGCTGTGTTTATTTCAATTGATTTTGGTACTACTTGGCTGCCTACCGCGCTGCGTCCTGTATCTAATCGACTTGCGTGGCAACATTGGCAATCCTGGGTGCAGTTCCCTGAACCCGGTTACTACGAAATCTGGGCCAGAGCAATGGACGCTCAAGGTCAGTCTCAGCCAATGGTAGTGCCTGGATGGAATCCACGCGGCTACCTAAATAATGCCTGCCATCGAATAGCTGTACAGGCNGTATAAAGGTCACGACACTTGCTAAATTTAACTCGTCTCNTTCTTATCTCTCTGGTGGCAGTGGCAACACCATATGGGATTAGCACGCCAGGAAACGCTCAAGAGATCGATGGGGTAACGGGTCTAATTATGAACGAAGGCTGGGAACTGGTGCAGACTACCTGCACAGAGTGCCATTCAGCGCTAATAATTACGCAGAACTCGGGAAATCGAGAAGTGTGGAAAAGCCGGATTACCTGGATGCAGGAAACTCAAGGCTTACAAGAACTAGAAGTAACCGTAGAGAACTCCATCTTGGTGTACCTTGCTGACAATTATGGCCAAAAAGCTTCTNCCCGACGAGCCAGTCTTACCGCTAATTTGTTACCAAAAAACCCCTATGTAACTGACTCTCAGAATGGTCAGTGAACAACTTTCGATGTTTGAGGGGCAATCGCAAAACCCTGCTCCAACANACAAACCATCCACTATTTATCTCACCAAAACTGTTAACGCATCCAATCAAAAGGTATTTGACCAGTGGTTAATGCCTGTCTTTATCGGCGAATGGATGTTCGGCCCCAAGGTTCAGCAGGAGCAAGTCGTCAGCTTAGAAAATAAAGTCAGAAAAGGCGGGGAGTTTGCTTTTAAGGTTATTCGTAAAGGTACTGAAATCGAACATANTGGCGAATATATTGAACTGGACGTACCTAATAAACTGGTATTCAGCTGGAGCGACAGCCTGCATCGAAGCAGCAAAAGCCGAGTTACTGCGCTATTCCAGGAAGCGAATAACAAAACCCGTCTCAAGATAATAATTAAGCTGGACCCCAAGCTATATAACGAAAAGGATTCTCTCAAAAATCAATGGTCAGCACGCTGTAGCGCATTAGCTGCCAAATTTAAGTAGGAAGAGGACTTAACGGCCGATACTGGATTCTTCCGCTTCCCTGATTGTACGTTCTGCCGCATATGGGAGAATATACCCATCCTCCAGATTCTGACTGACAACCTCTTTTACTGCATCCACATAGGNTNCTCGACTTGGATAGAGTCGATCCAGTATTCCCTGGTCAAATGGTTCGTGGGAACCATATAGAAAACAGAATCGGTTTGTCCCGGTATTCATTCCTGTGTTTTTGGCCGTCGCAACTACATGTGCTGCCAGGCGGATACCCCCCTGCACATTTCCATACTCGTCCCTGGCAAAAGTTAAGTTCGGCATCATGCGAGCAACCTGCAACGGATCAGCAACAGGCGGAGAAATATCGTCCCTCACCCAATGAACAAGATGTTCAAAAGCGGCATTCATAACATCACGAAATGGAACCCTGCTGAGGGCAGGCAGTTCACAACCTGGATCACGCGGAGCTGGATCATCCAATGACAACCCGTCTCTCAGCAACCTTACTTTTGACCATTCGATTTCAAATGGAATATCGACATGGGAAGTTCCTGCCACCTCCCAATGATGAAAGGTCTCGGTGTTCGGTTGCGGCATAGCTGCCCGCCTCGGCATATCTGTTTCCGCCATTATTTTAAAGATTTTCACTTCCTGATCATCNCGAATCCGCCCNCCGCCGCCGTGGACCATTACTCCGTCGTAAACTGGTTCGAGCGGATGAACGTTATTAAGATANGTGGCTAGACGACTGGCNGATTGCGAGTGACCCGTTGCCAAAATAATTTCTGCTTTTAATCCGTCCAAGATATCAACACTGCCATCAGCCGTGCTTTCACCGACACGATTGATAGCCTTGCCTACAGCGGAGAAAATGTCATAAGAAAGCCCATCNCCAGCAACCATACCGTCATGCGTTGTGTCCANACTACCATAGCGCTCCTGGCTCCATTGTTTGATCGTCTCAATTCCCATTTGCTGGGCTGATACCGCTACAAAAGCATAGCCATTACGCACAAAGTGATGACCGGATTGCCACCAGTCTATGTCCTTGTCCGCTCCCCCAGTAACGTTTATCCACTCTACTACTACAATGCCATTGAATCGGTCTGCTGTTTCGGGTCGCCTAACAATCAGCCGCGTTTGGTAACGATGACCGCTATCTATAATTTCCCCGTTCTCCATTTCAGAGCCGGAATAGCGATTGGCCAAACCCTGAATGAAATATTCTTCTTCAACATAGCCGTTCTCGGTTAATTCGATGGCAGAAGCACTATAGATAGAATTTAGAGACGGATGTGGTTCTGTAGCAACGGGTCCATAAACAATGGCATCTGGTACAGANGCGCTGATGGAGAGTGGNATCAACAACAGCCCGCCAATTAACACGAATGTTTTAGTAAAGAGACATGACATCGTTTTCATAGTTTACTCCTAAAGACGCTGTGCCTTGAGATGTCGATCATTGGCCTACCGAGCCGCCATTCACCTTGACTTAATAGGAAGAGGAACCGTAATGGATCAAACGGCTGAGCTTATCAAAATTTCGGGCCTTGCCCAATTAGTTGCTTCCTGTTTTCTAGCAGTAGTCAGCGCTTAGTCCAATTTAGACCGGTAAACCTGCCGAGCTTCTTCAAACTGGTTATACACATGTTTCTTTTCAGTCTCCGATCGCCAGCCCGGCCAAGCCTCGGCAAGTTCCTGTAACTTATCGATCCATTGCAGAGCATAGTTGGTCGATTCCGAGTTCCGTATTGGTTGGTTTCCAACCTGAAACCATATCGGGTTAGTGAAGGCCTGTACGTAATTCACATCCATTGGAAAGCGTTCTTCGGCGTTACCTTCGGTACGCAAATGACACCAACCGGATCTTTCCACCTCCAGCTCGTAGGAAATCTCCAGACTCCTACCATTGCCCTGAANAGGAAAGCGCTCCTCTAACTGCCCGTTGCACACAAGTAGTACTTCCTGGAGTTGAGTCACAGAGCGCAACTGCCCATTCACAGTAACTTTGCCTCCCTCGGACGGTAACGCTACGGTGTCTCCGAGCAGAGCATTCTCCACTTGCATCTCCAATAAGGGACCAGAACTTACAAACGCCCGCCCCCTTTTCAATCCTTCGAACCAAGCATGCATATCCAGTCCCTGGTTACCGGTATAGACATAAGTACGCACCGAACCCACAAGTTTGCTCCGGTGCAGGGAACTTATGGAATCTTCACCACCGGTAGCAATTACACGAAGACCATTGTTCCAAACTGCATATAAAGGGAAAAAGCCAGCGCGATTGGCATCAGACCACTCGAGTGCGTCTGTAGTCTCCAACGCAGCATCAACGATAAATCCTTTACCGCCCCCAAGATTACCTAACAGCGGATCATTTTCTCCCGGAAAGGGATGCACGTAACCGGTAACCGCTCCCTGAGCTTTTGCCTTGAGAAACATGTCAGTGTTGCTGGGGTAGAGACTCTCTATAGCTGTTCCTTCGTAACCGGTAACAAAAGGAGATATAAGATGTTCTTTTAGCCCGAACATGAATACATGACCGTAAAACGGAGGCCTGTATTCTTGACCAACAACTACAAGCTGGTCAGGTTCTGATATCGAATGGGATCCTCCACCTGGCTCGAAATAATGATAGTCCAGAATTCGGTTATCCTTGTTTGCTACTTGTTCGAGCACAAGATCCTGATCTTCGGCACGAGACATCATCATTAGGTTTTCTAGAGTATTATGCAGATTTCCACCATAATTAGCATGCACATGGGTAGACGCGCTATACCAGCCCTTCACTCCCATATCGGTCATCCGTTCTAACATGATACTTATCTCAGTAACTTCGCCAGCGACGATTTCAGTATTTATGTTTTGAGGATAGAACTCGAAGCCCTTCANTACCTCCAATCCGACCTCTCCTTCAGGCAGGGTCATCTCAAAACTGCCAGAGTTATGGAAGATCATATCCCCTCTGCCTGAGGCTCTGGCATAGGCATTATTTGGGGTGTAAAACTTTCCATCACTTGCAGTCAGGTGTACACGGTTATGAGTTAACTCAGCATTGCTTCCATTCACCACTCGCGCTTTCAGTACCCCCATAGGTCGCTTGTAATGCTGCTCGGTAATATCGACCTCAATTAACTTGCCCCCATAGGTTTCAAGAAGCATCAGTTGCGAGAGACCCGGCGCATTGGATATAAATGCAATCCATTCTCCATCAGGNGACCAGCGGGGATGAAAGGCGTCGTGCTGAAAAAAAGTCAATTTATATGGTTCGCCACCAATAGTGGGCTGCACGTAGAGGTTATTGTATTGATCAGCTGCCCCACTGGTAGAACTGTATACAAACCGTTTTCCATCGATAGATGCATCAGGACGGGTTCGATATAGAGATTGTTCTTCAAGCACGGTTGTAGCTCGCTGAATCCCATTTTCGACTGCAGGCACACGAAGCACATTTCCTGAACCAAGCGGCACATCGCGATTTGATACTAACAATAGTTCGTCGCCACCAGGCAACCAGGTAGGAGCGATGTGCATATCCCAGCTGCCAAAATAGAGACGATTATTTCCATAGCTATTGTCCTGACTGATTGCAACTGGATCTCCCCCCCACTGGCCGTCAACTATGTCACGGACATAGAGGTTGAAGTACCCGTTTGGATTGGTGGATACATAAGCCACTCGAGATCCATCTGGGGAGAATACTGGGTCGGTATAGATCGCATCATCGTCCGTGAGCTTGTGCGCCTCNCCTGTTTCAGTGTCAAGCATTTCCAGTTGAATGCGCTGATGCTCATAGTCCGCTGTATAGATTATCCAGCGTCCATCCGGTGACCAATCTGGTGAAGAGTGGTAGGCGTCATTATATGTGAGCTCATAAGCTATCCCGGTACCTGAATCTACTTTCCATATCGACCCCTGCATAGCGACAGCTATCCATTCTCCATCAGGAGACCAATCCGGTGCCCATGGTGTAGCGCTGGGCGCTGGGGGAAAATAGAAATTGTGCATGTAATTTCCACCACTGCGAGCATCGGGATAAGCACTGCCCTGAGCCNTCAGTTCGCAGGACTGCACTAGTACCAGCGGCAAAAGTAATTGCCGAATNACATGGTTTACGGANAGCGACCTCATGGCATGGGTCTCCTGATTCAGAGATTTAGAGTTAGGTGGAAAGACTATCCCAATACCTTCTAGGAGTGTAGTGAAAGGGGGTTTCTACTTATGGCTGNTTACAGATTCTTCAAGGGAANTAGTTATCATGAAGACCTATCTACGGCTAAATTTTCAAAAAAATGTGAAGCGGCCCCTCGGTTGAGAATCTTTACAGCTTCGNTGGTTAAGTGATTTACCCTAATGTAGGGTAATTTTCTGAAAATAGCGCAAAGCCACTCAAACAGGAACGGACATAGTGTACCATGGCCGCCTGATCGCTTGCCTCTTCATGTAACTTGTTAGTGACGTTAACCAATAGATTGAAAGTGAGCAGTAATTTAGCAACATACTCATTTCTCGGGACTTCCGATGGACAAATATATTCTCGCTATCGATCAGGGAACAACTAGCACCCGTGCATTGATATTCAATGAATCGGGAGATGTAGTTGGCTCTGCGCAGCAGGAATTTACCCAGCACTTCCCTGCCAATGGGTGGGTTGAACACGATGTTGTCGAAATTTGGGAAACTACCCGTAATAGCTGCTATAACGCGATCAAACAAAATAACATTAACATCGAGAATATCGCCTGTATTGGCATTACCAATCAGCGTGAAACCACAGTAGTGTGGGATCGTGATTCGGGCGTACCCATCCACCGCGCTATTGTCTGGCAGGATCGACGAACAAGCGAATACTGTGAAGANCTTCGCAGTCAGGGAATGCAGGAAATAATCCAAGAGAAGACTGGCTTGTTAATCGACCCATATTTTTCGGCGACCAAGCTCCGTTGGCTACTCGATAGAGTTCCCAATGCTCGAAAACTAGCTGAGCGAGGAACACTCGCTTTTGGCACTATCGATTGNTATTTNCTTTGGCGGTTAACCGGGGGCAAGAGCCATTNCACTGATGCCACCAATGCNTCTAGGACAATGATATTCAACATTAAAGAGCAAAAATGGGATGAAGAATTGCTTAAGCTCTTCAGTGTTCCTTCTAGTATCTTGCCTGAAGTCAAAGATTGTGCCTCAGATTTCGGTAGTACCGATCCTAGTCTTTTTGGTCNTCCCATTCCCATAACNGGCATTATTGGGGACCAACAAGCGGCGGCCTTCGGACAAGGCTGTTTTAACGCAGGTATGGCAAAGAGTACTTATGGGACTGGTAGCTTCCTGCTGCTGAACACTGGCAACAAAATACTGTACTCCAGTAATCGCTTACTCAGTACGGTCGGTTATCGTTTATCCGGTGAAGTAAGCTACGCTATCGAAGGAAGTATTTTTATGGCAGGCGCGACCATGCAGTGGATACGGGATGGATTGGAGTTAATCGAGCACGTGTCAGATTCCGAAGCACTAGCGAAAGCCAGCAGCGACGATCTCAGTGTTTATCTTGTACCGGCATTCACCGGATTGGGCGCTCCCTATTGGGACCCGCATGCAAGGGGAGCCCTGTTTGGTATGACTCGGGATACAGGAGTCACGGAAGTAGTCACNGCTGCGCTCATGTCAGTATGCTATCAAAGTAAAGACCTGGTAAATGCGATTGCCGCAGACGGAGCCAACCTGCAGACACTTCGAGTGGACGGTGGCATGGCAAATAACAATTATGTGTTACAGAAACTGGCAGACCTACTTAACTGTGAAGTGCTTCGACCAAAGATGACAGAAACTACTGCTCTCGGAGCCGCCTATGTAGCAGGACTGCAAAGCGGTCTGTTCGATAACCTTGATAGAATAGGCGCGCAATGGAAACTCGATAAAGCTTTTTCCCCTACAAAAAATGACCAATGGCGAGAAACCCAGTACGCTGGGTGGCTGGAAGCTATTGAACGAACTCGGGTAAAGTGAAAAAAATTCGCGCATGAAACTGCATCTAATTCGCCACGGTCAGACCAATTGGAACGAAGAGCGTCGAGTTCAGGGCCAAAAAGAGTCGCAGCTTACAGAACTAGGCATGCAACAAGCCAGAGCGCTGGGACAGCGTCTCAAACATTTAGTATTCGATCAGGTNTTTTGCAGCAGCAGTGTTAGAACTAGGCAGACGGCGCAGCACATTTTCCCTCATCACAAAGGTGAGATTGAATTCATGGATTCGCTGCGAGAGATAAAGATGGGGCCCTGGGAAGGACGTCTTTACGATGAAGTCGAATCGCAGGATCCAGATTCCTTTCGACATTTTTGGCAAGAACCCCACCTTTTTAATCTGACAGGNGCAGAAACCTTTTATGATTTACAACANCGTGCCATCGAAACTATCGAGGCAATGTTCCCTAATTACCATCAAAAACAGATTGCCATCGTCAGCCATGGAGCGCTAATTAAAACCGTTTTAAGTCACGTGGAAAACTTGCCTATGNAAAAGCTTTGGTCGCCGCCANTAATGCACAACTGCGCCCACAGCATCATTGAGTTCGAGNNCGACGGNANGCGNCGGATTACCCAATANGCNGACCAACCCTTTNGCAAGGTTCGTGCAATACTCTGAGCTGCCTCGCTCACGGGTCAACTTTTGTTGCNNCGATTATGNCGCAATCTCNGTTTNAACCAAAACGCGAAGGGTGGAATGTCAGTTGCTATCAGNGNCAGTCCNAGGGGTATCATCCAAAATCCGAGTATCGGCAGAAANCCAAGGAAGCCAAGNCCCACCAGCACNGATCCTAATACAGCGCGNACAATTGGTGGCAAGTAACGTTCACCCCTCTTCAGTATAAGATATGAATTAGCGACTAATAGGCGCCGTGGATGACGACGCTGATCTTTTTCTGTATCAGGTTTCTGCTCTTGCTGCATAGATTTCGCGATCCTCATGCCCTCTGGCTACTATTTTGGTTATGGTATGCTAAGGCTCAGCAATCCCTAGTTTACATGAGAGAAACAGTTTGATTGTCAAAACCAGAAACATGGCTCTGTTTAGCGCTATCGTGACAGCGGTAATACTAACTTCGCAACTCATCGGCATCTGGGTTAACAGTGCGATACCTCTGCATACAACCATAGAGCTTAACAACTTGATTCATCTCACCCATATTCGCAACTATGGGGGCATATTCGGCATAGCGCAAGGCATGGGTTGGGTTTTTGGCCTCGTCAGCATCAGTTTATTACTGGCTGTAATCGCTTATCTATGGTTCGGGAAAGAAGTAAGACGCTACGAGTATATTTGTTTTGGTTTCATCGTTGGAGGGGGTGGTAGCAATATTCTCGATCGCTTGGTGTATGGCAGCGTTATCGACTTCATCAATATTCAACAGATACCCTACTGGAACTATATTTTCAACACAGCTGACCTAATGGTACATGTCGGCATCTGGCCTATGCTTATCCTAAGCTTTCTAGCCCAGCCTTCAGCTACTCACTCCGAAAACAGTCCAGAATGAGCGTGACACCTCACATTTCCCATGCAAGCAAGTTGAGATGAAATAGATTACAGATTTGTATTTCGTATAGCCCTAAAGGAGAAACAAGTTTGAATAGATTTGATGGGGTTCTCGCACCGGTTATAACCCCTTTCACGAAGGATCTCCTACCGGACGGAGAAAGGTTGACAGCCCATTGTCAGTGGTTAGTTAATCAAGGGGTAGGCCTTGCAGTATTCGGCACTAACAGCGAAGCAAATTCATTGTCTATCGATGAAAAGCTCGTCTTGCTAGATGAACTGGTAACTGCCGGGATTGATCCCGACCTGATGATGCCGGGCACTGGTTGTTGTGCGCTCAGTGANACAGTNCGACTGACCGCCCATGCGGTAACACTTGGCTCTCGTGGAACTCTCATGCTTCCACCTTTCTACTACAAAGACGTGCCCGAAGATGGACTGTTTGCATTTTACTCGGAAGTGATCCAACGGGTTGCGGAAGAGAGTTTGCGAATCTATCTTTATCACATTCCAGCAGTGTCCCAGATCCCAATTTCATTGAGATTAATCGAGCGATTGGCCAAAACCTATCCCAGCATTATCGCCGGCATTAAAGACAGCTCCGGTGACTGGAGTAACACCCAGGCACTTAACGAACTAGCTATAGATGACTTTCGTGTTTTTTGCGGTGCTGAGACCTTTCTTTTGCAAAACATGCAGTCCGGCGGCGCAGGTTGTATTTCAGCTACGGTAAATGTCTATCCTTCTCCAATCAAAGATCTGTATGAAAACTGGCAGGCTGAAGATGCTGAACAGAAGCAAGACCACCTCAATGANATCAGGCAAATCTTTCAGCGCTTTCCTATGATTCCTTCACTTAAAACTGCAACCTCTATTTACAGCGGCGATTCTAGTTGGCTCAGGGTTCGCCCTCCCCTGTTATCTCTTACCGACGATCAGCAAACCAGCCTCAAGGACCAACTGGAAAGTGCTGGTTTCGAGATGCCGGGGTTATAGAAAAGAGCCTTTCAGATTACGGGCGAAAGAGCTCGAAGCCCCTGTTATTTTGGNAAGAAGTGTTACTGATTCGACATAGACATCNGTAGGAGCATCGGGTAGGCTCTAGGTTGTACNAAAGATAGANCTATATCAATTATTGTATTTTAACCGTTTGTTTTTAAAATACTTTTTATGNAAATGGTTCTTTTAAAATTTCAGGAATTCAGTACACCCAAAAATGCAAAAGATTAATCAAGACTTTTTGATAATCAAGTCAATTGTGAGGCAAAAAATGACAAGAAAAATGGACATTCTGACACGCTTCAAAATCATGGCGTTGACGGTGTTAACACTGGGAGCATCAAGTGGATTGCTAGCCCAAGACTCCGTTGAATGGTTAACCCTTGGAAATGATTTCGCCCATACNCGCTATTCCAAGGCAAACGAGATTACCTTTAATAACTTCGAGGAACTGGAAGTTGTATGGGAGTGGGATGGTGTGAGCTTAGGTGCTGTAAGNGGCCGCTCGACTCCCAGTTATATCAATGGAATTCTCTATACCGTCGCCGGGCCTCGTCGACACGTGGTGGCTATTGATCCCAAAACTGGAGAGGCCATCTGGTCTTACAGATTACCGAATACCGGTCGCTGGGAATATTCCATGCGCGCCGATTACGGAAAGGGCATCGGTTATTCAGAGGTAAATGGTCGTGGCGTGATCTACATGGTTACACCAGGATTCTTCTTGACCGCTCTTGACGCTGAAACTGGAGCNCCACTGGAAGGATTTGGAAAACCAGTCCCCATCAATGGATTCCCTCAAACAGGTGTTGTCGATCTGTTAGCCGATCTGGGTCATCCCTATGATCCTTACGAAGGTATACCGTTAGAGACCGGTTATATCACTGCGTCTTCTCCACCAATTGTAGTAAATGATACGGTGATCGTAGGCAACTCCGCTGAGCAAGGGTATAACCAATCGCGTATTGAAAACATTCCGGGTGACATTCTCGCCTACGATAAGCGAACTGGTGAATTTAAATGGAAGTTCAATGTAATCCCACGGCCCGGTGAGTACGGTCATGAAACTTGGGAAAACGATGCCTGGCAATGGACTGGCGATGTTTCTTCTTGGGCGCCCCTCTCAGCCGATATCGAGGCTAACCTTGTTTATATACCCACCAACGGCGCTACTATCGATTACTACGGTGGTTTCCGTCCAGGTAACAATCTTTTTAGTACCAGCCTGATTGCACTTGATGCGAGCTCTGGTGAGAGAGCCTGGCATTTCCAAATGGTGCATCACGACATTTGGAACTATGACACACCCACCGCGCCAGTATTACTTGATGTGACCGTACCTGGACAAGGAGAAATTCCTGCCGTAGCCCAAGTTACAAAGCAAAGTTTTGTCTATGCTTTCAATAGGCTGACCGGCGAACCTATATGGCCGATTGTAGAGCGGCCAGTTCCTGCCTCGACCGTGCCCGGAGAAAGCCTGTCACTGACACAGCCTTTCCCAACGCGGCCTGCTCCCTTCGACATGCAAGGTGTAGCAATTGACGACTTGGTTGACTGGACGCCGGAACTGCGTCAGCAAGCAATCACCGCCTTTGCCGATTACCAAATGGGACCTCTCTTCAATCCGCCGATTCAACGTGGCCATGAGTCAGGTAAACGTGCAGCGATGTTTTGCCCTGGCGGTGGCGGTGGAGCTAACATCACGGCTCCCGCAGTTGCAGATCCAGCTGCTGGCATCCTGTACGTGTCATCGCATAGTGCTTGCAGCCCCATTCAGTTGGTTCCCGGTGAGGAAGCCGACGTACAGTACGATGCTCCCACAGGGACCACGTTTGCGCGTTATGCTGATGGTCCAGGCGGTGGAGCTCCTCGTCACCCGGCAGGTATCCCATTGTTCAAACCCCCATATAGTCGAATTACAGCGATCGACATGAANACCGGCGAACATGCCTGGATGATACCGACTGGTGAAACACCTGCCAGAGTTCAGCAGGTAATTGAGGACCTTGATCTCGAAGTACCGAACACCGGAACTGGCGCGCTAGTGCCCATGGTAGTTACACCAAATATGCTGGTTTACTCAGATACTAAAACCGACGGTACGCCAATGCTTTATGCCGTAAATAAGCTGACTGGTGAAACCGAAGCACAAGTTGAGGTACCTGCGCGCAGCCGCTATGGGATGAGCACCTGGACTCATGATGGACATCAGTATTTCATCCTGCAAACAGGAGCCAAGCTAACAGCCATGGCATTACCTGGTGCGGCTCCTGATACTGCTGGAGCACATTAACCTCGTTAGAGTGGAAAAGAACAGAGAATTAAAGAAAAAGAAGTTTCTAGGGGAAATTAATTCTCTGTTCCATTCTCCAATCTCGAGGCTGTTTACAACTAAAGACCCATTCACTCTAAAGTGGCTGGGTTTTTATTTCTCCACATTTTGAGCTAGTCAAGACGGATTGTTTCTTGAAAAACCCGCTAATCGCTCTCTCTTTCCAACGGTCATACCTACACCAGAAAGAACAAGCATGCAGCCAAATAGCATGGCTAAAGTAATGCTTTCAGCAAGAAATAGATAACCCCAAAATATACTAAATAATGGTATCAAATATGTGGTCATGATAGCTCGGTGGGATCCAATCCTTGCTAACAAGCGGTAGAACAAAATAAAACCGAACCCAGTACATAAAACACCTAGTGCNAATACGCTTAACCAAACCGAAGCCTGGGGCATTTGGTCGGGCCGTTGCCAGAGAGCTAAAGGGGCCAAGACAATGCTGGAATAAAAAAGGCAACCCGTAGTAATCGCCATGCCTGACACCCCCTGCATCCTGTAAGAAACAAGATTCAAAGCTGTTCCATAAAGAACACAAGCAAGGAGTGCAGCAGGAATCGCAAATCTGGCATCTACTCCGTAGTCCACTCTCGATGGATCAAACACCAGTACAATTACCCCCAGAAACCCCACCAACATACCAACAATAACCAGCAGAGGAAGGCGTTGTTTATAAAACACAAAAGCTATGATAGCTGTGAAAAATGGTACCGTGGCATTCAATATTGAGAGTAGGCCAGCGCTGGTATCCAATGCTGCATAAGCAAAAAAACAAAAGGGTATCGCCATATTGGTCAAACTTACAGCGAAGATCATCTTCCAATGCTGAAGTGCTTCATGGTGCTTACCCATAAACAGGCACACCGGAAATAACACTAAAAAGCCGCTCAATACGCGCATCTCAATGAGAAATACGGGTCCTAAAATTGGCGAGGCAATACGTAGGAACAAGAATGAAGAACCCCATATCGCGGACAATAATAAAAGTTCTAAATAGTCTCGAACAGACAGACGAGTCATGGAAATAATTTTACTCAGCCGGTCCCTATGCGTGGCAGATAACAACTGACGGAACGATCAAGAGTGTTAGGATTGAATAACCAGCTTGCTTAAGTGAAAATCCTGCCCACGTTGTTTACCTAAGATATATAGTTCACATAAACAGGTTTAAGAGCCGGAAATGTGTTGGCAGATTACTCCTCTTCCACCATTTCCACATCGTCATCAAAAGCATCGCTGCTGCGTGCTGGCCTATCCACCAATTCTGCATACGCCATTGGTGCTTTATCACCGGCACGCTGCCCACACTTGAGAATACGGATATAACCTCCAGGGCGATCGGCATAGCGCGGACCCAGTTCAGTAAACAATTTACCGACCGTCGCTTTATTTCGCGTCCGATTGAAAGCAATTCGCCTATTTGCAATGCTGTCATTCTTAGCAAGAGTAATGAGCGGTTCCGTAACAGAGCGCAACTCCTTAGCCTTAACCAAGGTAGTTTTAATAATTTCGTGTTCAACCAGTGACGAAGTCATGTTTCGAAACATTGCTGTCCGGTGTGAGCTATTCCGGTTTAGTTGACGACCGGTGTGCCTATGACGCATAGAGCAATACCTTAGTAATTAAAATCATTTTTTCACGCAGCCCTGTCCTCAGACTTTAGACTGGATGGCGGCCAGTTTTCAAGGCGCAATCCCAGAGATAAACCACGTGTGGCAAGTACATCTTTAATTTCTGTTAGAGACTTTTTACCCAAGTTAGGAGTCTTCAGCAATTCCACTTCGGTTCGTTGAATCAAATCTCCAATATAGTAAATATCTTCTGCCTTCAAGCAGTTCGCAGAACGCACCGTAAGCTCAAGATCGTCAACCGGACGCAGAAGGACCGGATCGATCTCGTCTTCACGCTCTTCTGGCTCGGCTATGACTTCGCTGTGCAGATCGACGAACACGTTCAACTGATGTTGCAGAATAGTTGCTGCGCAGCGAATAGCTTCCTCAGGATCGATTGTGCCATTAGTCTCTAAATCGAGGATAAGTTTGTCCAGGTCGGTTCTCTGTTCAACACGGGCATTCTCAACAGAATAAGAAACTCTAACAACGGGACTATACGAAGCGTCAAGCAGCAACCTGCCTACCGCGCGGGTCTCATCATCTTCGGCCACACGGCTGTCTGCCGGAGAATATCCCCTGCCTTTCCGCACAGTTAAGTGCATATTCAACTCACCATTGCTGTTCAGGTTCGCAATTACGTGATCTGGATTAATAATCTCAACATCATGGTCTTCAGTGATATCACCTGCGGTGACTATACCGGAACCTTTCTTAGATAGACTTAATACTGCTTCGTCTTTGTCATTCAGAACTACCGCGACCATTTTTAGGTTTAGTAGAATTTCAATGACATCTTCACGTACCCCTTCGATAGTGCTGTATTCGTGAACCACCCCATCTATCTGGACTTCTTCGACAGCGCAGCCAGGCATGGATGAAAGCAAGATTCGACGCAGCGCGTTACCCAGAGTATGTCCAAAGCCCCTTTCCAAAGGCTCCAGGACCACCTTTGAATGATACTTGTCAGTTTCATCAACATGTATCACTTGTGGTGTTAGGAAGTCTGATAAAGAAATTTGCATGTAATACGCCCTCTATGTGGTTGTCTCTACTTGGAATAGAGTTCTACGATCAGGTTTTCATTGATTTCAGGTGCCAGGTCAACTCGATCTGGTTTACGGGTAAACTGCCCTTCCATCTTTTTGTTATCAACCGAGACCCAATCAATCTCACTGCGTTGAGCAGCCAAGTCCAATGCAGATTTAATTCGTAACTGTTCCTTCGCTTTTTGACGAACAGCAACAACATCACCTTCTGAAATCTGAAGGGAAGGAATATTAACCACATCACCATTAACGCTGATAGCTTTATGCGAAACCAGTTGTCGTGCTTCGGCTCGAGTAGAGCCAAAGCCCATACGATAAACTACGTTGTCCAGTCGGCATTCGAGTAATTGCAGGAGGTTTTCACCGGTGACTCCCTTCCGTCGAGCGGCTTCTTTATAATATCCTCGGAATTGTCTCTCCAATACACCATAGATTCGGCGTACTTTCTGCTTTTCACGAAGTTGCACTCCATAATCTGAAAGCCGCCCCCGTCTTTGACCGTGCTGCCCGGGAATCGCTTCTGTCTTGCACTTACTGTCTATGGGGCGCACACCACTTTTCAGGAACAAATCGGTCCCTTCTCTGCGAGATAGCTTACATGTTGGGCCTAAATAACGGGCCATAATAATATCTCCTGTTTACACACGCCGCTTCTTGGGCGGTCTACAACCGTTGTGTGGGATGGGTGTTACGTCAGTGATATTGCTGACTTTCAAACCGCAACCATTTAGTGCCCGAACTGCCGACTCACGACCTGGGCCAGGTCCATTTATTTTCACTTCTAAGTTCTTCAAACCGTATAGATCGATTGCAGTTTTACCGGCTTTTTCGGCGGCAACCTGAGCAGCAAAAGGAGTACTTTTCCTAGAACCACGGAAGCCAGATCCACCTGCGGTAGCCCATGCCAAGGCATTACCCTGCCGATCAGTAATAGTAATAATAGTGTTATTGAAAGACGCATGAATAAACGCAATTCCATCTACGACGGTAGTTCGTGCTTTCTTTTTAGTAGGTTTAGCTTCTGCCATGATCCATTATTTCCTAATTGGCTTGCGAGGACCCTTTCGGGTGCGGGCATTAGTTCTGGTGCGCTGCCCTCGCACCGGTAGTGAGCGTCGATGACGTATGCCCCGGTTGCAACCCAGATCCATCAATCGCTTTATGTTCATCGATACTTCACGGCGTAAATCACCCTCTGTAGGAACCTTGGTCACTTCCGCGCGGATCCCATCGAGTTGCTCGGGACTCAGTTCACTGGTTTTGGAAGACGGATCGATACCAGTTGCCTCACAGATCTTCTTGGCTGTCGTTGCTCCAATGCCATAAACATAACGTAGTGAAATCACAATATGTTTGTTATCTGGTATGTTAACCCCTGCAATACGCGCCATAGATTACTCCATTCTTCTCTTTTTGACTCTAACCCTGACGCTGCTTATGTCGAGGTTCGGCACTGCAAATTACTCTAACCGAACCATTGCGTCGGATAATCTTACAATTCCGGCAAATTTTCTTAACTGAAGCTCTAACTTTCATTGTGCTATCCCTCTAGTCAATAACTAGATACCACTCCTTCCATAGTTCCCAAGTTTTGATTTTTTCATCAGCGAATCATATTGGTGGGACATCAAGTGTGATTGCACTTGAGACATAAAATCCATGGCTACCACCACGGAAATAAGCAATGCTGTGCCACCAAGATTAAAGGGTACGTTGGCCATCATTTGCATGAAATTAGGAAGCAAGCAGACTAAGGTGATGTAGATGGCACCAAACATTGTAAGTCGCGTGATTACGCCATCAATGTATCTTGCTGTTTGCTCTCCTGGACGAATTCCAGGAATAAAGGCTCCGGATCGCTTCAAGTTTTCCGCTACATCGCGCGGATTGAATACTAGTGCGGTATAAAAGAAGCAAAAGAAAATGATCATGCCACTAAAAATAATTATGTACAGTGGCTGTCCCGGGCCTATCATCAGGGCAATATCCTGCAACCACTCAGACCCTTCAGACTGGCCGAACCACTGGCCCAACGATGCCGGGAAAAGCAAAATTGAGCTGGCAAAAATAGCCGGAATTACACCGGCCATATTTATCTTTAAAGGCAAGTGACTGGCTTGAGCTTGGTAAAGTTTCCTACCCTGCTGCCGCTTTGCATAGTTCACAGTAATGCGCCGTTGGGCTCGTTCTACATAAACAATACACGCTACTACACCTATTGCGACGACACCCACCACTAGTAATAATACCCCATTGATCTGGCCTTCGTAGGCTTGAGTCAATGAAGTGCCCACAGCAGCCGGAAATCCAGCAACAATACCCGCAAAAATCAGCATCGATATTCCGTTACCAACACCCTTCTCAGTAATTTGCTCCCCTAGCCACATTAGGAACATCGCTCCTGTTACTAGTGAAATAATCGCAGTAAGGTTAAATGCCAGCCCAGGGCTATATGCCATTGGCGATAAAAGACCAACAGTCATGCCGGTAGCCTGCACTGTGGCCAACACCAGCGCTCCATAGCGCGTGTACTGGGTAATCTTCCGACGACCCGATTCTCCTTCTTTTTTAAGCTGGTCCAATTGTGGACTGACCGCTGTTAATAACTGCATAATGATCGATGCAGAAATATAGGGCATTATCCCCAAAGCCACGATGCTCATGCGTTCCAGTGCACCGCCTGAAAACATGTTAAACATTCCAGCAAAAGTCCCTTCGTTCTGGTCGAAGAATGCACTCAATTGAAGCGGATCGATCCCAGGAACAGGGATATGTGTACCAATTCGATAGACAAAAATGGCAAACAACACAAACAGCAAGCGTGCCTTTAACTCGCCAAGGCCGGCACCGATGTTTTCTGGATTTAAGTTAGGTCTGTTTGCCATGATTCTTGACTAATCTCTTATGATTCATCTGAGGCAGGCTCTACCTTCGATTCATCTGAGGCAGGCTCTACCTTCGATTCTTCTGAGGATTCTGCTTCTGCCGGCACATCCTTAACAACTTCTGCTATTTTCCCAGGCTTTTTCTTGGCTACCGCATCAGCTTTCCCAACAGCCGTTGTCTCATCAACCTTGCCACCTGCATCCTCTATTGCTTCTTTAGCTCCCTTGCTGACTCGAATCCCGTTAACGGTCAATTTCCGAGTAATATCACCAGATAGCATAACTTTCACCCGCTTAACGCTCGCTGTTATCAAACCAGCATTTCGAAGGGATTCGAGATTGACTATATCCCCGTCTACTTGGTTCAGTTCAGCAGTACGAATTTGGGCAGTATTGCGTCCCACGCGAGAGCTGAAACCGTACTTGGGTAAGCGCCTTTGTAATGGCATCTGACCACCTTCAAAGCCTGGCTTAATTTTTCCACCACTTCGTGATTTCTGACCCTTGTGGCCGGTGCCACAGGTTTTACCCCAACCACTACCTCCGCCTCGTCCGACGCGCTTTTTTGTTTTGGTGCTACCTGAGGCTGGCCGTAAATTATTTAATTGCATCTGGATTTCCTTAATCTACTGCAAGCATATAGCTGATCTTGCTAATCATGCCTCTAACCGCTGGATTGTCTTCAACCTCTACAGACTGGTGCATGCGCCGCAGACCCAGCCCTTTCAAACATAGCTTGTGCTTGGGCAAGGCGCCGATTGGGCTTTTTACCAGTGTTACTTTGACTGTTGGTTTCTCTTTACTCATGGGCCTAAACCTTATTTAACCCGCCTGCTCACTCAGAAATTCTTCTACAGATTTACCCCGCTTCGCAGCTATGTCTTCCGGTGAACGCATATCGCGAAGTCCTTTGAAAGTAGCCTGCACAACATTCACAGGGTTAGTGGAGCCGTAGCACTTTGCCAGAACATTTTGGACACCTGCTAATTCGAGGATGGCACGCATCGCTCCGCCTGCGATAACACCTGTACCTTCAGACGCCGGCTGCATGTAAACTTTTGAGGCACCATGTCGGGACTTGATCGGGTATTGCAGCGTGCGCCCATTTAAGTTCACACTAATCATGTTGCGACGCGCAGATTCCATTGCTTTCTGGATCGCCAGCGGAACCTCTCTTGCCTTACCACGGCCAAAACCTACCCGACCATTGCCATCGCCAACTGCAGTAAGAGCAGTAAAACCAAAAATACGACCACCTTTTACTACCTTGGCGACACGATTTACCTGAATCAGTTTTTCCTGCAGACCTTCTTCGTTCTTACCTGGTTCGTCTTTAAATGCCATACTTGCAACCTTTAGAATTCCAGTCCACTTTCACGCGCTGCTTCTGCCAGAGCTTTAACTCTACCGTGATACGCATAACCCGAGCGATCAAATGCGACTCTCTCAATTCCAGCTTTTTTTGCTCTATCAGCTATCAGTTTTCCTATCTTACCGGCAGCATCGATATTGCCCGTAGCCCCGGATTTACTATTCTTCTCCACTGTTGAAGCACTTACCAACACTTCATTCCCGGTCGGAGAAATAATCTGCGCATAAATATGCTTCGGCGAACGAAACACACAGAGACGATTCATTCGGAGCTCGCTGATCTTTGCTCTTGCGCGCTTTGCCCTGCGTAAGCGTGCAGCTTTCTTTACACTCATAACTTAAACCCTATTTCTTCTTCGCTTCTTTTCTGTATACATGTTCATCAACGTAGCGAATGCCCTTCCCTTTGTACGGCTCTGGTGGACGAAACTTTCGAATCTCCGCCGCTACCTGGCCAACCAGTTGCTTATCTGCTCCAGAGATCACAATTTCAGTTTGTGAAGGGGTTTCGACCGTAACGCCTTCGGGCAATTCATAATTTATAGCATGAGAGTAACCGACAGTTAGGTTCACTTTTTTGCCTTGGGCCTTGGCGCGATAACCCACGCCTTGCAGTTCTAGTTTTTTTTGAAATCCTTCTGTCACTCCCAAAACCATATTATTAATAAGAGAACGAAAAGTGCCCGCTATTGCGCCAGCTTCACGCGAACCATCTTTCGCCGAAACCTTGAGCTCCTCACCATCCTGCGCGACCGCTATGAGGTCATGTAAAGACAAATTTAGATTCCCTTTGCTTCCCTTAACCGAGATCTGTGAATCGGTTAGTGTTGTTTCAACACCTTTTGGCAAGGTTACTGGGGCATTGGCTATTCTCGACATCGCTTTATTACTCTTTTCCTAATTTTATTTGGCACCTTTAGAATACGGTACAAAGTACCTCACCACCGATGCCAGCTGCTTCTGCCTGCTTGTCTGTCATCAACCCCTTGTTAGTGGAAAGAATAGAGATACCTAATCCAGCTCGATTCTTAACCAGATCACCTGCCCCTTTGTAATCCCGCAGACCCGGACGGCTTCCTCTCTTAATCTCTTCGATGACAGCCTTGCCCTGATGATATTTAAGATCGACGCTTATTACCGCCTTACCCTTTTCTTCATTGATGGCATAACCAGTTATATACCCTTCGTCTTCCAGTACCTTACTGATGGCCACCTTGATCTTAGAAGACGGACAGCTCATCGTCGGCAATTTTGCCATTTGTGCATTTCTAATGCGGGTCAAGAAATCTGCAATAGGATCTGACATGCTCATATCTCTTCTCCTGGCTACCAGCTTGCCTTTGTCAAGCCGGGTATATCTCCACGCATTGCTGCTTCTCGTAATTTGTTGCGACCGAGACCAAATTTCCGATAAACACCATGAGGACGCCCTGTAATTTTACAGCGACGTTGTTGGCGAACTGGGCTGGCGTCACGCGGAAGTTTCTGTAACTTCATTTGGGATTCCCATTTCTCATCATCGGTGGCGTTTACATCTTTTAAAATAGCTTTCAGCTTTGCTCGCTTGTCCGCATACTTTTGAACAGTACGTTCACGCTTTTTCTCTCTGGCAATCATTGAAGATTTAGCCATATTAAGATTCCTCTTGATTTTCGTCAGCTGACGCTTCTTCCGGCTGTAAATCTACAGATTCCCGTTCTTCTGCTTGTATTAGGGTTTCCTCAGCAGTTTCCTCCGCGGCGGGAACTTTTTCTGCTTCTGCTGCTTCCGCTGAGCTTTCTTCGCTAACTTCCCGTACAGCGGGTGCTTCTTCTGACTCTAACTCTGTTGTTCCGGCTTCTGCTACTATTTCCGCTAGGGTTTCTTCAGCTATTTCCTCTTCGGCAGGCGCTTCTTCCACTGGTGCTTCGTGATTTGGATCGGTTTTTTCATCAATCGTCGTAGAAATTACTCGGAAGGGAAATCGCAGCGCTTTCAGCAAAGCGCGGCCCTCATCGTCGTTCCGTGCCGTCGTAGTTATGGTTATGTCCAGACCACGTAGTGTGTCGATCTTGTCGTAATCTATCTCCGGAAAGATAATCTGCTCATTAACCCCCATGGCGAAATTACCCTGGCCGTCGAAAGACTTGGGGCTTAAGCCTCTGAAGTCCCTGATTCGTGGAATAGCGATTCCTACCAATCTTTCTAAGAACTCATACATCCGCTCTCCACGCAAGGTGACCTTGCACCCAATAGGCCAACCTTCCCGAATTTTGAATCCTGCAATACTTTTACGCGCTTTTGTAATGACAACTTTCTGACCGCTAATTAGTTCCAGATCATTCGTGGCATTTTCCAATATTTTCTTGTCCGCAACGGCTTCTCCCAGACCCATGTTAAGGACCACCTTAGTAACCTTTGGAACACGCATCGTGTTCGCAAAACCGAATTGTTTGGACAATTCAGGTACTACTTCATTTTGATAAAACTGTTTCAGCTGAGCCATGATTGGCAACCACCATTGTTTAATCTATATCTTGACCATTTGATTTGAAGATTCGCTTCTTCGCGCCATCTTCCAGCACTTCAATACCAACGCGATCTGGCTTATTCTCAGTCGCATTAAAAATAGCAATATTCGATATGTGCAGTGGAGCTTCCTTCTCAATAATTCCTCCGGCCTGACCCAAGTTTGGGTTCGGCCGAGTGTGCCGCTTGACCATATTCACACCAGCAACTATCAACTTGTCATTACCAATAATACGAGAAATAGTTCCGCGCTTACCCTTGTCCTTACCAGTGATGACAATTACCTCGTCATCTTGTCTTAGCTTATTCATTTCTGAAATTTCTCTGTTATCTGCTTCTAGTGCAATTACAGCACTTCAGGCGCAAGTGAAATAATTCGCATAAATTTCTCGGTACGAAGTTCTCTAGTTACGGGACCGAATACACGTGTACCTATTGGCGCTTCTTGGTTGTTCAGCAGAATGGCCGCATTATCGTCGAAACGAATCACAGATCCGTCTCCTCGCCGCACTCCTTTCTTCGTCCGAACAACCAGCGCAGTCAGTACCTGACCCTTTTTTACCTTACCTCGCGGAATAGCTTCCTTAACCGTAACTTTAATAACATCACCAATACGTGCATAGCGGCGATGGGACCCTCCCAAGACCTTGATACACATCACGCGTCGTGCGCCGCTGTTATCGGCCACATCTAAGTAAGACTGCACTTGAATCATCGACCCACTCCATCACTTATTCGTCTTACGAATACCGACTCTTATTCCTAAACCTGTGTTGCTCGTTCATCTATTGACACAAGTGCCCAACTCTTGGTTTTCGACACAGGGCGAATTTCCTCAATCGTTACCTCATCACCTGGCAAACACTCGTTGTTTGCATCATGGGCATGGATCTTGGTTGAGCGCTTAATTATCTTGCCGTAAACCGGATGCGTCACACGACGCTCAACTAACACCACGATGGATTTATCCATCTTGTTGCTAACAACCTTACCAGACGCAATGCGTGCTCGTTTCTCTTGATCTGGTTGTTTTTCTTGAATCTCAGTATCCGACATTGTTTGCCTTAGCCCTTTTGTCTTTCTGTAATAATTGTTTTTACGCGCGCAATATCTTTTCTCACTTCATCTACTAAATGTATCTGACCGAGTTGACCAGTGGACTTTTGCATGCGGTAATTAAATTGATCCTTATAGAGTTCCTGCAGTTGTTCCTGCAACTCCTCTATCGATTTTTCTCTCAATTCTTCCGCTTTCATTCAGTAACCTTTGCCCTTCGTATTTTGCAAAATACCTCTATTAATAGCACCGCTTTCAATAACAATATCGTGTTGACAGACTCGGCGATCTTATTTCGTCAACATCCTTTTATATTTACATCACTGTCCGCTTAACAAATGCTGTTTGGAACGGCAGCTTAGCTGAAGCCAACGAAAAAGCTTCACGCGCGAGTTCTTCGTCAACACCCTCAATCTCGAACATAATGCGTCCTGGTTGAATTTGAGCAACCCAATATTCAACATTTCCTTTACCTTTACCCTGACGCACTTCCAGAGGTTTCTGCGTAATCGGCTTGTCGGGAAATACTCGGATCCATATCTTTCCGCCACGTTTCACCCGCCGGGTCATTGCACGACGGGCTGCCTCAATCTGACGTGCTGTCAAACGACCACGCGAAATAGCCTTTAAACCATACTCGCCAAAATCCACTTTACTGCCGCGATGGGACAGGCCCCGATTACGGCCTTTCATCATCTTACGGAACTTTGTTCGCTTAGGTTGTAACACTACTTTAACCCTCTAACTGGCAGCATTCTGCTTAGGCACAATTGCTTCATTGAGATCTAGAATCTCACCTTTAAATATCCAAACCTTTACACCTATAATTCCATAGGTGGTACTAGCTTCTGAGGTTGCATAGTCTATGTCAGCACGCAGGGTATGCAACGGCACTCGACCTTCCCTATACCACTCTGAACGAGCTATCTCTACTCCTCCTAAACGGCCTCCTACCTGAACCTTGATGCCTTCAGCCCCCTGACGCATGGCATTCTGCACGGCTCGTTTCATTGCACGACGAAACATCACTCGGCGCTCCAATTGCTGAGCCACACTGTCAGCAACAAGTTGTGCGTCAAGATCGGGCTTACGAATTTCCTCGATGTTGATTTGCACGGGAATACCCATTTTCTTAGTCAATATCCCTCTCAGGGCTTCAACATCTTCACCCTTCTTACCAATCACTATACCTGGTCGCGCAGTGTAGATAGTTATCTTAGCGGTCTGTGCCGGCCGTTCAATATCGACTCGGGAGACTGAGGCGCTAGCAAGTCGCTTCTTAATAAAATCTCTGACCTGTAAATCAACCAACAAATTCTCGGAATATTCCCGGCCTTCAGCAAACCATACCGAAGTGTGTTTTTTTACAATTCCAAGGCGGATACCTGTTGGATGTACTTTTTGACCCATCCTAATCTCCTAGCTATCAGCGACCGTAATTGTTATATGACATGACCGCTTCAAGATACGATCAGCGCGACCTTTCGCCCTCGGCATAATGCGTTTCATTGTCATTCCCTCGTCAACACAAATTGTTGTTATTTTCAGTTCATCCACATCTGCGCCTTCGTTATGTTCAGCATTCGCAATAGCAGCATTCAATACCTTTTTGATAATGGCTGCTCCTTTCTTAGGGCTGTAGGTCAGCAGATCTAAAGCTTCTTCAACCCCTTTACCACGCACTTGGTCGGCAACCAATCTTGCTTTCTGAGCCGATAGGCGAACACCTCTTAATTTCGCTACTACTTCCATGTCATCACCTAAGGCGTCTTCTTGTCCGCGGTATGACCACGGTATGAACGTGTGGAAGCAAATTCTCCTAATTTATGACCCACCATGTCTTCATTGACGAAAACCGGGACATGTTGTCGCCCGTTGTGCACTGCAATAGTTAACCCGATCATATCGGGAGAAACCATGGATCGGCGCGACCAAGTTTTAATTGGTCGTTTGTCATTGCTTTGAACCGCAGTCTGCACCTTCTTCATCAAGTGAAAATCAATAAACGGACCTTTTTTTAGTGAACGTGGCACGAATTTATCCTTTATAACCTATCTCTATTTACGGCTTGAATTTCTGCGACGAACTATCATGTTGTCAGTTCGCTTGTTTTTTCTAGTCTTGTAACCTTTGGTTGGTGTACCCCAAGGTGACACCGGGTGACGCCCACCAGAGGTACGTCCTTCACCACCTCCATGAGGGTGATCTACCGGATTCATCGCGACACCCCGGACGGTCGGTCTTACACCTCGCCAACGTTTAGCGCCCGCTTTGCCCAGGGATCGGAGTGAATGCTCAGAATTGGAGACTTCACCTAGGGTAGCGCGACAACTACTCAATACTTTGCGCATCTCACCGGAACGTAGCCGGAGTGTCGCGTAATCTCCTTCACGGGCAACTAGCTGTAAAGAAGTGCCTGCACTTCGTGCGATCTGGGCGCCTTTACCCGGCTTCATCTCAGCACAATGCACGGTGCTACCCAATGGAATATTCCTCAGTGGCAGACAGTTGCCCACCTTTATAGGAGCTTCTTCACCTGACATGAGAATATCTCCCTTTGCCACCTTATCTGGCGCGATAATATATTTCCGTTCACCATCGGCATAAAGCAGCAAAGCTATGTTGGCAGAGCGGTTAGGGTCGTATTCGAGCCGTTCAATCTTTGCCTCGATATCATCCTTATTCCGCTTAAAATCTATAATCCGGTATTTCTGTTTATGCCCTCCACCCTGGTGGCGTCGAGTAATACGCCCTTTGTTATTTCTACCACCAGTTTTTGTCTTAGACGCAGTCAATGGTGAGCAAGGCTTACCTTTATGAAGATCTGGGTTCACAACCTTAACGACGAAACGGCGTCCCGGGGAAGTCGGCTTACATTTAATTACTGGCATGACTTAATCCTCTGTCCCCGATTACCCGATATCCGCAAAATCAATTTCATGGCCTGCCTCAAGGCGCACATAGGCTTTCTTCCAGCCTGATGTACGGCGAATCCTGCCACCAACATTGCGCTTAGCCTTCCCTTTAACATTCAACACCTGAAGATCATCAACCACCACATTAAAAATAGATTCCACTGCTTGCTTGATCTCTGGCTTAGTTGCATCCTTTATTACCCTGAAGGCATATTGATTAACATTTTCACCCATCAGGGTAGTTTTCTCAGAAACGTGAGGACCGAGTATTACTGTGTACATCCGTTCCACATTCACGACAGCATTTCCTCAACTTTCTTAAGTGCCGAAACCGTAATCAGCACTTTTTCAAACCCGATTAGACTCACCGGATCGAGTCCTGACACGTCTAGAGCATCAACTTTGTGTAGATTTCTTGCCGCTAGGTAAAGGTTCTTTTGTACTTGATCAGAAACTATGAGCACGTTTTCTAGATCAAATTCTTTGAGCTTGTTAACCAAGTCTTTTGTTTTGTGGGATTCGACTGTGAATTCATTAACGACAATCAATCGATTTTGTCGGATCAGTTCTGAGAGAATACACTGCATCGCTCCGCGGTACATTTTCTTATTCAGTTTCTTACTGTAGTCCCGGGGCTTAGCTGCAAACGTAACACCACCGCTGCGCCAAATGGGACTGCGAATAGTTCCAGCTCGAGCTCGACCCGTTCCTTTCTGCCGCCATGGCTTGCGACCACCACCGCGTACTTCAGAACGAGTCTTTTGTTTAACACTTCCTTGGCGACCACCTGCCATATAGGTAACTACAGTCTGATGCACCAGCGGTTCGTTGTATTCGCGACTGAAGGATTGGTCCGAAAGTGAGATTTTCTCCTTACCTGTCTTCTTTCCGGGTAATGCGAGAGCTAATTCCATTACTTAATTAACCCCTTCCCTTGACAGTAGGACGGACGATAACTTTTGATCCCGTTGCGCCAGGTACTGCTCCCTTAATGAGAAGTAGGTTATTCTCGAGATCGATTCTCACTACTTCTAATGACTGAGTAGTCTTTTTCTGGTTCCCCATTTGGCCAGCCATCTTTTTGCCTTTCCACACTTTACCTGGCGTCTGGCATTGCCCTATCGAACCAGGAGCGCGATGTGAAAGAGAATTACCGTGGGTAGCATCCTGCATATGAAAATTGTGGCGCTTTACACTTCCTTGGAATCCCTTGCCTTTCGAAGTACCGGTCACATCCACTTTTTGTCCGGCTTCAAACAGGTCGACTTTGATCTCACCACCAAGTTCAAGTTCTATTGTATCCTCGTTCTCGATACGAAATTCCCAGAGACCTTCTCCAGCTTCCGTATTGGCCTTGGCGAAGTGACCAACCGCTGCCTTGCCGACTTGAGAAGCCTTGCGAGACCCAGTAGTAACCTGAATCGCACTGTAGCCATCCGTTTCCGCTGTTTTAATTTGCGTGACTCGGTTCGGTTGAACTTCTAAAACCGTAACTGGTACAGAGTTTCCTTCTTCAGTGAAAACGCGTGTCATACCGCTCTTTCGACCGATCAATCCTAGTGGCATTATTTTAAACCTCACCGTGCAAGGGGCTAAAACCCGCTATGGCCGCTGACGCGTTGCACTCATGCGATTTCCCGATATGGATGGGGAAACAAGACATTTCAGTGCTCCAAAACTTTGTTAAAAAGGGCAACGAGGACTGAGCGCTCTATTGCCTGGTCATGTTTTTGGCTATTTACTGCAGGCTGATCTGCACTTCTACACCGGCAGCCAAGTCAAGCTTCATCAAGGCATCTACTGTTTTTTCAGTTGGCTCTACGATATCCAGCAGCCGCTTGTGAGTGCGAATCTCATACTGATCCCGAGCATCTTTGTTCACATGCGGCGAAATCAATACAGTAAATCGCTCCTTATTCGTTGGCAGCGGAATGGGTCCTTTGACCTGCGCTCCAGTGCGTTTTGCAGTGTCTACGATTTCCTGGGTAGATTGATCTATTAGGCGATGGTCAAATGCCTTAAGCCTAATTCTGATTCGCTGATTCTGCATCTACATTAAACCAAAAAAACGTTATAAATTAATAAGTTACCGAATTATTTTCTGGCACACAATTTCTAAATGCCAAAAAGGATGCGAATTTTATAGGCCGCATGCTCTTTAGTCAAGGGAAAAAGGTGCTCAACCCCGCATATTTTGTGGCCTTGAGCGATTTTCGCTTGAACCTAAAATTATCTAAAAACAACAAATTTCTAACAACTTCCCTTTCTTTCAAATTTTGCTTCGGCGCTTTAGTACTTATTAAGTCCTAACTTGCCTAATTATTATTAATGATACCTTCAGCTATGCTACCAGGCACTTCAGCGTATTTATCAAATTCCATCGTGTAAGTCGCACGGCCCTGGGTAGCAGAACGCAAATCAGTTGCGTATCCAAACATTTCGGACAAAGGAACATCAGCGGTAATTACTTTTCCGCTAGCGCTGTCTTCCATCCCTTGCACCATGCCACGTCGACGATTCAAGTCACCCATCACATCACCCATATATTCTTCGGGAGTAACCACTTCCACGGCCATAACCGGCTCCAGTAGCGCTGGGTTAGCTTCAAGAGCTCCCTTTCTTAGCGCTAATGATCCAGCGATCTTGAAGGCCATCTCGCTAGAATCCACGTCATGGAACGAACCATCATATAACGTAACCTTCATAGCCAAGAGAGGGTAACCCGCTAGACAGCCGTTCTGCATCTGTTCATAAACGCCTTTGTCCACTGCGGGAATATATTCCTTCGGTATAACTCCACCGACAATTTGATTGACGAACTCGTAATCAGCGTCCGCAGGCAGTGGCTCAAGGCGCAACCAGACGTGACCGTACTGACCGCGACCACCAGATTGTTTGACGTGTTTACCCTCAATCTCAACCGTCTTGCGAATAGTTTCACGATAAGCCACCTGTGGCTTACCAATGTTGGCTTCAACGGAAAACTCACGCCTCATCCTGTCTACCAGTACGTCGAGGTGGAGTTCTCCCATTCCCGAAATAATCGTCTGCCCAGATTCCTCATCGGTTTCAACTCGGAATGATGGATCCTCTTGCGCAAGTTTACCAAGCGCGATGCCCATCTTTTCTTGGTCTGCTTTACTCTTAGGTTCAACCGCAACCGAAATTACCGGTTCTGGGAAATCCATCTTTTCCAGAGTTACGATGTTATCCGCACTACAAAGAGTTTCACCTGTAGTTACGTCTTTGAGTCCAATCGCAGCAGCTATATCACCAGCCAGTACTTCCTTAATTTCTTCGCGGGTATTAGAGTGCATTTGCACCATACGCCCAACGCGTTCTTTTTTATACTTAAGTGGATTGTAAACTGTGTCCCCCGAATTCAGTTTGCCGGAATAGACACGGAAAAATGTTAGCGTGCCAACGTAGGGGTCAGTTGCAATCTTAAAAGCCAGCGAAGCAAACGGCGCTTCGTCGTCGGCTTCACAGGTGGTCGGTGTACCATCTTCCTTAACGCCTTCGATCCCCTTTACCTCGGTCGGCGCAGGCATGTAATCAACTACTGCATCCAGTACAGCTTGTACTCCTTTATTCTTGAAAGCAGAACCACACAGAACGGGCACGATTTCGTTAGCCAGCGTACGCTCTCGAATTCCTTTCATTATGTCTAATTCACTTAGGTCTTCATTTTCAAGGTACTTCTCCATTACCTCTTCATTGGCCTCTGCAGCCGCCTCAATCATTTGTGCGCGCCATTCATCACTCAAGGCCCGCATATCATCTGGAATGTCAGTGTATTCAAAGGTAGCACCCTGATCTTCTTCACTCCAGATGATAGACTTCATCTTCACCAGATCGATAACTCCTTTGAACCCTTCTTCAGCACCAATAGCCAATTGCAGAGGCACAGCATTGGCTCCCAGACGCTCTTTCATCTGGTCAACAACCTTAAGAAAATCCGCACCGGCTCGATCCATCTTGTTGACGAATACCATGCGTGGTACTTCGTAGCGATTTGCCTGGCGCCACACGGTCTCAGTCTGGGGCTGCACACCAGAAGTAGCACAAAGAACAACGATTGCTCCATCGAGTACTCGCAGTGAGCGCTCAACCTCGATGGTGAAGTCCACGTGCCCCGGTGTGTCAATGATGTTAATACGGTGCTCATCGTACTGATTATCCATACCATGCCAGAAACAAGTGGTTGCGGCAGACGTAATAGTAATTCCACGCTCTTGTTCTTGTTCCATCCAATCCATAACCGCCGCACCGTCATGTACTTCTCCTATCTTGTGAGAAATACCGGTATAAAAGAGAACACGTTCCGTGGTAGTCGTCTTACCAGCGTCTACGTGCGCAGCAATTCCTATATTGCGGTAACGGTTTAGGGGGTGTTTTCTAGCCACGGTAGTACCCTCAAAATAATAAATTCAATTAAAAACGATAATGTGAAAACGCTCGGTTTGCTTCCGCCATGCGATGCACATCTTCGCGCCTCTTAACGGCACTTCCGCGACCTTCTGAAGCGTCTGTAATCTCACCGGCCAGTCGGAGCGCCATAGATTTTTCACTACGAGCGCGCGAATGTTCTACAAGCCAACGCATGGCCAGAGCATTGCGCCGTTCAGCACGAACCTCAATCGGCACCTGGTAAGTGGCACCACCGACGCGGCGAGACTTAACCTCAACCATCGGAGCAATACTTTCCAGTGCTTTTTCGAATACTTCCAAGGGATCGGACCCGGACTTCTCACCAACTACATCAAGAGCACCATATACGATTCTTTCGGCAACAGATTTCTTGCCATCGACCATAACGTGGTTCATGAATTTAGCTAGGACTTTACTTCCGAATTTGGGATCTGGCAGAACTTCACGTTTTGCCACGACTCTTCTTCTAGGCATAAGCGACCTCTATGTTTATTCAGGTTAATCCAGGATTCCTTACCAACGGCGCGCCACTGGCAAACACCCAGCCTTACTTCAACCTCATCAAAATTTTTAAGAGCCTTGATGAGTCACACAATCCTTATGCTTGTGATTGGCTCTGAAATAAGAGTAACGGTTTACTTAGCCCGTTTGGCTCCATATTTGGAGCGACCTTGCTTGCGATCAGATACACCAGATGTATCGAGGGTCCCCCGAACGATATGGTAACGCACGCCGGGCAAATCTTTTACACGTCCACCGCGAATGAGAACAACTGAATGCTCCTGAAGATTATGACCTTCGCCCCCGATGTAAGAGGTTACTTCGTAACCATTAACCAAGCGCACTCGGCAGACCTTCCTTAGTGCAGAATTTGGTTTCTTCGGTGTGGTCGTATAGACCCTAGTGCAGACACCACGTTTTTGCGGCGAACGCTGTAGAGCGGGCACATCACTCTTTGTTACCCTACTCTTTCGGGCCTTACGGACTAACTGATTAATCGTTGCCATAGGTTTATATAAGAACCTCTAATAAGACATATCCACGGCGACTCCAAGTAGCCGGCATTGAACCAGCTCATAGGACTTCGAAAACGATGCGAGAGTGTAATGATCTCGAAACTTCGAGTCAACATTTTCCAGAACTATAACGTGGGAAACTCCTAACTGTCAGCCTCCTCACTAAGTGCTTCACTAAGTGCAGCTTCGAGTTCGCTGGCGCTTATGGCTTCGAGATCGGCGTCCTCAGCATAGGCTTTCTTGCGGGCCTCATGGTAAGCAAGGCCGGTTCCGGCTGGTATCAGTCTTCCCACTACAACGTTTTCCTTGAGGCCCCGCAAGAAGTCACGCTTTCCTGTGACAGCTGCTTCGGTAAGTACTCGGGTTGTTTCCTGGAAGGAAGCAGCAGAAATAAAGGATTCAGTTGCAAGTGAAGCCTTGGTAATACCAAGTAACATCCGTTCGAACTTTGCAGGTTCTTTCCCATCTTCCTCTAACTGATCGTTGATCTCCAAGATTTGAGTAAAGGTGAGCTGTTCTCCCTTGATCAGATTGGATTCACCCGGTTGGGTAATTTCGACCTTACGTAGCATCTGGCGAACTATGACCTCGATGTGCTTATCGTTGATCCGCACTCCCTGGAGTCGGTACACATCTTGAACTTCATTTACGATGTACTGTGCCAAGGCTTCGACACCCTTCAATCGCAAAATATCATGGGGAGCAGGCGGGCCTTCCGAAACCACTTCACCTTTTTCTATATGCTCTTGGTCGTAGACAGTCATGGAGCGCCATTTCGGAATTAAAGTCTCATAATGATCTGATCCGTCTATCGGATTAACTCCATCTTTCGGAGTTATGACTAACCTGCGCTTTCCTTTGGTTTCCTTACCAAAGCTAACAATGCCAGAAATCTCGGCGAGAATAGCGGGCTCCTTGGGCTTACGGGCCTCGAATAGATCTGCAACCCGTGGCAAACCTCCGGTGATATCGCGAGTCTTTGAGCCTTCCTGTGGAATACGAGCAATGACGTCTCCGATGTTAAGAACTGCTCCGTCCTTCAATCCAATAATGGCATTGGCCGGCAAGAAATAGTTAGCCGGTCTATCTGTGCCCGGTAAACATACTTCTTTACCCTTCTTGTCCACCACATTCACAGAAGGTCGAAGTTCCTTCGCAGAGGCGCCACGTTCGGCTGGATCAATAACTGAGATGCTGGAAAGCCCGGTAATCTCATCCGTCTGTTCGCGAACAGTTATTCCTTCTTCCATCGCTTCAAAAGCCACCTTACCCGCCACCTCAGAAACAATCGGGTGAGTATGGGGGTCCCAGGTCGCAACAACTTGGCCAGCCTCCACGTCAGTCTTCTTACCTATAGTAATTACTGCGCCGTAAGGCAATTTGTAGCGCTCTCTTTCTCTTCCACTTGTATCGTTAACTATTAATTCTCCGGATCGGGTAACCACTACTAACTCACGCTTGGTGTTCTCGACCGTCGTCATGTTCTGCAAGTGAATCGTACCGTTGTTCTTCACCTGGATGTTGTCAGAAGCAGTGGCTCGTGACGCAGCTCCCCCAATGTGAAAGGTACGCATTGTCAACTGAGTGCCTGGCTCGCCGATAGATTGGGCCGCTATTACACCAACCGCCTCTCCCACATTCGCAAGGTGACCACGTGCAAGATCTCTTCCATAACACTGACTACAAATGCCGAATCGAGTTTCACAGGTTATCGGAGAACGTACATACACTTCGTCCACACCGCAGGTTTCCAGCTTATCTACCATGCGCTCATCAATCATGGACCCAGCACCAGCGATTAATTCACCGTTTTCTTCTTTGAGTACGTCGATCGCTAGTACACGACCCAACACGCGATCACCCAAAGGTGCGATGATGTCACCTCCTTCAATAATAGGCGCCATTGTCAAGCCTTGCTCGGTTCCACAATCCTGCCCCGTGATGACCAAATCTTGCGAAATATCCACCAGACGACGAGTCAAATAACCAGAATTAGCCGTCTTTAAGGCTGTATCCGCTAACCCCTTACGAGCGCCATGAGTTGAAGTAAAGTATTGGGATACATTCAGCCCTTCACGGAAATTGGCTGTAATAGGTGTTTCAATGATAGAACCATCCGGACGAGCCATTAATCCGCGCATACCGGCCAACTGCCTTATTTGGGCAGGGGAGCCTCTAGCGCCCGAATCAGCATAAACATATACAGAGTTAAACGATTCCTGGCTTTCCTCCTCCCCTTCCTTGTTAATCACTACCTCACTTGAAATCCCTTCCATCATAGATTTAGCCACAATGTCATTAGCTCGAGACCAGATATCTATTACTTTGTTATACTTCTCGCCCTGCGTTACCAAGCCAGAAGCAAACTGGTTCTCGATTTCCTCCACTTCGGAATTAGCCTGACTAATGATCGCTGCCTTATCTTCAGGGATAACAAAGTCATTAACACCGATGGAAGATCCGGAACGAGTTGAGAATTTATATCCCGTATACATTAACTGGTCAGCAAAGATAACCGTTTCCTTCAGACCCACATCTCGGTAACAAGCATTAAGAATTTGGGAAATTTGTTTCTTCGCCATCTTCTGGTTCACCATCGAGAATGGGAGACCTTCTGGAACAATATTAAAGAGCAATACCCGCCCTACGGTGGTATCCACTATCTCAGTCGTAATCTCTTTTTCGGCGTCGTCTCTAAAATTGACATCCGTGATACGAACCTTGATTCGAGCTTGTAAGTGAATTTGACCTGTATCGTAGGCGCGTTGCACTTCTTTCGCATCCGCAAAGACCATCCCCTCACCCTGAGCATTAACACGTTCGCGGGTCATGTAGTACAAGCCCAGCACCACGTCTTGAGAAGGTACTATGATAGGTTCACCGTTGGCTGGTGCCAAAATGTTATTAGTGGACATCATCAGTGTACGGGCCTCTAATTGAGCCTCCAACGTCAGTGGTACGTGGACTGCCATCTGATCTCCATCGAAATCCGCGTTATAAGCTGCGCATACTAATGGGTGCAACTGAATCGCCTTACCCTCGATCAATACAGGTTCAAATGCCTGAATCCCTAGACGATGCAGAGTGGGAGCGCGATTTAGCAGAACTGGATGCTCACGGATTACCTCAGCAAGAATATCCCAGACCTCCGCTGTCTCCCTCTCTACCATCTTCTTCGCAGCCTTAATAGTGGTAGCAAGTCCACGACGCTCTAACTTGCCAAAGATGAACGGCTTAAACAATTCAAGTGCCATTTTCTTAGGTAGCCCGCATTGATGCAGCTTCAGGGTAGGTCCGACCACAATAACTGAACGTCCGGAGTAATCTACTCGCTTACCCAGTAAGTTTTGGCGAAAACGACCTTGTTTACCTTTGATCATGTCAGCCAGTGATTTCAACGGCCGCTTGTTTGACCCGGTAATGGCACGACCACGTCGCCCATTGTCTAACAAAGCGTCTACTGCTTCCTGCAGCATACGCTTCTCGTTTCGAACGATAATGTCCGGAGCATTGAGGTCCAATAATCTCTTTAATCGGTTGTTACGGTTAATCACCCGACGATACAAATCGTTAAGGTCGGAAGTGGCGAATCGACCACCATCAAGGGGCACTAGCGGGCGCAGATCCGGTGGTAGAACCGGTAAAACCGTCATGATCATCCACTCAGGTTTATTTCCAGAATTGACAAAGGCTTCCAATAGTTTTAGCCGCTTTGACAGCTTCTTTAACTTTGTTTCTGAGTTGGTCGCAGGTATTTCTTCACGTAATCGAAGTACTTCAGCATCAACGTCCATATCCTTCATTAAGGCCTGAACTGCTTCAGCTCCCATCTTCGCTTCGAATTCATCGCTAAATTCTTCCATAGCTTCATAGTATTGCTCATCGTTAAGCAACTGGCCTTTTTCGAGAGTAGTCATACCCGGATCAGTTACGACAAAAGACTCGAAGTAAAGAATACGTTCGATATCTCGTAGTGTCATATCCAGTAACAACCCTATTCGAGAGGGCAAACTTTTGAGGAACCAAATGTGGGCCACGGGGCTGGCCAACTCAATATGGCCCATGCGGTCACGGCGCACCTTGCTCAACGCGACTTCTACGCCGCACTTCTCGCAAATCACACCGCGGTGTTTAAGCCGCTTATACTTGCCACACAGACACTCGTAATCTTTTACTGGCCCGAATATTTTGGCGCAGAATAGGCCATCTCTTTCTGGTTTGAAGGTCCGGTAATTAATAGTTTCTGGTTTTTTAACCTCGCCAAATGACCAAGCTCGGATCATTTCCGGAGAAGCTAACCCTATTCGAATGGAATCAAACTCATCTGACGGAGATTGAGACTTAAGCAACCCTAATAGGTCTTTCATTCTATTCCCTCCGCTTGGCTAATCGAAAATTAGTCAAGCTTTAAATCTTCAATAATTTCTTGTGAATGGACTCTTAATTAACTGGCTAGGAACAAACTATTTACTTACATCCAATTCCATATCGATAGCCAGGGATCTAATCTCTTTAACCAGTACGTTAAACGACTCCGGCATTGCTGGTTCCATACGATGATCTCCATCTACAATGTTCTTATACATCTTGGTGCGCCCAGCAACGTCATCTGACTTAACAGTCAGCATCTCTTGTAGAGTATACGCGGCGCCATACGCCTCCAGTGCCCACACTTCCATTTCTCCGAAGCGTTGGCCGCCGAACTGGGCTTTACCACCTAGAGGCTGCTGTGTAACTAGACTATAGGACCCTGTCGATCGCGCATGCATCTTGTCATCAACCAAGTGATTCAGTTTTAGCATATACATGATGCCTACCGTAACGCTCTGATCAAATTGATCTCCACTTCGACCATCAAAGAGTTTGACCTGGCCACTCTCATCCATATTGGCAAGCTTTAACATCTCCTTGATTTCGACTTCAGCCGCTCCATCGAAAACTGGTGTAGCCATTGGTACGCCGTCGCGCAGGTTTTCTGCTAATTCGAAGACTTCCTCTTCAGACAAACCCCGGATATTCTCAGTACGTTCGCCTATCTTGTTATAAACTTCGGTTATCAATCGCTTAACTTCTGCTACTTTCTTCTGGGCATCTAACAACTCTCCTATTCTCTCGCCGAGACCCTTCGACGCAGCTCCTAGGTGAGTTTCAAGGACTTGCCCCACATTCATACGAGACGGCACACCCAACGGATTCAACACTATATCCACGGGTTCACCATTTTCGTCGTAAGGCATGTCTTCCACTGGCATGATCACTGAAATTACACCCTTATTACCGTGACGACCTGCCATCTTATCGCCGGGTTGTATACGGCGCCTAATTGCGAGATAAACTTTAACTATCTTAAGTACGCCCGGCGCTAAATCATCACCTTGTGTAAGTTTTTTCTTCTTATCTTCAAATCGCTCATCAAGTTCTTCCCGTCTTTCCGTCAGCTGTTCTTCAGCGCGCTGAAGTTGCTTGTTCAATTTATCATTGGACATGCGGAGCTTGAACCAGTCGTCGCGCGGGATTTGTTCTAAGTAGTCAATGGTTACTTTTTTCCCTTTCTGTAGCTTCGGGCCACGCGCAACTACCTTGCCAATTAGCGCTTTGTGCAATCTCTCGAAGGTGGCACTTTCCACAATGCGATATTCGTCATCAATATCTTTGCGTACCTTAGCCAATTGTAATCCTTCGATCTCTAGCGCACGCTTGTCTTTATCCAGACCATCTCTGGTAAATACCTGCACATCGATAACAGTGCCTTTCACACTGGTTGGTACGCGCAAAGAGGTGTCTTTAACATCTGAAGCTTTCTCACCGAAGATCGCCCGAAGCAATTTCTCTTCTGGAGTTAACTGCGTCTCACCTTTCGGCGTTACCTTTCCGACCAGGATGTCACCAGCCCCGACCTCAGCACCGATGTAAACGATTCCTGATTCATCAAGCTTACCGAGAGCTCCCTCGCCTACATTAGGAATATCCGCAGTTATTTCTTCCGAACCGAGCTTGGTGTCGCGCGCTACACACGTGAGTTCTTGGATGTGGATAGTGGTGAAACGCTCTTCCTTCACCACCCGTTCGGAGATCAGGATTGAGTCTTCAAAATTGTAACCATTCCAAGGCATGAAGGCGATGCGCATATTTTGGCCCAAAGCCAACTCCCCCATGTCGATCGAAGGGCCATCCGCAAGAATGTCGTGATGGTTAACTGTATCTCCTTGTTTAACTAGAGGGCGCTGACTGATGCACGTATTCTGATTGGACCGGGTGTACTTAGTTAGGTTGTAAATGTCCACACCTGCTTCACCAGCATCTGTCTCTTCATCATTAACCCGGACGATTATCCTTGCGGCATCAACGCTTTCGATCACTCCACCGCGGTCCGCTACCTCACAGACCCCCGAATCACTCGCAACATTGCGTTCCATGCCCGTGCCTACTAAGGGTTTCTCGGTTCTCAGCGTCGGAACAGCTTGACGCTGCATATTGGATCCCATGAGAGCACGGTTTGCATCATCGTGCTCGAGAAATGGGATTAGCGCAGCCGCGACTGATACCATTTGTTGTGGCGCAACGTCCATGTAGTCCACTTCTTCACGAAGCTTCAGTGTTGTTTCACCCTTGTATCTTACGGTCACAAGGGTGTCGACGAAGCCGCGCTTTTTATCAAGCGGAGCGCTAGCTTGGGCGATCACGAAATCACTTTCATCTATCGCTGACAGATAATGAATTTCATCGGTTACCTTGTTCTTGACTACCTTACGATAAGGACTTTCAAGAAAACCATAGTTGTTGGTGCGTGCATAAGTTGCTAAAGAATTAATCAATCCAATATTCGGACCCTCCGGTGTCTCGATCGGACAGACTCGACCATAGTGGGTCGGGTGAACGTCACGCACTTCAAACCCAGCGCGTTCGCGTGTGAGGCCGCCAGGCCCAAGTGCAGACACTCGACGTTTGTGGGTGACCTCGGAAAGCGGATTGTTCTGATCCATGAACTGAGATAGTTGACTGGAGCCGAAGAACTCTTTGATAGCCGCTGCAACCGGTTTAGCATTAATCATGTCCTGTGGCATCAAACCTTCGGAATCAGCCATACTTAAACGTTCTTTCACAGCGCGCTCGACCCGCACCAGCCCCACTCGGAACTGGTTCTCGGCCATTTCTCCAACAGAACGAACACGGCGGTTACCAAGGTGATCGATATCATCGACTGAACCGAACCCATTTCTAATACCCACCAATGTCTTAAGTACATCTACAACATCTTCGGTAACTAGCACTGATGCCCCTTCGGATTCGGGTCGCCCGAGACGACGATTAAATTTCATACGGCCTACAGCAGAAAGGTCATATCGCTCCGGCGCAAAGAACAGATTGGAGAACAGATTCTCGGCTGACTCTTTAGTGGGGGGTTCGCCAGGACGCATCATGCGATAGATCTCTACCATCGCCTCCAGCTTAGAGGTAGTGCTATCGATGCGAAGGGTATCGGATATGAACGGGCCACGATCAAGATCGTTGGTATAAATGGTCTGGAATTTGGTGACGCCTTGCGCTATGAACTCGGCAATGAGCTCCTCTGTTATCTCCGCATTAGCCGGAAACACGACTTCCCCAGTTTCCTCATCAATGATATCCGCTGCCAGAGAACACCCTATAAGGAAATCGTTGCTCACCTTAAGCTCTTTTAGCTTTGCGGTTTCCATCAGCCGAATGTGCCGACTAGTGATCCGGCGGCCTTCATCGACGATGATCTTGCCCTTCTTGTCTTTAACCGGGAACGTTAGGACCTCACCCCGTAAGCGCGACGGAACTAATTGAAGCGATATTGTAGGCTCCTTGCCTTTGGAAACTTTGAAAGAGTTGCTCTCATAGAACATCCCTAGGATATCCTCCGAGCTATATCCTAAAGCTTTAAGCAGAACCGTCGCTGGTAATTTACGACGGCGGTCAATACGTACATAAACCATATCCTTGGGGTCAAACTCAAAATCTAACCAAGATCCACGATAAGGAATAACGCGAGCTGAATAGAGCAACTTGCCCGAGCTATGAGTCTTTCCCCGATCATGATCAAAAAACACACCAGGCGATCTATGCAGCTGTGATACGACTACGCGTTCGGTTCCATTAATCACAAACGTCCCAGACTCTGTCATGAGCGGAATCTCACCCATGTACACTTCCTGTTCCTTAATATCCTTAATAGCCTGGGTGGTAGACTCTTTATCATAGAGAATCAACCGAACTTTTACTCTGAGAGAAACGGAATAGGTTGAACCTCTCAACTGACATTCTTTTACATCAAAAGCGGGTTTTCCAAGCTCATAACTGACATATTCCAGCAATGCCTTTCCGGAATAGCTAACAATGGGGAATACAGATTTGAACGCGGCATGCAGACCTTGATCCAAGCGCTCCTCGACAGTAGTGCCGGCTTGAGTAAACTGTCGATAAGAATCGATCTGGATTGATAGCAAATACGGAATATCCATCGCACTTGGTAGTTTTCCAAAATTCTTACGGATACGTTTTTTCTCTGTATAAGAATAGACCATTTTTTGTTCCTAGCTTTATATACTATGAGTATTTATTGTTTACAGATTAGTTCTGCAACCCTCAACCCTCGGTAGCTCCTACTAACTTGCCTTTACCGGTAATCAAGGAAAAGCTGATATAAATCCTTCCAACTAAATTATTAAACACAGGCTCCCACCAAGTGTGTACAACACGCTCGGTGTCAGATGTCTTGTTAATTTCGCTTGTTACTTAAGCTCAACGGTAGCGCCA
>PARV01000043.1 GCA_002712055.1 Gammaproteobacteria bacterium | reverse complement strand
CACGGTATTCCAGCAAATATCATTGCCGCGCATTATCACGATCATATCTTTGTTCCAACAAAACGCGCGGAGTTAGCTTTACAATTGCTCTCAGAATTCGCAGCTTAGCTCTTCTGGGGTATAGTAACGAATTAATTCAGGCTAATAAGCCACAAAGGGCTTTTTCGGATTGGCAGAATGTGAATTGCTACAAGAACTTCAAAAGAGGCCTTCGACCATGGTAGTGGGATTTAGACAAAGAATTATCAGCATTCTCGTTCTTTTCCTGGTAAGCAATATGGTATTTGCTCAACAGAGTGAACGTATTGCCTTAGAAGGGCTCGACCAACCTGTAGAAATACTGAAAGATCGTTGGGGCATTTCACACATCTATGCGCAGACAGAGCACGATCTGTTTTACGCTCAAGGCTACAACGCGGCACGTGATCGTTTGTTCCAGTTCGAGATTTGGCGCGCACAGGCCACAGGTACCACAGCTGAAATACTAGGACCGCGTGCAGTGGAACGAGATCATGGCACCCGCCTATTCAAGTTCCGCGGTGCAATGGCGGAAGAAATGAATCATTATCATCCGAGCGGGGTAGACATCATTGGCGCATTTGTACACGGGGTAAACGCCTATATTGATGAAGTTTTACAAAATCCTCAAAATCTTCCTTTACCGTTCAAGCTGCTAGGCATACAACCTAGACACTGGTCAGAAGAAGTAGTTATTTCAAGGCACCAGGGCCTTTTGGGCAACATAGGACTGGAACTGAATACTGGCCGTGCCGTATGCACAGTAGGGGCTGAAAAAGTAAAGGAGCTGCGCTACTTTCATCCACATGAACCGGACCTTTCCCTAGACCCTATGATTGACTGCGAATCGCTAGTGGAGAACGATGTTTTACGGCTCTATAACGCGTATCGCAGAGGCATACGCTTCCAGCCAAGTGATATTGTTCTGGCGGACGCTCGCAATGATGATGTTGCATTCGAATCTATAGCGGCGCTGCTTGATTTAGAAGAAGAGAATTTACTAAAACATGATCTTGATGACATCGGTAGTAACAACTGGGTAGTTAGCGGCAGTCTTACTCAAGACGGTTGGCCCATGATGATTAACGATCCCCATCGCGCCCAGGCGGTTCCTTCTTTGCGTTACTGGGTACATTTGGTAGGACCTGGCTGGAACGTCATTGGCGGAGGAGAATCGGAGATTCCAGGTGTCAGTATTGGCCACAACGAATACGGAGCCTGGGGTCTAACCGTGTTTAACACTGATGGCGAAGATCTCTATGTCTACGAAGTAAATCCGGACAATCCGAATCAGTACCTATACCAGGGCATGTGGGAAAACATGCGCATCATCGAGGAAGTAATTAATGTTAAAGGAGCTGACCAGGTCACTGTGGAATTAAAATATACCCGGCATGGTCCTGTTACTTTCGAAGATCGCGAGAAAAATTTGGCTTACGCGGTGCGGCCAGCGTGGATGGAATTCGGAGGGGCACCTTATTTGGCCTCTCTGCGTATGGATCAGGCTCGCACCTGGGATGAATTCCGCGAGGCTTCCAATTACAGCAATATACCGGGTGAAAACATGATATGGGCCGATCGCGATGGCAATATCGGCTGGCAGGCGGTAGGCATAGCGCCAATTCGACGCAACTTCAGTGGTATGGTCCCGGTGCCCGGTGATGGTCGGTTTGAATGGGATGGCTATCTTCCGATCAAGGCCAAGCCCAGCGAGTTTAATCCTTTGCGCGGCTACATAGAAACCTCCAACAGTAACTATACACCCCCGGATTTCCCTTATTTGGATGCAATCGGTTATACCTGGACCGATCCTTATCGCTGGGCGAGGGCTAGTGAAGTGCTCGGGGCCGGCCGCAAGCTCAACATGATGGACATGGTGGAGCTGCAACACGACTATCTATCGGTTCCAGCACGGACTCTGGTGCCGTTCTTCAAAGATCTAGTAGCTGATGATCCTCAGGTTGAGAGCGCAAGGCAGATGTTGCTTAACTGGGATTTTGTGCTCGATAAAAGTTCTATTGAGGCTGGCATCTACGTAGCTTTCGAGCGTAGGCTGCTAGACAATATGGAAGAGTTGAAAGTTCCGGAAGTTGCGCAGAGGTACTTGGGTGTGGGCATGAAGACCACGATAGATATGCTGTTGGCACCGGACGGAGATTTTGGCGAAGACCCTATTAGGGGAAGAGATGAGTTTTTATTGCATACGTTGGCAGGCGGAATTGCTGATCTTACAGAAAAGCTCGGACCGAATATCCAAAACTGGGTGTATGGGCAGCAAGATTATAAGCATGCCCTGATCAGACATCCACTGGGCTCAGCCGTTAACGACGAGCTGCGCGCGCGCCTAAACGTCGGGCCAGCGCCTCGCGGAGGCAATAGTTTCACGGTGGGAAATACAGGGGGTGGTGATAACCAAACTTCTGGAGCCTCGTTCCGGATTTTCGTTGATACAAGGGACTGGGATAACACGCTGGGCATGAACGCGCCTGGACAAGTGGGAGACCCAGATCATCCTTTGTATGCTAATTTGTTCGATCTCTGGGCGAACGATAAGGTTTTTCCAGCGTTCTATTCTCGGCAAAAAATTGAAACCGTGCTTTTTGAAAAACTGGACCTGATTCCTGCAAATTGAGAATTCTAAAAATATAAGAAGAGGAGTTATTAATGGATAAATTAGATAAAGCCGGCACTCGGCTACCGATAAAAATTGATAGCACTTCCAATGGAGAATATGAGCCGATTCCTATCACAATAAGAAACGAACAGGGTAATAAGCTTGCCTTAGATAGAGCGATGGAGAGTTCCAAGAGGCTCGGACAATCCCGGCGCAAATTTTTGATTTCGAGTTGTGGTGCAGCTAGCACACTGTTGGCTCTAAACCATGCCAACGCGTATCACAACCGGACGGGTGGTTTCTTCAATGTGAGCGAAGAAAGTGCTCTTGATAATCACTCGGCCAATGCCCAGGTAGGTGGAAATGAGTTTATTTTTGACGTGCAGGGTCACTATGTGAACCCGGAGGGGGACTGGCTTAGTCGCATTCCATCCAGTGCTCGACCCTACGCCGGGATGGAAAAAGCAGCCTGCGANGCGGGTAACTCCGGCGGGAATCGTGNTTATCTGAATTGCTTGTCTGAAAGTGAGTTTATCAAGGATATTTTNCTAGACAGTGANACCGACATCATGGTTTTGTCATTTGTNCCTTCAACTCGCGAGAATGANCCCGTAACNATTGAGGATGCAGATCAAACCCGTCGTATCGTCGCNGAGTTAGAAGGNAGCAAGCGATTGATGATTCATGGACGCGTAAATCCNAACCAAGAGGGTGATCTGGAAGGTATGGATGAGCTGGCNGAAAAATGGAATATTTCGGCNTTNAAGACCTATACCCAATACGGGCCNGGAGGCAGNGGGTTCTTTCTGCATGANGATCCNGGTTTGGCCATGATTGANCGAGCNAGCAGGCTTGGTGTTAGGAANATCTGNGTGCATAANGGNTTGCCGTTTGGGCCACAGTCTTATGANCANAGCCAGAGCAGCGACATTGGTATCGTNGCAAAGCAATANCCGAANATGAATTTCTTGATTTACCATTCTAGTTTTGTNGGCTCTGTNGAAGANCAGGAGTTTTCNGAAGGTTCCGGTCGCGACGGTATCGATACTTTGATTCAGTCNTTAATTGACAATGANNTTGCTCCAAACTCGAATGTGTATGCAGAANTGGGNAGTACCTGGCGATTCCTNATGCGNGATCCCAACAATGCGGCTCATTCCNTNGGNAAGCTATTCAAATACGTTGGNGAAAANAATGTNTTATGGGGNACTGATTCCATTTGGTATGGGTCCCCTCAGGACCAAATTCAGGCCTTCAGGACTTTTCAGATTTCGGAAGAATTTCAGGATCGCTACGGTTATCCTGAAATTACAGCTGAGTTGAGAAGAAAGGTCTTTGGCATTAACGCTGCCCTACCTTATGGTATCGATACATCGGAAATTCGCACATTGACGGGCGCAGANGATTTGGTATCAATNGAAAAATTGGCCTATCAAGAAGATCCACAGCCATCGTTCCTAACCTATGGTCCGAAGACTCGAAGGGAGTTTATAAATCTGTTGAAATGGGGATAAGAAGGAGCTAATTAGTTCGATGATCAAGAGGAGAAATCTAATTCTCTTCGTATTCATGTACTTCGATACTGATATGGTCTAGCGTCAAATGGTTTGCCAGGAGAGATTTGTAATAATCAGGTTGCTGTGGNGAGNGGGAAACAATAGAGATTACTGCAGAATAAATATCCGGGCCTACAGCCCAAAGATGTAAATCAACNACCCGGTTGTTATCGTTTTCTATTGTTTCCCGGATGCTATTCTGGATTTCTTGTGAACCCTGTTGGTCGAGTAGAATAGCACCTGTTGACNTTAGTAGGCCCAATGACCAGCGCGCCACCAGNGCAGCCCCTACAAGACCCATTACTGAATCCATCCACACTGCGCCCAAATACTTACCGACTAACAGCGCAAAGATNGCCAAAAGAGAGGTTATTGCATCCGCTAGCACATGGAAGTACGCAGACCTTAAATTATGATCGTGGCGGTGATTATGGTGATGATCATGTCCGTGTCCCTGCTCAAATCCAAGGATGAACACTGAAGCTCCGTTAACAAGTAGGCCGAGCACAGCAACGAAAATTGCTTGGTTNAAGGCGATGCTTATGGGGGAAATCAGGCGCTCGACACTTTCCCAAGCCATCATCGAGGCGACCACGGCCAANAGNATTGCNCCGGTATANCCGCCTAGNGTATTGACNTTNCCGGTGCCAAAACTGTATCGCTCGTTGTTGGCATTGCGGCGAGCATATACATAGGCGAAGGCGTTAATGCCCAGAGCTATAGTATGTGAGCCCATATGTAGGCCATCAGCCAAAAGCGCCATGGACCCAAAGGCCAACCCGGCGGCGATCTCTATCAACATCATGGATAAAGTTATCGCTATAACTATAAAAGTGCGAAATTCACCGGGTTGTTTTTTGTCCTGCCCGAAGGCATGAGAATGCCTCCAACGACTTAATACTTCTTCTTTCATACTGGCTTCATTTATAACACGAGGTTCCGGGCTAAATCCATTCGATCGTGCCAAACAGAAGAGTATTAATTGTCAGGGCCGTTAGTTTTTTTGGCCGACCAATACTGGCAAGGTCTTAGTCTTATCCGGAGCATCAACTGGACTTAGCTTTAGCTAAATTAAGTTACACTGGTTATTGCTCTCTGATTAATAGCAGCCTAATATGTTCTTCGGTTGAGTAAGCTAAATCCGAAAGTCAGAAAAGGCACCATTGGTCCTATCTTTGAGCTCCATTCTTAATTGAGAGGAGGGATAGCCTACTTAAACCTTGATAAAGGATTGAAATTCTTGAAGTAGCATTTCACATGGTCCCTAGACGTTAATAGACTATGCTGGATGTCGTAGTTTTAAAAAGAAGTATGATGCATCAACTATTTAGTGAAGAATAAGTTTAAGAAAATTAGGAGAATAAAATGAGTTCAGAGAACATCATTATACTTTTGATAGCTATCCTCGCGGCAGTGGGCGCTTTTGTTGATATAGAGTACGTACCTCTGGGGCTAGTACTATTGGGTTTGGTTGCAGGTTTTATGAACCCGTCAACTGATATGGCTGAGCGCACAGGCATGCTGCTAGTGGCTCTTGCATTACCTATAGTTGCAAATCAGTTAGATGCAATTCCTGTTGCTGGCACTTATCTGAATACCTTCTGCGATGGAGTTGCTGGAGGAGTGGCAGGCATGTACCTGGCGAATTTCGCAATAGCTTTATATGGCCGGATTAAACCTGCATAAAAAGCATAGATTGCTTTAAGTAAAATGCGCGATCCCTGCTGCGGGGCGGTCTTAAGCNGAAGGTANAGTGTATGGGTAACGCACGCNGACNCCNNAGCGACTAAGCTAAGAAAGCTATCGCNAAAGTTGCTGTTCGNCCTNAATTTAAGTCACAAAAAAAGGCGAGTCNNTGGACTCGCCTTTTTTNTACACAAATNNTTCTAGTCTGCCAGAATTCGTGATTTGACTTCGTTAATTAGNGCTGCNATGGCNTAGCCAGCTATAGCTACGGCAAATTGATCAACGAACGTATTTAGGTACATTCCCACTGCGGGTATTGCATCCAAATTATTCGCGATAGTGGGAAATAGAGCTGCAGCGACAATGATCATGGCTTGCGAAGCATGGTCTGAAACCGGACTCATTATGCCGTGTACCAATCCAATCAGGACAAGAATCAGAGCCAAAATTTCCATATCAACAAAAGTTGCTATAGCTGCCACAATTACCGCCAGGATCGGGGCGAGTTTATCTATATTCATAGTTATTTCCTTAGTTAGTATTTTAATAAAAACAACTTCGTGTATAGCACCTTCGTGCCTTCATCTCCCATCTAAGCATTTTGAGAGTAGCTTCTCAAGCGCTATAACTTGCGATGATTTTGCGGCGGATAGATCCATTATTTTCAAGTACTTGGTTTGTAAATTTAATGAATTTAGTGTTGGTGCAAGCACCCGCAATTGATTCATGGATTTCCAAGCGTAGGTTCTATACCAGGGTGTATTTGCTAGGCTAACAAAGCTACAAGGCAAGCAAAGGGAACTCTGTGACTTTAAGACACAAAAAAAAGGTGAGTCATTAGACTCACCTTTTTAACGTACGGATACTTCTAATCTGCCATAATTCGTGATTTAACTTCATTACACAACGCGGCAATGGCATAGCCAGCTATCGCAACTGCAAAGCAGTCAATAAAGTTGTCAAGGTACATCCCTATACCAGGAATCGAATTCAAGGTATCGGATAATCTGGGGAAGGCAAATGCGGCCACGATAATCATGGCCTGTGATGCATGGTCTGTAACCGGACTCATTAATCCGTGCACCAACCCGATCAGCACAAGCACCAGGATGAGCCACTGACTGTTTCCTGTTAAGTCATAACCAGTCTGAAAGGAGTAGGTAACGTCTCCAACTACTAACACCGCTATGATAGCCACAATAACTGCAGCAATAGGGGCAAGCTTATCTATATTCATAGTTATTTCCTTAGTTAGTATTATAATAAAAACAACTTCGTGTGTAGTGCTGTTGCGCACCCTATCTGTATCTAAGCATTTTAGGAACAGCTTCTCAAGCTCTTTCTCAGGGGTGAGTGACAAAGCTATAGAAGCTATCGCAAAGTAAGCGAGTGCCCAAATTTAAGGCATAAAAAAGGCGAGTCTCAGGACTCGCCTTTTAACGAGAAGGGGCTTCTAATCCGCTGTAATTCGTGATTTTAAATCAATGATCAGTGCGGCAATGGCATAGCCAGCTATCGCAATGGCTAGTTGATCAACGAATTGATTGAGGTACATCCCAACTGCGGGGATTGAGTCCAAGGTATCTGCTAATATGGGGAAGGCAAATGCGGCCACGATAATCATGGCTATTGAGGCAGGTTCCGTAACCGGACTCATTAATCCGTGCACCAGTCCGATCAGCATAAGTGCTAGGATGAACCACTGGGCATTTCCGTCAAGGACGTAGGCCCCCGAGACGCGGTCAACACCTCCAACAACTACTACCGCTATAACAGCCACAATCACCGCAGCAATAGGTGCAAGTTTATCTATATTCATAGTCATTTCCTTAGTTAGTATTATTTTGGCAGCAACTTACTATGCATCTTATTACGTGCAACCTATCTGTATCTAAGCATTTTAAGGACAGCTTCTCAAGCTCTAAGACGAACAATGTTTTTATGGCAGATAGATGCGTAATTGCGGACTAATTGGTTTGTAAATTTAATGCATTTGCTGTCGGTGCAAGAGCGCCTGCATTATTTCATGGAGGAGACATTAGGTCGGGTTCAGGCTTGCGCGGCCGGGTTAAGCAAACTACTGCGAAGCCCCGCAAAGGAACTTAATTTTAAGGCACAAAAAAGGCGAGTCAAAAGACTCGCCTTTTTTAACCGGTATGGAACTTATACTTTTTAGTCTTCGCCACCCTGGTCGACATTCTTCCAGCTATAAAAGCCCATAAACATCTCATCCCAGCTCTGCTCACCCCAGTTAATTTCGATGCTGGGATCGGGGTTCGCGGGATTCTGAGAGGAGTTATCGAATGCGCCTACGGCTATAATCTGGGTACCGGCCGGCACGCGCAATGGTTTCTCCAGCTCGTGGGCGAGTTGCCAGTTAAAGTCATAGGCTGGTACGGACAGAAGTAGTTCCTCACTGTTGTCGGGATAGCGCGCATAAAACTTCATGCGTTTACCACGGAAATGCATGTGTGGCATCAAACTGTAAATATCNACTTCCTGNGATATGTGAGTAACCAGTTGCATTTCNTGGTCTTTATCCTGCGGNGGGATGGCTATNGTAAANGCATTGCCTACNCCGCCGGACATACGCTCTTCNGGGATTACCCCGTCAGGGTAGAAGTAGATACCNATTTCGCTTTCGTCGGTCAATTCNCGACCTGAAGTGGTGTAATGCAACTGCAGGCTTANNGTGGTGCCCGCTTTCAGNAGGCCACCTACGTTTTCGGAATTCAACTGAANGCTATTGCCTGGGGCATATCCGGCGATAGAACCTTGATCTACGTCACTGCTACCNAGAAANGAGCCTACATCGATGTCNGGGTTCTCTCTAAANATCTTATCNATGTCAGGNGGCTCACCNGCGGCAACGGCTGCAAACATATCAGCGCGAATTGCAGCAGCTCGCTCTTCAGGAAGACTATTAATGGCTTCTATGAACAAGGCTTGCACATCTTCAGTTCCGCCTGGAGGTATTATCGTAGTAATAATATGGTGAAGAGCTTCTGTCTTATCAGGAGCAACCTCACTCGCGCGCACCCACTTGTCTTCTGTCAGGCCGAGATCGATCGGAATGTCTCTATAATCTACGATCCCCGTAGCGGGAACCGGCTGAGGAGGGATCTTTATGATGAGATCAGGCTCACCTAAGGTTTCAGCCAGGGTCCACTTAGTATCGGGCCAGGTTAGATTGGCNAGGGGATCACTTTCACCATCGATAGGTGAACCAGCATTAACCCAACGCACAAGAGTCTGAATTTCTGCNTCTGTGAGATTCATCANNTTTTTGGTTCTATANCCGACCTTGTTGTCGAGTTGGCCGGGAGGCATGCGTTTGGTCATGACTACTTCACGAATCATNGGAGACCAGCCTTGCAGGGCTAGCTTACTATCCATCGAAAAAGGTGCGATTGCGCCTTCGCGGTGGCAATTTGCACAGTTCTCGATAATGATGGGAGCAACGTCNTTTGTGTAGGAGGGAATTGTATGAATATTTGGGCTAGCGTACTCAATAGGAGTTCCTTGAGTAGCTAACGCGATCAGATTATCATTTTTTCCTTCAACCANTCCTTGGATGGCCTTATCAATTCGCCCATCGGCTGGACCGCGATAAAGTAATTCGAACGACTTGGGGTCGTATACGACGACTTGGTCGAGATTTACAATTCCCAAAGCTTCAGAAATAATTTGTGTGTCGTCCATTAATACCGGCAGACCAAGTTCCTTCACAGCAGGATCAGCACCAACTGCCTCACGGTCAGTCTGTAAACCCGGGTTCATCAGGAAGAAAACCACACCCTGGTCTGCGTATTTAACCTGTAAGTCGGCTATTGCGGCGATGGCGTTGGTGTCAGTTGCANCGTTAGCCTGTGGCAGGATCACAATGGCATTCTGATCATCGTACCAGGCCATGTGTTGTTGCATGCCTAAGTGATCTATTAATGCAAAATCACCTACTCTTTCACCAGCAAAAAGGCTTGAGCTGATAAGAGTTAGTGTTGCTAGAAAAGAAATTTGTAGAGAAACTTTCACGAAATGATCCCCTTAATTAATGAATTCGTAAACCGGGATAGAGATAGCCAGCAGCCGTATTTTACTGGTTTCAGAAGGGATTGCAGCTTTTTTTAAATTTTTGTTACAAACCTACTCAAATAATTCGCACCTGTTTCTTCGTATCGAGGTAAGCCATTTCTTTACTCGGTACTGGTTTTTAAAAAGTTTGTGAAGAACGTATAAAAACAAATGTGGTTAAAAAATGAACAAATACAACGTAAAACTAGTGTAATTTTGTGAATACTATTGAATTCCCAGCGGTTCGATGTCAGCTTTTTTGGAAAAAGAGCGGGAACCTAATAAAATTGTAAAGGTTCAACCAAAACTAAGGCGTGCCGCTTTAAGAGCTAGTTGCTTAATACTTCGTTAATAGCAGCCTTCTCCAGATTTTCAACACCTGGCAGAATCAGTCTCTAATTTGACTGCCTTGCCACTGGCGTTAGGTCTTAATTCTCACGCTCAGTTTGGTTGCTGATTGTTAATCTGAAAATATACATGCTAGGAATAAATTAAATGCGTAAAGCAGTACTATTATTGAACTTGGGTACACCGGCAACGCCTACAGCTAGAGGGCTTCGCGATTTCTATCGTCACTTCTTTGCAGATCCTTTTGTGTTCGATTTCAATCCCGTGGGGAGATGGTTGCTTAGAAATCTGATCATCATGCCGTTTCGAGCACCCAGGGTTGCTAGAGACTATGCTGCCATCTGGATGGATGAGGGATCACCCCTTAAAGTTTATGCGGATCGAGTACGAACCGGAGTTCAAGAGGCATTCGACGAAAGCGGCGAAGACATAACCGTGCTAAATGCGATGGCGTATAGTAGTCCATTTGTATCGGACGTGATGGGCCAGTTAGAAACCCAGGGGATTCAGGAGATTCTACTGCTCCCAATGTTTCCTCAATATTCCACCGCGACCACTGCTTCGATCTTCGATGGAGTCAATAAGGCTGCAAAGAAATGGCGAATACCACCGCGTCTTCAATTTGTAAATGATCTATTCCAGGAACCGGCTTTCATTAGGGCCTGGTCAATCCTTATTACCAAACACCTTTCAGGTATCGATGTTGATCATGTGATATTCAGTTATCACGGGGTACCGGAGAAGACCATTAAGAAAGCCGATGACAGAAACGTCTGTCAATTCTCTGATTGTTGCAATTTTGTTTCGGAGGGCAATCGTAATTGTTACAGGGCCCAATGCATTGCAACGACTAGATTTATAACTCACGCCCTGGGCTGGACTGAGCCTTCTTACTCGGTGGCTTTCCAGTCCCGATTTGGTCGTCAACCATGGATTAAACCGTACCTGGACCAGCACATTAAGGAACAGGTAAAAGCGGGGAACAAGCGCTTAGCATTAGTGACTCCCTCTTTTGTCTCCGATTGCTTGGAGACCATCCATGAAATTGGGATCGAGTATCGCGAACAATTTATTAAAGCGGGTGGAGAAGAATTCCTGTTGCTGCCCAATCTTAATGATGACCAGACTTGGATGAATGCAGTGTTCGAAATAGCTAAAAAACACTTAGATGGTACAGGCTAAATCGTACCCTTGATCAGTAGCGGAATTTGTAAGGATCTGCGAACTTTATCCTGAACCTCTGCGAAAAAACCGACTATCGCTGAAATTCATTCTATGAATAAATCTAGATCAACAAAAAAGGGGCACCTACCACTAGGCGCCCCTTCTTAACTCGAAGCTTAGTTATATACTCAAGCGCTTACGGCTCGCTTCACCAAGTTCTGTAGCAATGGAATCTTGAAACCATTGTGCGCCAGAGCTCTAGCACCTTCGCTCGCTATCTGCTTGACAGACTCGCCAGTAGCTAGATTTTTGGTTTGCCCCTGGATGGCATTTTCCACGTTGGTTAAACGTCGAGGAGTAGTCTGTACTGCCCCGGCCACGATTCGAGAATCTTCGATAGTATCACCATTTAGCCTAAACGCAGCTGCGATGTTCACCAGAGAAAAATCCCACACGTTGCGGTCTGCTACTTTCTCCCAATAGAAAGAGGCGTTAGCCCAGGTGGACGGAATTCTCACAGCTGTGAGGATATCGCCGTCGCGCAAGATGGTAGTGTTCTCGATATCATTGGCAGGTCCCACAAAGAAATCTTCCGCGGAAACCACGCGTTCGCCAGCCGAGTTTTGAATTACCATGGTGGCATCCAACGCTACTAATGCGGGAGCGGTGTCAGAAGTTCCAGCTGCCACACAGCGGCTGCTATCGAAGAGTGCGTGCTCGCGATTCATACCTTGCGGGGTGTCTGCGTAACACAAGTTTCCGCCGGCTCGATAGCAGGACAATCCGCGGCGGTAATACCAGCATCGAACATCCTGAGATACATTACCGCCTAGAGTTCCTATGTTGCGAATTTGAGGGCTGGCAACTTGGCGAGCGGCATCAGAGAGCAATGCATACCGCTGCTGGACAATATCGCTATTGATGACTTCAGTCAGGGTAGTTAGGGCTCCTATTTCGATACCGTCGTCGGTTTCTCGAATCCCGCGCAGGGATTCAATACCACTTAAGTCGATCAGGGCATCGATGGACTTGGCTCGATCTTTTAACCAGCCATAAGTGTCCTGACCACCACCCACTAACCAACCTCTGTCAGCGAAGCGGGAAGCAATCTCAAGCGCATCTTCAACCTGCACCGGCTGGTACAGTTCCATATTTGGCATTACGTCATGTGATGGCATAGTTTACCTCAGAAAGTGTTGGTTTTTAGGGACTTGGTGCTGTACTCATTGCCAGCCAAGTGATCGATGATCATGTCTGTGGTAGTCGGGGCCGTGTTAAACATGTGGCCGTCTAACGCATCTCTGATCGCGCTTGCTAAGGCAGCAGCCATGGCTCCTTGCGTCGGTTCGCCGATACCACGAGCACCAATTGGGCTCTGTGGGTCGGGAATATTTACTGCCTGTTGGATCGTGTCAACCGGCACATCCATATTAGTTGGTGGTTTGTTCTGATACAGACCTGTGTTGGCTGGTAAGCCATTTTGAGGGTCGTATACATGACGCTCAAGATTGGTCAGACCAACTCCCCAGACCATACCACCGCGCATGGAGTTGTCGAAGTTCTTAGGATGAACTACTGTTCCACAGTCAGCTACTGCTGCGTAGTCAACAATTCCGATTTTGCCAGTGTCTGTATCCAGCTCGATTTCACAGAAGCCGACAATATTGCCCGGCGGTTGACCTTGTCCTGGAATGTTGTCCTTAGCGACGCCAATTAATCCGGTACCTGCTAAACCTTGTGTGGCGAGCTGAGTAATTGGGTTGATGTCGTCCGGATATTCCTGGCCGTCGAATTTCCCACCTAGTTCGATGGCACGCTGAGCGGTTTGTGCATAGGTCAGTCCCTGAGAGGGATCCGATGAATTAAAGACCCGCTCACCGCCAATTTCATAATCTCCAGGTGCACCGCCTAGATCCATCGCCGCGATTTCTTTCATCTTGGCCATCATGTCTTCGGCTGCGACCCACATGGCACGGCCGTGGGTGAACACCGTATTGCTACCACCTTGGCCCGAGCTATGGGGAAGGTGCCGGTCGGTACGACCGCGATGAATCTCGCAATTCTCCCAGGGGATCTGCATGGCTTCTGCCGCTGCGCGACAGTTAGCTGCATAAGAATAGGTACCGAGATTGCCCACCCCACTGTGAATATGTAGGGTGCCATCGGTGCCCATTTTTAGCAGTCCGTCGTAGCCGCGACCGCCAGCACCGTGGTAACCGATACCAACACCAAGACCTCGTTTCTTACCACTACCCAAATCCTTAGATTGTGCTTCGCGTGTATCCCAATCGAAAGCAAGACGTCCTTGATCCAGCGCTTCAGCAATGAAGGAACTGGTGACAGGACCCTGGCTACCACCTTGGAAGCCATCGCTGCGCAGAGCATTAAGACGTCGGAATGCGACGCGATCCACGCCCACTTCGGCGGCGATCTTATCAGTCATTGGCGCCAGTACTGCTGCCATTTCGTTCTGACCTGGGCCACGTTGAGCACCACGCGGTGTAGTGTTGGTGTAAACGGAAATACCACGATAACGCATAGCTTCTGGTTGCAGGCACACAGTGGTGTGTTGTGCAGAGGAGTTACCACTGCCTCCACCTGTAGCGCCACCGTCGTTGACTATAGCGAGATCAACCGCGCAAACCTTACCGTTTTCTCTAACACCGATCTTGATCCAGCCTTGAATACCAGAACGAGCTGAGCCGATGTAGAATTCCTGTTCCCGAGTAATTCTTAACTGAACAGGGCGATTAAGAATACGGGAGAAGTTACCAGTCACTGACATGGTTGGATACGGACCGATCTTTGAGCCGAAACCTCCACCGGTAGCTTCATTAATGAAGACCAGGTCCG
>PARV01000042.1 GCA_002712055.1 Gammaproteobacteria bacterium | reverse complement strand
AACAGCGTTTTTTTTAAAGGAGAATTATGAATAAACATCGATTTATAAGTACCATCAAACAATACTATGAAGGTTGCAACACGCAAAATTCTGCACTAATGATTTCGACCTTTACCGATGATGTAATTCACTATTTTGTTGATCATTCTTCTGTTTCGACCGCAAATGGTCTTGCTAACTACTGGTGTAAGGTGGCTCCTCGGACCCATGCCAAGTGGACCGTAGATCATGCCATAGTGGAAGAACCTGAGGCAGTAATTGAATGGAGTATGCTTTGGAAACCCTTATCAGCAGAAAAACATGAGGTGTTGCGTGGTACTGAGTGGTTCTTTTTTCGTAATGAAAAGATAGCTGAAATCCGGTCCTACCATTGCAATTTCTTTTTAAATGACCGAAAAAACCGCCAACTACATGATTTTGATTATGTTGGTCGAGGTTACACCGCCGAAAATTAATTAGGACTCTTTGGGACAGGTTTCAAACATAGGATATCTGAAATTGATAAAATTTTGTTGGAATGAGAACCTTGGCTAGCATACCTATATACCAGGTTGACGCATTCACAGATAAGCTTTTTTCCGGAAACCCTGCTGCAGTTTGCCCACTTAACGACTGGTTGCCAGATAGTGTTATGCAGGCCATCGCCGCTGAAAATAATCTTTCTGAAACAGCGTTTATAAACCGTCGAACTTCGCCATTTACCATTCGGTGGTTTACACCTACAACGGAAGTTGATCTATGTGGCCATGCAACACTTGCGGCCGCCAGAATTCTTTTCGATGAGTATCTTCCCAAGGAAAGCAGAGAAGTAAGTTTCAATTCCCGTCGTGGGTTATTAAAAACTTACCTCAAAGATGAATTGATTTACTTGGATTTCCCCGCAGACAATCCGGTTTCGGTCGAGGAACTTCCAATCATAAATGAAGGCTTGCAAATACAGTCTGTGGAGTTGTTGCGAGGGAAGGATGACTATTTGGTTATATTTGAAAACGAGCAGGCCATACGTTCTCTGCGACCGGATTTTAAAATGTTGTCAAACCTCGACTCACGGGGCTTGATTGTCACTGCTCCTGCAAGGCAAGTAGATTTTGTCTCCCGCTGTTTTTTTCCACAAATGGGTATCGATGAAGACCCAGTCACCGGGTCCGCTCACACTGTGATGGTACCATATTGGTCCCAGCGACTTCGCAAATCTCAATTGCGGGCAATACAGTGTTCATCGCGTGGGGGTTCATTAACTTGCCAGTTGAAGAAAGACAGAGTGCTAATTGGAGGTGCTACTGTTCGCTACCTTACAGGCGAAATTACTGTTTGATTTTTGCCAAACAGTGATGATAGGTGTTGAACCACGAGGTAATGAAAATACATACATGAAATTCTTGTCCGTAAAAGCGGTGCCGTCTGTATCCTGGAGCTCCAAGCACCCGCTCAATTTTCGGCCCAAAGCCAAGACTGTTTTCCTACTTTGTTTAGGGCTGATAATTTTTGGAGTAGGGGAGGCGCTGTTGATAGCGGCGGCTGTCGGTGTGAGTCCTTGGGTGGTGTTGGCGGAAGGTATAGGCCTTGTCACTGGTTTATATATAGGGTGGGCAAATTTCTTAGTTAGTATTGGAGTGTTATTGTTGTGGATACCTTTGCGTCAGATTCCGGGCCTCGGTACCATACTCAATGCGATCCTGGTATCAGCAGCACTGGGGCTATCTTTGCCTCTCCTACCTACACCGGATATATTGCTTTTGCAAATAGCCCAATCGGCCGTGGGCATCTTTCTGGTAGGAATGGGTAGTGGGATTTACCTAATAGCACATCTTGGGCCTGGGCCGCGTGACGGATTAATGACGGGATTGCAGCACGTTACCCAATTCCCCATCGCTTGGGTCAGAACTTCTCTTGAGGTAACGGTTGTTATACTCGGCTGGTTATTGGGCGGCACAGTAGGGCTAGGTACTTTAATGTTTGCATTCGGAATTGGTCCCGCAGTTTCTTTCGGGTTGTACACAGTGTCTCGCTTTTCAAGCCAGAAAGACTAACAGCTTTATATTCAATCATGAATCTATCAACCGATGATCCGATAAAAGAAAATCATGCATACTGGATGAGGCAGGCAATCGAGCAAGCTAAACAGGCCGCGAACCAGAACGAGATACCCATAGGTGCAGTGTTGGTGGACCTTGAAAGTGGGGAACTCTTGAGTGAGGGTTATAACCAACCTATCAGCAGTAGTGACCCAACCGCGCACGCGGAAATCGTGGTCTTGCGTCAGGCTTCAAACCGGCGGAAGAACTACCGGCTAGCTGCTACTGCATTATATGTTACGGTCGAACCCTGCACTATGTGCGTTGGAGCCTTGATGCACGCCAGGATATCTTTACTCGTATTCGGAGCCAGGGAACCAAAGGCAGGGGTAGTGGTTAGTCAAAAACAATTGCTAGAGGAATCTTTTTACAATCATCGGTTGAACTATCTCGAGGGTATAATGGCGGAAGAGTGCGGAGCTCTGCTGACTGATTTTTTTGAAAAAAAACGAAATAGAAATTAATTTCGTGCAGCTTCTGGGAAAGCGGTTGATGAAGTGACTGTTAAATTGGAGTATTGGCTTTACAGTTTTTCCTGAATTCCTGATGCAAATCGATTATGATATTACTCTGTTAGCGCATTACGCTTAGTAAGTCTTAACGATCTGGCGACCGGGAACCAGTCTCAATGCAAGCGATGTTTGGAGCGGCAGCTCTACCTGCATTCAAATCCACGAAATTACTCCGTTCCCTGCAAACCTCTCTTCCCTCAGTAGAATCTCTTTCGGCACGGTTCATCCATTTTGTAGATTGTGAAGCGGATTTTGTGGCTGCTGAATCGGCAGAAATGGTTTCGCTTCTCGAATACGGACCGAACATTTATGACCATCCTAGGGAGGGCTCTTCAGACAATTTAATTAGGCTGGTGACTCCGCGTCCTGGAACTATTTCGCCCTGGTCAAGTAAGGCGACAGATATTCTCCATAATTGCGGGTTAACGAAAGTTCGTCGCATTGAACGGGGAACCCTCTTCAGTATAAAGACAGATTCCATCGTTAAAGACGGTCAACTTAGAGAGCTTGACTTGCTTCTACACGATCGCATGACCCAAATTGTTCTGAATGACATTGAGAGTGCGCGTGTATTGTTCGATTCTGCTGATCCTGTCCCAATGCAATCTGTTGACGTTCTGGAGCACGGGAAGGCTGCTTTGTTTGAAGCTAATGGTTCCATGGGGTTGGCCCTAGCTGAAGATGAAATAGATTACTTGTTTGACAAATTCAGCGATTTGGGAAGAAATCCGACTGATATTGAATTGATGATGTTTGCACAGGCCAATTCGGAGCACTGTCGTCATAAGATATTCAACGCTTCCTGGAACATCGACGGGATACAAATGGACAAATCCCTTTTTGCCATGATTCGCAATACCTTTGAAGAGTCTCCCGGCGGAGTATTGTCCGCCTATACAGACAATGCTGCAGTCATGACTGGGCATGACGGAGAAAGGTTTTTCCCGGCCCCTGAGTCGAAGCAATATACCTTTAACTCTGAACCGATCCATATTCTGATGAAGGTGGAAACTCATAATCACCCAACCGCAATTGCTCCATTTCCAGGTGCTTCCACAGGTTCAGGGGGAGAAATTCGTGATGAGGGAGCAACGGGCCTTGGAGCGAAACCAAAGGCAGGCCTGACTGGGTTTAGTGTGTCCAATCTCCATTTGCCCGATTTACCTCAGCCTTGGGAAGAAAACAAAGGAAAACCGGGTCATATTGCTTCGGCGCTAGACATAATGCTGGAGGGGCCAATTGGTGGAGCGGCTTTTAACAATGAGTATGGCAGGCCTAACCTATGTGGCTACTTTAGGACATACGAGGAAACTGTAATCAACGAAGCCGGCAATCCCGAGGTACGTGGTTATCATAAACCTATCATGATTGCGGGCGGCATCGGCAATATTCGTGAGTCACATATAAGCAAGCACCGGATCGAAGTAGGTGCGAAACTAATAGTGCTTGGTGGACCAGCAATGCTGATCGGGTTGGGGGGTGGAGCGGCATCCTCTATGGCGTCGGGTATTGGGAGTGAAGACCTCGATTTTGCGTCTGTGCAGAGAGATAACGCCGAAATGGAAAGGCGGTGTCAGGAAGTAATAGATCAATGCTGGCAGTTGGGTGATTCCAATCCTATTGCTTTTATTCATGATGTTGGAGCCGGAGGATTGTCAAACGCTTTGCCCGAGCTGGTAAAGGATGGCAGTTGTGGAGGCGTATTTGAACTGCGTGATATTCCAAGTAGTGAGTCAAAGATGTCCCCTTTAGAAATCTGGTGTAACGAAGCCCAGGAACGTTATGTAATGGCAGTTAATTCGGCCAACATAGAAAGATTCGATGCTATATGTCGCAGAGAGCGATGTCCGTATGCCTTAGTTGGAGTGACGACGGAAGAAAAATACATTCGCTTGAATGATCGGCACTTCGATAACAGTCCTATTGATCTTCCTATGGACTTGTTATTTGGCAAGCCTCCGAAGATGTATCGAGAAGTAAAATCAGGACAGGTTACGGTAGGTATATTTGAAACTGCCCAGATTGATCTCGACGAAGCAGTAAAAAGAGTGCTCTCGTTGCCTGCCGTCGCCAGTAAGAGTTTTCTAATAACTATTGGGGATCGAACTATTACAGGGTTAGTACACCGTGATCAGATGGTGGGTCCCTGGCAAGTGCCGGTCGCAGACGCGGCGGTCACTTTGAGCTCCTACAAGGCTTATAGTGGAGAGGCTATGGCCATGGGGGAGCGAGCACCACTTGCATTATTTAATGCGGCCGCGTCGGGGCGCATGGCGATAGCTGAAGCTGTTACCAATATTGTCAGTACTGATGTTAGTAATCTGGGTGATATCAAGTTGTCAGCGAATTGGATGGTGGCTGCAGGGCATGGTTGTGAGGATGCTAAGCTGTATGACACGGTAAAGGCTGTAGCTATGGAGCTTTGCCCTAAACTGGGTATGTGTATTCCGGTGGGCAAGGATTCCATGTCTATGCGTACGGTTTGGCAGGATAACGGCAAACAAAAAAGTAATACAGCTCCACTTTCTCTCATTGTTTCCGCTTTCGCTCCTGTGGCAGATATCCGAAGAACGCTTACTCCACAGCTTTGCCTCGACCAGGGATTGTCGACTCTATTGTTGATCGATTTGGCCCGCGGTAAGAATCGTTTGGGTGGCTCGGCGCTAGCACAGGTTTTCAATCAAACGCAGGGTGCTGTTCCCGACCTTGATGAACCTGCTGACTTAATCAGGCTGTTTGAATTTGTCCGTGAATGCCGGGAACACGGGTTGCTACTGGCATATCACGACCGCTCTGACGGGGGTTTGTTTGCTGCGGTAGTAGAGATGGCTTTCGCAGCACACTGTGGCGTAGATATAGCTGTACAGTCAGATAATTTGATTGCTTCANTATTTGCTGAGGAGCCAGGCGCGGTTATCCAAGTTCGCGATAATAGTCTTGATACAGTTCGGAAACTCGCAGCAGCGCAAGGTTTGGATAGTTGTNTCCAAGTTATTGGTAACCCCAACGACACCGGAGTTGTTACCGTTAGCAGTGAAACGGAGATCGTTTATTCTAGTACTCGAGTTGATCTGCAAAGAATCTGGTCCGCCACCAGTTACCANTTGCAAAGTATTCGAGACAATTCCGAATGTGCTCAAGAAGAGTACGACAAAATTNTGCAGGACAATGATCCAGGACTGAATGTGGANCTTAGTTTCGATGTTAATGAGGATGTCTCTGCTCCTTATGTAAACGTGAACACGAGACCACGAGTTGCCGTCCTGCGGGAACAAGGAGTGAATGGTCAAACGGAAATGGCGGCNGCNTTCGAGCGGGCGGGATTTGCTGCCATCGATGTACATATGACTGACCTAATTGATGATCGGGTAAGGCTAGATCAATTTAAGACCATGGTCGCCTGTGGTGGCTTCTCCTATGGAGATGTATTGGGCGCTGGCGGTGGTTGGGCAAAATCTATTTTGTTTAATGAGGAACTACGNCAGCAGTTTTNTGAGTTTTTTGACCGANCTGATACATTGACNCTGGGTGTTTGCAATGGTTGCCAGATGGTGTCTTTGTTGCAGGAATTGATTCCCGGAACTGANCAGTGGCCGCGGTTTGTNCGNAATCGCTCTGAACAATTCGAGGGAAGGCTGAGCCTGGTGAGGGTAGAGAACTCGAACTCAATGTTTCTGTCCGAAATGGCCGGCTCTAGGTTTCCGTTGGCAGTGGCTCATGGAGAAGGACGAGTTGAATTCGCCAAAACTACCGATAGTCAGGCAATCGACCACAGTGACCGAATCGCTCTGAGATATGTTGACAATCAGGGCAATCGTACAGAGCTGTATCCTGCTAATCCAAACGGTTCACCGGATGGTATTGCCGGTATTACGAATTCTGATGGCAGAGTCACGATCATGATGCCTCATCCGGAACGTGTGTTCCGAGCATGCCAGAATTCTTGGCATCCCAGTGAATGGGAGGAGGACGCACCGAGTGTACGAATGTTTAGAAATGCCAGAAANTGGTTAGGCTAACTAATGAGCATCAGTGATTTGTGTAAGATAGAGTTCTACGTTCCGGCCTCGCATCTCGAAAAAGTTAAGGCTGCTATGTTTGATGCTGGAGCAGGACGCTTGGGAAACTACGATTGTTGTTCTTGGCAAACAGAGGGCGAAGGGCAATATCGACCTTTGAAAGACAGCCAGCCATTCCTTGGAGAACAGGGTAGCGTTGAAACTGTTTCTGAGTNCAAAGTAGAAATGGTCTGTAGGGTGGATATGATCAAAACAGTGATAAGTACAATGAAGGAAATGCATCCTTACGAGGAAGTAGCATACAGTGTAATCCGCTTGGAGCTAGGTGAGTAAATTCGCNGCAACCTGGGTCTCATACGAAAATCAATATATGCAAATGTAAANCTGTAATTTAATCNACTTTTTCTTCGGTACTCACTAGATGGATAGTTATGCTGCGATCTTTTTCATGAAGCACGTCAAACATACGTACAGGGAAGTGTTGGTTTTGCAGGTCTTTAAAGTAATGCTCAAGAGTGCTTTTTACTACTGGAAAGGCGATTTCGCTCCAAGGTATTTCTTGCTCGGTAAATAAGGCTACCTCCTTCGACTCATAACCAGGGGTAAAATCGAGGTTTGTTAGTTCTACGCGGAAAAACATGTACACCTGATTAATTGATGGCAGATTAAACAGGGTGTACAAGCAGTCATCCATAACAGTGACTGAGGCTCCAGCTTCTTCCCTTGTTTCTCGAATAGCCCCGGTTAGGCTTGATTCGCCGTTTTCCATGAAACCAGCCGGTAAGGTCCATTTTCCTAAGCGAGGCTCTATAGCTCTTTTACAGAGGAGCACTTTATTTCCGTAGGCTGGCAGGGTTCCAACAATATTTTTCGGATTTACGTAGAAGATTGCACTGCAATTATCACAACAGTGACGTTCTCTATCATCCCCCTCGGGAATACGGAGAACCAATGGGGAGGCGCAGTGGTGGCAATACTTCATGACTGGCGTCACACAGTTCAGTTTAGCATCGCCTCATAAACCATTTGGGTGGCGATATTATTGTTAAAAGGCGCTCCTCCAGGGCCACCGCGCTTCTGTTCCATGTAGACCATATAGAAATCATTTTCCTCATCAACCACCACAATGGTTCCTCCAATACCACGCCAACCAAAGTTGTGCGGTCCATTCGGATCATTGGTAGTGGGTTGCAGATGAAAGCCTAGGCCCCAGTTACCAACATTACCGTAAAAGAAAAATTCACGTGATACTTCATCAGTAATCTTCTTTTCACGCATCTGCCTTAGGGTCGACTCTTTTATGATGCGACGACCACGATATTCGCCACCGCTGAGAAGCATTTCAGCGAAGCGAACATAGTCCTCAGTAGTTGAATTTAGTCCGCCTCCTCCCGACAGCATTCTGCGAGGTATGGTGTTATCACCCATTGCTCCATGTATGGGTTCGGCAATCCGNAATTTCTTAGATTCTGGTACCCAAAANGAGGTTTCATCCATGCCCAATGGCCGAAAGATACGTTCCTGAAGAACGACATCTAAAGTTGTGTTGGATGCAACCTCCAGCACAGCGCCNAAGANGTCGGTGGAATGNCCGTAATGCCATGCAGTNCCAGGATCAAAGTAAACTGGCAGCCCACCAATCTTTGCTGCAAATTCNTGGGCTGTGAAATCGCCACGTAGCTCTTCGCGATAACGGGCGCCGAGAGNGCTATTTGGNGANAAGATCTCTTGGATNAACCCGGATTCATGGGTGAGCAGGTTCTCGATAGTGATGGAGGTTTGNGCGTCTCTTATTTCACCGGTTTCACTATCTATGACTTTGAGATTGGTAAATTCAGGAATAAATCTTTCAACAGGGTCATCAAGTTTTATCATTCCATCTTCCACGAGGGACATGATAGCCACGCTAATAATCGGTTTGGTCATGGAGTAGATTCGGAAGATAGTGTCTTTGTTAACTGGGGTACTGCTATTGGGCCCCTGCATACCCACAGTCTCTAATACCCCAACACCTTTACTGTTACCGACTAGCAGTAGAGCTCCGGGAATATGTTCGCCTTCTACCGCTGCATGCATCGCAGCCTTGATTTCTTCAATTTCAGACTGATCAATACCGAAATTGGTTGAATGGATGAGGCTGATAGAACTGAGGTTGCTTGTAGCTTCATGATTGTCCGCTACGACTAGGAAGGGGAAACAGAATATAGTTATCACACTGAGTAGCCGAATAGTGCGTGATTTGTTGGTCATGATGCCGTCCTCATTGATCTTTTAATGTTTGGATACATTAATACTGGTTAATGTGCCAAGGATACTATCGGAAGTGACCAGACCTAACAATCATAGCTTGAATTACTGAAGTGCAATAGTTCGTAAAAATGATTAACCTTCCACCATGTTGACGCTAAAAAATTCAGAAATTCATCTATGGTATGCCGATCAAGCCGATTTCAATGATGAAGAGCTAGAGAGTCTTATTCTGCATTGGCTTACTGCCGATGAAAAAAACCGCTACCAACGCTATTATTTTGACCGTCAGCGCAATCAGTTTTTGTTAAGCCGAATGGTCGTTCGAAGTGTCTTATCTCGCTATAGCAGTTTGCCGCCGTCCTCTTGGAAGTTTAATGAAAATTCTCACGGTAAACCTACAATCGATCCATCTCAACAGCAATGTCCGCTGTTTTTTAATATTTCGCATTCCAGTGGNCGAATAGTACTAGCGGTTGGCAAGCATAATTTTATTGGTGTNGATATTGANCGCAATGATANATCGCGTCGGATATTACAGATCGCCAATCGGTATTTTTCAAAGAATGAATTGGAAGCCTTAAAAGCATTACCGGCAGCGAAACAGTTGGCGCGTTTCTACGACCTTTGGACGCTAAAGGAAGCCTATATAAAGGCATGTGGTCTTGGTTTAAGTATTGCTTTACGGCGCTTCTCTTTCGATTTCCTGACTCAACAGCGTTTGGTCGTTGCTTTCGATTCCGAATTGGCTGACGACCCGACTCATTGGCAGTTTTGGCAAATCGATACTACGGGGTCATTCACTCTATCGCTAGCTAGCAAGTGTGAAAAGCAAAAGATCACTAAGCTTCTAGCCTATCGACTGCACGGTCCTGAAGGATTGGAATCCGCCGATGTGACTATCTTGCGCTATTGATCTTATTCTTTTTAAGTCTTTATTTTCCGTGGTGTTTTTGAAGTGTTGCCTTATGGGCTTTAGATCCTAAGACAGATACTGCTGTATCGTTTAGCTGATGATATATTGCAACGCAAACTTAGAACCATAAAACCCGACGATAAGCAGAGTAAAGCCTATCAAAGTACCGCGAATNGCGGTAGTTCCTCGCCANCCCAATTTGTGGCGGCCCCAAAGTAGTATGGCAAANGCNGTCCANGAGAGAGTGGAGAAGAAAGTCTTGTGTATTACACCGTCTATACCCCAAATATCGTCAATAAATAACAAGCCGGCGATGATTCCAAGACTAAGGAGAACCTGTCCGACCCAAAGGAGTTCAAATAGTAATACCTCCATATCCTGCAAAGGGGGAAATTTGCTAATGAATCCTCCGGCTTGACCATGTTTCAGCTGGTGATTCTGGTAAGCCAAAAATACTGCCTGCAATGCAGCAATAGTAATGAAACTGTAGGCCATTATCGAAATCAGTATATGGCTGGCCGAACCAGGGCTTAAATTAGTGGGAGGATAATCACTAGTTATCATTAGCGAAGCGATTATAGTTAGGATTGATAGAGGAAATAGTCCCAANAATAAATTGGCTAATGGTTTGCGCGTGGCACTTGCTAATACAAGCAAGGAAATGCAAACAGCGATTAGTGTGCTTATTTCTGGGACACCAAAATGGAATCCCTCGGAGGTTCTAATAACACCATCAGCACTAAACGCGTGTGCAATAACAGCCATACCACCAAATACGAAAACTACACTACGCGTATTCCTATCACCGGTGAAACTGATAGCCTGAAAAACGAAACCAATTAAATAGAATAAAATAGCAAACAGACCAAAAGTTGCTGTAACTTGCATTGGAAAAGTAGGGAGAGCAACTATCTGCATCGTAGAACTCGGTGTACTGAATCTTCGGGAAGTCTCGCATATACATAGAAACGATTGAAGCCATTTTTGTAGTAATCCAGATATGTTTCATAGGAAAGGTAGCCAAGGAGCTGGGCTGAAATGGTTTGAATAGTATGTTTTAGCTATAATTTGTCGCTCACTTTCTTTAGCAGGGGAAATTACTTTGTTCGACAGTCTCACAGAACGGTTATCCGGTAGCTTTCGGAAGCTTACCGGTAAAGCTACTCTGACGGAAAGTAACATCCAAGAAGCTTTGCGCGAGGTTCGTCGGGCATTGCTAGAAGGGGATGTGGCTCTATCGGTAGTCAGAGACTTCATAGACCAGGTNGGACTGCGCGCTGCAGGTCAGGAAGTCGCAAAAAGTCTTACCCCGGGGCAGGCTTTTATCAAGATCGTCCAGGCGGAATTGGAAACCCTTATGGGTTCGTCCAATGCTGAACTCGACTTAAAAGCGGCTCCACCAGCAATAATTTTAATGGCGGGCTTACAAGGCACAGGTAAAACAACAACAGTAGCTAAGCTGTCTAAGTGGTTAAAGAAAGAAAAGCAGAAAAAAATCATGGTAGTAAGTGTGGATGTCTATCGACCGGCGGCAATTCAGCAGCTGCAAACGTTGGCTAGTGAGGTAGGTGTGGAGTGCTTTGCCAGTGATGCCAATCAATCTCCGCTTGAGATCGCGGCCGCAGCAGCGCTTGAGGCAAAAAAGAAATTCGCTGACGTTTTGATAATAGATACTGCCGGCCGTCTCACAATTGACAACGATATGATGGATGAGATTAGTCAGCTCCATCAGCAAATGAATCCGGTGGAAACGCTTTTTGTAGTGGACGCCATGACAGGCCAGGATGCGGCGAATACGGCTAAAGCGTTCANCGACGCGTTACCTTTGACCGGTGTTATCCTCACCAAGGCTGATGGAGANGCCCGNGGCGGCGCGGCTTTGTCTGTGCGGCATATAACCGGTAAACCCATCAAGTTTATAGGCATGGGTGAGAAAACTGATGCTTTAGAACCATTTTATCCCGATCGCATAGCCTCTCGTATACTTGGTATGGGAGATGTCCTTTCACTTATTGAGGAAGCAGAGAAGAAAGTCGATAAGCAGAAAGCCCAGAGGTTGGCACGTAAGATAAAGAAGGGTAAGAGTTTTGACCTTGACGATTTTAAAGAGCAGCTCAAGCAGATGCAGAACATGGGTGGGGCTNCCAGTATCATCGATAAGATACCGGGTTTAGGTGCGTTGCCGCCCAGTGCTGCGAATATGATAGACGATTCCCAATTTCAGCGAATGGAAGTAATTATAAACTCCATGACTATGAGGGAGCGAAGTAGCCCTGAAATACTCAATGGATCACGCAAACGCCGCATTACTNCAGGGTCTGGTACACAGATCCAGGATTTGAACAGGTTACTGAAGCAGCATAAACAGATGCAAAAGGTCATGAAAAAAATGAAAGGGGGTAATATGGCCAATATGATGCGTGGCCTTGGTGGGATGCAGGGACCCAATGGGGCTCCAGGATTTCCGCCAGCGCCAGGTGGGAAANTTCCCCGTTTCTAAGCAGATTAACAGGTGGTGTGTCTAACCGTCAGGAATAGGAAATTCTGGTCTTCCAGTGAGTTCTATAGAGTTTAAAATACGGTCCTCAGCGCTTCCATATGGGCTTTAATTGACATAGAATACCGGCCTTTTTATCCGGGCTCTTTGCCAGACGCTGTCCGTAAATTCTGCGCTGTAAACAAGCCCGCATAAAAACTTCGAAGTTTTGGAAAATAGGAACTTAGTATGGTCACGATACGGTTGTCTCGTAGTGGCGCGAAAAAGAGGCCTTTCTACCATATCACTGTGGCTGACAGTCGGCGTGCGCGCGATNGTCGTTTCATCGAGCGTATCGGATTTTTTAATCCTCTGGCTAAGGGGCAGGAGGAACGTTTGCGTCTCGACCTAAAGCGTATGGCGTTTTGGCAATCACAGGGTGCACAGGTAAGCCCTCGTGTTTCTAGCCTTGCGAAGGACGCATCTGCCGCCNCTGAAGCCTAAATCTCTCACTGAAAATAAACGGCTATGGTAAATAGCTCAGAGAGCGAATCAGCAGTGTCATGCCACAAAAAAGTGGTATTAGGCCAATTGGGAAAAGTGCACGGCATAAAGGGCTGGCTAANGCTGACTTCCTTTACTAATCCACCAGAAAACATATTAGATTACTTAACACTGCAGGCGGAAATTGATAATCGTTGGCAGATTCTTGAAATTGATCGATTTAGACAACAACCTAACGGGTTCGTCGTTCATATAAAAGGCTATGATGATCCCGAAACATCCCGTCAGCTCACAGGTATTCGATTAGCTGTCAACAATGACTTGTTGCCAGTGCTGGACAAGGGGAGTTACTACTGGCATGAGTTGGTAGGTATGAAGGTTATAAACCAACATGGTCACGAGTTTGGTCGGGTAAATAGCTTGTTAGAAACCGGTGCTAATGATGTATTAGTGGTTACACCAACAACGGAAAGCATCGATGCGAGGGAACGCTTAATACCTTATGTCGCNGACATCATCATAGATAATATTGATAGTAAGGCACGATTAATAAGGGTTAACTGGGAAGCAGATTACTTGGAATAGACCGGCGAAGACATAATAGCTTGTTACTAGGAAGGAGTTAGTGATGCAGATTGGTATAGTCACACTGTTTCCAGAGATATTTAATGTGCTCATCGAATATGGCATTAGTAGCAAGGCCATGCAGAAAGGAGTGATAAGTCTAGAGTGCTGGAATCCCAGGAGCTACGCGGTTGATGCACGGCGNACAGTGGACGATAAGCCGTTTGGTGGGGGNCCAGGGATGTTAATGAAGACGGAACCTTTAGTGACCGCGATTCAAGCAGCGAAGACAGGAGTAAGACAAGAATCTCAAAACGGGGCAATGCTGGAAGCGAAAGTTGTGTATCTTTCGCCACAAGGTAAACCTTTGAAACAGANTAATGTTGTCGAACTATCGAAGCGNTCAAACATGGTTCTGGTATGTGGGCGGTATCAGGGTATCGATACTCGGATAATTGACTCAGAGATCGACGAGGAATGGTCGNTGGGAGATTTCGTAATCAGTGGTGGAGAGCTAGCCGCTATGNCTTTGATTGATGCGATGATCCGNGTTCAGCCCGGAGCACTGGGTAACGAATGCTCGGCACAAGAGGACAGTTTTATGACTGGGCTTCTGCACAGTCCTGAATACACTAGGCCTCAAGAATTTGCTGGCCAAAAGGTACCNAGTGTACTATTGAGTGGGGATCATGAAGCTATTAGGGTGTGGCGACTGAAACAAAGTCTCGGTTCAACTTGGTTGAAGCGACCCGATCTTTTGGAGCTCTTGAATCTGGACGGAGAACAAATGGAGTTACTGAAACAATTTATAAACGAATATGACGCACGAAACCAGATAGGTCCATAACAGGTTTATTAAGGTGCACAGATGTCAGGAGCAAGAATAATGAGTAAGAATAAAATTATTCAGCAGATCGAAGAAGAACAAATGTCTAAAGAACTGACGAAATTCGGTCCTGGTGACACGGTGGTTGTGCAAGTGAAGATCAGGGAGGGTAACCGTGAACGTCTCCAAGCGTTCGAAGGTGTGGTTATAGGTAAGCGTAACCGTGGTTTAAATTCTTCGTTCACTGTGCGTAAAATCTCTCACGGGATAGGCGTTGAAAGAACATTTCAAACTTATAGCCCTCAGGTTGACAGTGTGAAATTGAAGCGCCGGGGTAATGTGCGCCAGGCCAAGCTTTACTATCTCCGTGAACTAGCAGGTAAAGCTGCAAGAATTTCCGAAAAGCTGGACAAGAAATCTGGATAGTTATGCTATGTAGATTAATAGACAGATTCACGTGTTAGTCTGGAATTTATCATTCTTTTAACGGGTTTTAGAACTCAGNTGAGAAGCATAAGGAGCCAATAAAAAGGCTGATTGNCCTCAGAAACCGATGATTCAGCCTTCTTTTCTGGTTTGAAAGGAACTAGACTCAGTGTATTCGCGGTNCCGCAGAACTGGAGAACTATAATGAAGATANATGTCAGGTTATCTCTAGTATTAATCAGCTTGCTGTTGGCTCTGATGCCAGTTTCCATGGCTCAGAATTTAAATGAAACTCAGTCGCTTCGGGAGAAGCTGGTTCAGGCAATCGAAGTTGCTTCTCAAAACCAGTTACAGATCGTCAGTCTTAAAGCTACGCCTTTACCAAGTATCTACGAAGTAGAACTCAGTAGCGGTGAGATTCTTTATAGCGATATATCAGGTGATTACTTATTTGCCGGTGACATGTATCAGACCACTGGGTCTGGTTTGCTGAATTTATCTGCGGGTACTCGCCAAATTCGTACCCAAGAAAAGATAGCTTCGATTCCTGAGGAAGAAATGATCATTTTCACTCCGGAAACAGAGGTAAAAGCAACCCTAACAGTCTTTACTGATGTAGATTGCACTTATTGTCGGGCCTTACATCGTGATATAGANNCGATTATGGAGAAGGGTATCCAAGTGCGTTATCTCGCTTATCCTCGTGGNGGTGAAAACGCTGAATCCTATGACAAGATGCTTTCGGTTTGGTGTTCTGATGACCGCCATAANACCCTAACNCAGGCTAAGAATGGTCAGAATCTGCCTAAGCGAAACTGTGNGAGCCCCGTCCTTACCCACTACTTTCTCGGTAACGAATTAGGTATTAGTGGTACACCTGCTCTGGTGTTTCCCGATGGACGTGTTATTCCAGGTTACGTCGAGGTAGACCGCCTGGTCACGATGCTGCAGGTAGACTAGATAATTCTGAATAAAGGTACTGGTATCGCCAGCCTCTAGTCAGGCTGGCGATTTTTTTTGTGGATCCGAAATATCAAAGAACAGGGACCGGCGCTGAGTTTACCCGTTGGTTCCAGTATAATTCGCGATTGTTNTTGAACGTTTAGAGGAATGTTTTGAAATCTACATCATCACAAATATCCGGTGTTTTAAATATTGGCGTCTGTGGCCTCGGTACAGTGGGCAGGGGTACAGTTGAACTNTTGCTGAACAACGCNAAGCAAATTGAGCGTCGATTAGGTTATGCGTTAACAATTTCTCATGCAGTTACGCGTACTCTGGATGCAAATCGCAAAACATTACTTGATAGCTGCGGAGAGATTCAGGTGGGGACAGATCCTTTTGCCGTNGTAAAAGACCCGCAGGTGCAAATAGTGGTTGAAGCGATGGGGGGCTATGATCCCGCTTTCGAAGTGGTTAAACAGGCGCTCTCGAATGGCAAGCATGTGGTTACTGCGAATAAGGCGCTTATTGCCGAACATGGCAATGAATTGTTTCCGGTTGCAGAACAGAATAATGTAAACCTGGCTTACGAGAGTAGTGTTGCTGCTGGTATCCCGATTATTAAAGTATTGCGTGAAGGTTTGGCTGCTAACGAAATTGATTGGGTCGCTGGGATTATTAANGGGACCGGTAATTTTATCTTGACAGAGATGGCTGCCAGACAGCGAAAGTTTGAAGTTGTATTAAAACAGGCTCAAGAGTTGGGGTACGCTGAAGCNGACCCNACCTTTGACATAGAGGGCATCGATGCAGCGCACAAGCTNACTATCATCGGATCCATTGCNTTTGGTATCCCCTTGCAGTTCGATAAAACTTATACCGAAGGAATCAGTAAGATCACCCCAGAAGACATCAGTTATGCAGCCGAGCTAGGTTACAGTATTAAGCATCTTGGTATAGCCCGTAAGACTGAGAAGGGTGTNGAGATGCGAGTCCACCCTACTTTGCTGTCTAAATCTCGCTTGCTGGCTAACGTAAATGGTGNGCGTAATGCGGTGTTGGTTCACGGCAATGCGGTAGGTGCCACGCTCTATAGCGGGCCCGGTGCGGGAGGCGANGCGACNGCGTCNGCGGTAGTGGCAGACCTTATAGATATAGGCAGACAAATGGCAGCTGGCACTACTGGTGTGGTTTACCCGCCATTGGGTAGCGTTCATATGCGAAATGATCTGCCTGTGTTAGATATAGACGAAATCGAAGCGGAGTACTATTTACGAATACGGGCGGTGGACAAAGTCGGGGTAATGGCCAAAATATCTAGTATTTTGCAGGAACACAATATCAGTATAGAGGCTGTAATTCAGAAAGAAGCAATCAGCGAGGTAGTACCGATCGTTATCCTTACTCATCGCTCCGTCGAGAAACAACTGAACCATGCTATTGAGGCTATTGAAGGGTTGGAAGAGGTCACCGGTGACATCAATCGTATTCGAGTTGAACCGTTTCATGGTGAACCAGAATAGCTGTAAAGAGTGTCACAATGAAATACATAAGTACTCGCGGAAAGTGTTCGCCACAAACCTTTGAGGAAGTATTACTTACCGGTTTGGCTCCTGATGGTGGCCTCTTTGTACCTGAGTCACTTCCCGAGTTGTCCTGTGATGAGATTCGGAGTTACCAGGGCTTATCTTACCCGGAACTTGCTTTAAAAATCATAAGCCCTTTCATAGGTAATGAGATTCCCGCGGGAGCCTTGCAAGTAATTATTGAGGAGAGCTATAGCGAATTCGACCATCCCGACATTGCTCCACTAAGTCGACTAGTTGGTAATGAATGGATACTTGAGTTATACCACGGACCAACCCTTGCGTTTAAAGATTTTGCACTACAAGTATTGGGTAGATTGCTGGATTATGTGTTAACCAAAAAGGAGCAAAGAGTTGTTATTCTGGGAGCAACTTCCGGTGATACAGGGTCAGCCGCCTTAGAAGGATGTCGTCATTCTGATCATGTGGATATTTTTATCTTGCATCCATATAAAAGAGTATCCGATGTTCAGCGTAAACAGATGACTACTGTTCCAGGAGACAATGTCTTTAACTTGGCTATTGAGGGTAACTTTGACGATTGCCAACGCATCGTAAAAGCCGCATTCACGGACCAGACTTTCCTGCCAGAGCACCGTCAACTCGTTGCAGTTAATTCTATTAATTGGGCGCGCATACTCATGCAGATCGTATACTATTTCTCGGCAGCATTGAAACTTGGTGCGCCGGATTGCCAGGTTTCGTTTTCAGTACCTACAGGTAATTTTGGCGATGTTTTTGCCGGCTATCTGGCCAAACGTATGGGGTTACCGGTTGATCGATTGGTAGTGGCCACAAATCAGAACGACATCTTACATCGGTTTATTAGCGCCAATGAATACTCTACAACTAATCTTAGCAAGACTTTTTCGCCCAGTATGGACATCCTAGTATCGAGTAACTTTGAGCGATATTTATTTGACCTGTTTGATCTTGATGCTATTGCATTATCGGATTTTATGAATCGCTTTGGAAAGGAAACTCTGAGTGTTTCAGAGCAGCAATGGCAACGCGTAAAAGATTGGTTTGATAGTGCCAGTGTCGACGACGACACAACTTGCGAAATAATTGCCGAGGTATTCAAAGAAAGCGGTAAATTATTAGATCCACATACGGCGGTCGGTGTGAAAGCGGCACGAATCTGCAAAGATGACCAGACGCCAATTATTACCTTAGCTACGGCTCATCCTGCCAAGTTCAGTGATGCTATCGCGGCTGCCGGGCTGGCGCTTCCGGAATTGCCTAAGCATTTGACAGATCTGTTTGAACGAGAAGAGCGCTATACCGTCATGCCGAATGAAATTACTGAAATCACTAATTTCATCAAAAATAATTGCCGGCCTTAACGGATGGCGAATCTCCTGCGGCGTAGGTCTGCCAACCCAAATCTCGATCTACCAGGCTCGCTCCATCCACTCATTCAGAGAATCTATAGTCAAAGGGCTGTACTTAGCGCTGAAGAACTAGAGCTCGGTTTGGATAACTTGCTTCCTCCTAACCGAATGTACGGTATGGAGTCGGCAGTAGATTTGTTAATTGAAGCCCTACAGCGGAAAAAGCACATACTTATCGTTTCTGATTTTGATGTTGACGGAGCTACTAGTTGCGCTCTGGCTATAAAAGCCCTGACCGAGTTTGGAGTTAAACAGGTTGAATACATTGTTCCAAATAGATTCGAATATGGGTACGGACTTACCCCGGAGATAGTTGACCTAGCGAAAACCCTTAACCCGTATCTTCTCATAACTGTTGATAACGGGACGTCGAGTATAGATGGTGTCAAAGCAGCCAAGAAGGCAGGTATTAAGGTGTTGATTACTGATCATCATCTCGCTGCAGAGGAGTTGCCCAATGCCGATGCTATCGTTAATCCAAATCTACCGTCTTGTGAATTCCCCAGTAAGAGCATCGCAGGTGTGGGAGTGATTTTTTATGTAATGCTAGCGCTGCGCGCCAGACTGCGCGAGATGAATTGGTTCACTGATCGCGGGCTGCAAGAGCCAAATATGGCTGCGCTTCTCGACCTGGTTGCACTAGGTACCGTTGCAGATGTGGTTCCACTAGATCGAAATAATCGCATCTTGATAGATGAGGGTCTTAAACGGATTCGAGCAGGGCAAACTTGCCCTGGCATACTAGCCCTACTCGAAGTGGCAAATCGCAAAGTTAGACAATTGTCTGCCAGTGATCTAGGTTTCAGCATTGGTCCACGTCTTAATGCAGCCGGACGTCTCGATGACATGTCCACTGGAATAGAATGCCTATTAGCGAAGGAACAAGGAAGTGCTTATCAGCTTGCTTTACAACTTGATGCAATGAACCAAGACCGGAGGCAAATCGAAGCCGATATGCGCGAGCAGGCTTTTGCCTATCTAGAAGAGCTGTTGCTAGAAGAAGATGGCATACCACCAGCGCTGTGTGTATATGATCCGCGTTGGCATCAGGGAGTTATTGGAATCCTTGCCTCTAGAATTAAAGATAGATTTAACCGCCCGGTTATTGCTTTTGCAGAAGCCAGCAGAGATGAATCTCCAGCCGAAAAAGGCGTAGAGCTAAAAGGGTCTGCTCGTTCGATAAAGGGATTTCATATCCGAGATGCACTCGATGCCGTGGCTTGTCATCACCCAGGCTTGATAACAAGGTTTGGCGGCCATGCGATGGCAGCCGGCCTTAGTTTAGATAAGTCACGACTCACTGAATTTACTAAAGCTTTCGAAGGCGAAGCCGCGCGCATGCTCAGTGAAGAACAATTAACTGCTACCTTGTTTAGCGACGGTGAAATTGAGACGGCCTGGTTTTCTATGGAAATAGCTGAACAACTGGAACAGGCAGGACCTTGGGGCCAGGAATTTCCCGAACCACTTTTTGATGGGAGCTTTGAGATTGTGCAATTTCGAGTGGTAGGAGAAAAACATCTGAAAATGTCATTGAGCCCCATAGGATCGCCAGTATGTACTGTGGATGCCATTGCGTTTAATGTTGAAACGGAGCTTTGGCCTACTGATGATACCCGTGAAATCGAGATCTTCTATCGAATGGAAGTCAATGAATTTCGCGGAAATCGATCGCTTCAGTTGGTAGTGGAACGTATTCTGAGCCTGCATTAAAGCTATTCGTCATTTAAGAAACCTACTATTCTTGGTCACTGTTAGCTTGGAGTGGTGACTGTATTGGCCGATTCTATGTATCATGACAGGGGCTGGCGAATTTGTTACCTTTTGGCACATCTTAGGTAATCTCAACCGGGTAGAATTTCAAGCATTGCGATCTAGGGACCAAAATGCGAACTTATTTCTATAAGCTACTGATATTATTGTATTTATCGATCTATACTCTGGGTGTCCAGGCGCAGGTCCATAAGACTGATCAGATCGAGGTACAACTTTTGTCGGAAACTACCAATGTAGTTCCCGGGGAATCCTTTTGGTTAGCTATTCGACTGGATCCGATTGAGGATTGGCATACTTATTGGAAATTTGGAGGTGACAGTGGTGAGGCTACCAAGGCAAGTGAGTGGCAATTACCTGCCGGCGCTACTGTAGGAGAGATAGACTGGCCTATTCCGGAATGGACACCGTTTCTTGGTAGTGAGTTGGTCACTTTTACTTACCCAAGAGAAGTATTCCTGCCGATGCAGGTGTCGGTACCAGCTAATTTTTCTGGTGAAACGTTTGACCTGAGCACTAGGATAGACTGGCAGGGTTGCGAAGAAATTTGCATTCCCGGCGATGCCATGTTTTCACTGTCTCTACCCGTGGGAGAAACTTTGGAAGTTGATCCCCGTTGGGAAGCCGGATTTGTTGAGAATCGTGAACTGATTCCTGCTGCTACTGATCAACACGAGTTGATTGCCTCTTTTAACGCCCATGATGGAAAAGTAAATGTCATGGTAGAAGCTCCTATAGGAGTTTTTGATAATGCAGATGAAGCATGGTTCTTTCCAACTGAGCGTCGCATCATGCGTTATGCTCCCTATCGAGATGTGATACTCGATGGTAATCGGATTCAAATTTCTACGGAACAGCACAGGCGCTTTTCGAATGAAATAACGCAGATGGAAGGTTTGTTGTCCTTCGTTGACGAGGAGGGCAATTGGAAAGCCTATGATATCTCTCCGCAGATTACGAATTCAGCTTGGGATCATAGTATCGAAGTAGAACTCTTGTCGGAGACAAAAAATATTGTTCCCGGAGAAACTACTTGGTTAGGTTTGCGCCTCGATCCAATAGAAAATTGGCACACCTATTGGAAGATGGGGGGTGACAGCGGCGATCCAACCAGCCTAAATGAATGGAATGCTCCAGAAGGAACAGTCATTGGTGACATTCAGTGGCCAGCACCACACTGGCTGCCTTTTTACGATACTGACCTCGTGAATTTCGGTTATGAGGAAGAAATACTCTTACCAGTTTCCGTTACGGTTCCCGAAGATTATGCTGGCGAGAGCGTAGTACTTAGCACACTGGCTGAGTGGTATGTATGCGATCAGATTTGTATTCCTGGTGAGCAGCGACTGAGTTTGACGCTGCCTGTGGGGGTTATACCAGAAGCGAACGTTTCGGCATCACAATTATTTGCAAATGCTCGGGAAAATTTGCCGACGAGTGAGCATGATATTACATCCATAATTGCTGTCGCGGGTGAACGGATCAGTCTCGGATTTGAATCATCAAATGCAATTTTCGAAGAATACACCAATGCTTGGTTTTTCCCAGACCAACGTCGCATCATCAAACCTGGGCCTCTTCGCGACGTCTCGATTCAACAAAACTTGTTGCAGATTACTCATCAGCAACCACGTCGCATGGTGGAAGATCTTACAGAGGTATTCGGCGTGCTGGTACTGGAAAATGAAGAAGGGGCTCGCACTGCTTTTGAATTTATCGATCCAGCAACTGATGCTAACTTGATTACTATTATGCCATTAGCTGCCTCGGATAATTCAGGCTCTGGTTTCGGTAGCGGCAGCCTGCCACTTTATATGCTATTTGCCATGCTGGGTGGGGTAATTTTAAATCTAATGCCTTGTGTTTTTCCTGTGCTATCTATTAAGGCATTAAGTTTTACGAAAAACATCGGTGAGAGTCGTTATAAGCAGCGTATGGACGGTGTAGTTTACTCGGCGGGTGTAATTACTGCTTTTGTCATTCTTGCCTCGGCCTTGATTGCTCTCCGTGCCGGTGGTGAAGCCGTGGGCTGGGCATTTCAGTTTCAGCAGCCTTGGTTTCTCGCTTTCATTGTTTACTTGTTTTTCCTAATGGGGCTTAGTTTGTCTGGTGTATTTGAAATTGGAACAAGCATTATGGGCGCCGGTGCTAGCTTATCAGACCAAGGAGGTTACAAGGGTTCCTTTTTTACCGGTGTATTGGCCACTACAGTAGCAACACCCTGCACTGCACCATTCATGGGGCCAGCTATAGGATTTGCTTTGGCCCAGTCTTGGGCGGTAGCTATGCTGGTTTTTATTTCCCTCGGATTGGGTATGGCCCTGCCAATTCTGGTGTTGTCTTTCGCTCCGATTCTGTTCCGTTATCTCCCAAAGCCAGGTGCTTGGATGGAAACATTCAAACAATTCATGGCCTTCCCTCTGTATGCGAGTGCGCTTTTCTTTTTATGGGTATTGGGNAATCAGGNAGGGGTNATTGGGATGTCANTGGTGCTTGCAGGNTGTGTGTTGTTTGCCTTTGCAGCCTGGATGTACCAACGTCGATTTTCAATGGGACNAACAATGCGNGCTGNCCAGATTGCCGCTGGAGTTGGTGCTTTCGCGGTTGCCATATACCTGATGCAATCGCCGTTTCTGCAATCCTCGGTAAGTAACCAAGTAGCATCACAAGAANTTGATGAAGACGGTAATCCTATCCANAACTATGAAATATTCAGTACTGCACGGNTGAATGAACTGCAGTCAGAGGGACGCCCGGTATTTCTTAACATGACGGCTGCTTGGTGTATAACTTGCTTAGCTAACGAACAGACGACGCTGGGTACCGAGCGGGTGCAACAGGCCATGAGAGATAATGACATAACTTATATGAAGGGAGACTGGACTAATGAAGATCCGGAAATTACCGCCGTCCTTGAGCAGTTCAATCGTCCATCGGTTCCATTNTACGTTCTGTATCCTGGNGATCCATCAAAAGAGCCTTCGATTTTGCCACAAATACTTACTCCAGGTGCTCTCTCCCGGGCTTTTGAAGGTATTTAACAAAACGCTTTTTTGAGNCGCTGATGAGAAACATTCTTCTATTGATTCTCTTCGTTTTATTTTTACCAGTTGTGGTGAATGCGGACGAACTGATATCTAACCGTAGTGAGTTCAATTCCAATTTCATTGATGCCCATGAGGCAGCACTGCGCCTACCGCGGTTGCACAGTTTATTGATTAGTCATCGTGGAGAGCTNGTGTTCGAGGAGTACTACAATGGTGCCGATTCTCGGAGACCCGCGAATATGAAGTCGGCTTCAAAGAGCGTTATTTCGGCTTTGATTGGTATCGCCATAGATGAGGGTCACATCAAATCTGTGGAAGATCCGATTACTAAATATTTCCCAGAATATATTTTCAACCAAACTGATCCGGACAAACAGCTCATTACCATAGAAAACTTGTTGACCATGCAGTCAGGCCTAGAAACCACCAGTAATCGAAATTATGGCAAATGGGTATTAAGCGAAAACTGGGTAGAGTTTGTTCTTAACCAACCATTGGTTGCCAAACCCGGGACGCGAATGCTCTATAGTACCGGTAGCACCCATCTTTTATCTGCCATTCTTACTCGGGCCAGTGGCATTAATACGAAGGAGTTTGCGCAAAAACATCTCGCTTCGCAACTCGGATACTCCATGTCGTATTGGTCACGGGACCCTCAGGGAATTTATTTCGGCGGCAATGATATGGAAATGACGCCCCGGCAAATGCTTGCGTTCGGTGAACTATACTTGAATAAAGGAGTCCATGAGGGACGCCAGATAATCCCAACAAATTGGGTAAAAGAATCTTATCGTCCCCATGTACTTTCACCAAGAGGCCAAGGCAGGTATTACGGATATGGCTGGTGGCTTAGGGACCTGGCAGGCATGCTGGTACCAGTCGCTTGGGGCTACGGTGGCCAGCTGATCTTCGTAGTAGAACCTATGGATCTAGTCGTGGTGGCTACATCGGATAGCACCCCGGGGCGCACTCGTCGGGGCCATCTAGGCCGTCTTTACAATTTAGTGGAAGACAAGATTCTTCGACAAGTAAGTTTACGAGATTTTGCTACACGCTAAATAATCACATCATCATATATTTTCTTTTTTAANTTTTGTTTCAGCTGCTGTCGCGAACTAGCAACGGGAAAAAGAATCTAAAGTATGTCCTAGACACAATAAGCACTCTGCACCGAATCTAGTGAATCATGGCAAACCACTGTTGCGANAAGCTTATCTGATCCGTGAAATAAAACTCCAGTTAAGGACGTCCCCGCCGACTGAAACTAATACGGGGCTGTAGGTTAAAGTATGATATTCTCGGCAAATACTGCTCCCGCCAATAGGAAAAATTTTGCAACGAAGCTAGGGTAATCACATTTGGTGGGTGGATGTGACAGGTGTATTGCCAAGCAGTATTCCACGAGAATGTTCTCGTAAAGGTTTGCGAAGCTGAAAAGAGCGCAGAGAGCATGGTGCGAAGCTAATGAAAAGGGCAGTAAGACGTGAAAATACTTAATTATACTGCTACAGCTTTACTCATCTTTTTAATCTTTTATCTGTTGTTCATTGGTAAAGATATACTTTTGCCTTTGGTTATTGCCATTACGCTCTGGTATCTCATTAATCTATTGGCTCGCGCGTTTTCTCGCATAGCTCTTCGTGGTTTTCGATTCCCTATGCCGGTGTGTCTTACTGCTTCNTTTTTAACATTTATTTTTCTTGTGTTGGCACTTATTAACTTCCTTTCTTCCACGGTTGGTGGTGTGTTAGAAGTGGCGCCAATATATCAAGAAAATTTAACNACAAGATTAGAGAGAATTTCGTTCGTAGATGTATCTGAATTCGAAGGCCAAAGCCTTCCCCAGTTATTGACTGGCTGGATCGATATTCCAACGTACGCAGCGGCAATAGCATCTTCACTAACAAGTATTTTGGCNAGTGGAGCTCTTATCCTTATTTATATCGGATTCCTGTTTCTTGAACAGGGGTATTTCACTAATAAAATTGCTTCTCTGGTAGCAGATCCGGACAAAGAACAGGACGCAAATAGGATAATTAATCGCATTCGTGATGATATTCAAAAATACATCAGCATTAAGNTATTCACTAGTTCGCTAACCGGCACACTGAGTTACGTAGGTTTGCTTATCGCAGATGTTGATTTTGCTGGTGTATGGGGTTTGTTGATATTTTTATTGAATTTCATACCGACCGTGGGTTCAATTATTGCCACTATTTTTCCNGCTCTGATAGCCTTGGCTCAATCCGATGGCTATACCTTATTTTTATTAGTACTGTTTGGTATTGGAGCACTTCAGGTATGCATCGGCAATATACTTGAGCCTAGGCTAATGGGTTCGTCCTTCAACTTAAGCCCGATCATAATCCTTCTGAACTTGGCTCTCTGGGGTTATATTTGGGGAATTATTGGCATGTTCCTTTGCGTACCATTCCTGATTATCGTGACTATCATTCTCAGTCATTTTCCTCAGACCCGCCCAATTGCGGTGATCCTCTCCAGCGACGGTCGCTTGAGGGTCCCCATGAATGAAACTATGGGGGTTTTTTCCNCCAATCCTTCTAGTTCGGCTTTGTCTTCCCGTGACCAAGAGAAGTCAGAGCAAGGCGGCTAAATCCCTGCAATTTCAGATAATTAAGGCTATAATCCTCTGCTTTTTTGAATAGGTCAGATCGATTGGCTCAACTGAGTCACCAAAATCGGAACCGGATATGAAAAGCGCNGAAATAAGACAGGAGTTCCTGGAATTTTTTGCCGCGCGCGATCATGAGATAGTGCCTAGTGGTTCTCTTGTGCCAGGGAATGATCCAACTTTGCTGTTCACCAATGCAGGAATGGTTCAGTTTAAGGATGNTTTTTTAGGGGAAGAAATTCGAAACTCTCTCCGAGCTACTAGTTCACAGCGNTGTGTTCGGGCTGGTGGTAAACATAATGATCTGGAAAACGTTGGNTATACTGCCCGTCACCACACATTCTTCGAGATGCTTGGTAATTTCTCTTTTGGGGACTACTTCAAGCAGAAGGCCATTGAGTACGCATGGGAATTTCTAACCGTAAATCTTGCTTTGCCACCTGAGAAACTTTGGATCACTGTGTTTGAAGAAGATGACGAAGCAGCATCGATTTGGCTAGATGAGATAAAGATAGATCCCGCCCGATTTTCACGTATGGGCAAGAAAGATAATTTTTGGGCGATGGGTGACACTGGTCCCTGTGGTCCTTGTTCCGAAATTTTCTATGANCATGGACCAGAAGTGGACGGTGGGCCACCAGGTAGCGCCGAGGAAGATGGGGNCCGATACATAGAAATTTGGAACCTGGTGTTTATGCAGTTCGATCGTAAGGCCGATGGAACTATGATTCCCCTTCCTAAACCTTCTGTTGATACCGGCGCTGGGCTAGAGCGCTTAGCNGCTGTGTTGCAGAACGTTTNCAGTAACTACGAAATAGACCTTTTCCAGTCTTTGATTAAAAACATCGCTGAATTAACAGGTGAGACGAATATTGAAAATACTTCACTNCGCGTTATTGCGGACCATATAAGAGCTTGTGCATTCCTTGTGGTGGATGGCGTGATACCTTCCAATGAAGGTCGGGGGTACGTATTACGCCGGATTGTACGTCGGGCTGTTAGACATGGTTACCAGTTGGGTGTTAAGGATGTCTTTTTTTACAAATTGGTAGCATCACTGGTAAGCATTATGGGTTCGGCTTATCCAGAACTTGTTGAAGCGNAAGGGTTTGTGGAAAGGGTANTNAAAGAAGAGGAGGAGCAATTTGCCCGTACACTTGAGAATGGCATGATTATTCTCGAGAAGGCAATCACTGAGCTGNAGGGAGATACTATTCCGGGCGAAACGGTATTTAAGCTTTATGACACCTATGGATTTCCGGTTGACTTAACAGCCGATGTGGCTCGGGAGCACAATATAAATCTTGATCTTGATGGTTTTGAGCANGCCATGTCNGTCCAGAAAGATCAGGCTCGTGCAGCCAGTAATTTTGGGAATGTGGAAAAACTAGATATAGCGCCGGATCTTGCCACCAATTTCACAGGGTATGAGCGCCTTGATGGCACCTGCTTGGTGACCTCTATTTTTACAATACAAGGGGATCCTTTGGAAAAAGCACCGGCTGGGGAAGAGGTACTGTTGGTATTAAATGCTTCTCCTTTCTACGGAGAATCCGGTGGGCAAGTGGGAGATCATGGCGTCCTAGATAATGACAACTGTAATTTTAAAGTGCTGGACACCCAGAAACAGAGTGATGCATTAATCCATCGCGGGGTATTAGAAAGTGGAACACTACAGGTNGGTGATGAACTATTCGCCCTTGTTGAAGCNTATGATCGCTCGGCAATTACGCTTAATCATTCGGCAACTCACCTGATGCACGCTGCACTTCGCAGCATACTAGGTGAACATGTCACACAAAAAGGTTCTCTGGTTGATGCGGATCACTTGCGTTTTGATTTTTCGCATTCAACTTCTGTAACAGAAGAAGAATTGAAACGGATTGAAGATCAGGTTAATAGCGAAATTCTTTCGAATTCCTCAGTCGAAAAAGAAGTGATACCGATTTCTGAGGCTAAAAAGAGAGGGGCCTTGGCACTATTCGGAGAGAAATACGGGGATGAGGTCAGGGTAGTTACTATGGGAGATGATTACTCCGTTGAATTCTGTGGGGGTTGCCATGTCAACCGCACGGGAGATATTGGTTTGTTCAAGTTGATTAGTGAGACAGGAATTTCAGCAGGTGTGCGCCGAATAGAAGCCGTGACGGGTAGAGGCGCATTAACTCATATTGAAAAAGAAGAACGTACGCTTAAGCAAGTTATGAAAGCTGTAAATAGCGGCCGGTTGGAACTCGTGGATAAAGTCCAGCAGTTGGCGGCCAGCAATCGAGCATTGGAAAAACAGCTCGAGCAATTAAAAGGCAGCATGGCATCCAATGTGAGTGACGATCTCACCTCTCATGCAACCGAGATTAACGGNGTTCAGGTGTTAGTGGCCAATCTGGAAAATTTCAATACAAAGTCCTTAAGAGATATGGTGGATCAGTTAAAGAACAAGCTTGGTACAGCTGTGATTGTATTAGTCAGTGCAAATGAGGAACAGGGTAAAGTTAACTTAGTAGTAGGTGTTAGTAAGGACCTTACCAAAAAAGTAAAGGCGGGAGAATTGGCTAACATGGTCGCAAAACAAGTTGGTGGCAAAGGTGGCGGCCGCGCTGATATGGCGATGGCCGGAGGCAATGACGCCAGTGCAGTGCCAGCAGCGCTAGATAGCGTTAAACCTTGGCTGGAAGGAAAGTTATAAATAATGGCCTTAATCGTTCAGAAATATGGCGGTACTTCTGTCGGAAGTGTTGAGCGCATCGAGGCGGTCGCGGAAAAAATAAGTGGATTCCGTGATAAGGGTGATGATGTAGTCGTCGTGGTTTCCGCGATGGGTGGTGAGACAGATAGACTGACAGCCCTTGCCAAGGACATGATGGAGCAACCCTCGCCCCGAGAAATGGATGTTCTCCTGTCCACTGGAGAACAGGTCACTATTGCTTTGCTCTGCATCGCGCTGGAAAAGCGTGGGTATCACGCAAAATCATTCACTGGCGGCCAAGTCCGCATACTTACCGATGAGGCACATACTAGGGCTCGTATACGGGAAATAGATAGCTCTCGTATTAGTGCCCAGCTAAAACAGGGAGATGTAGTGGTCGTTGCNGGTTTTCAGGGTGTCGATGAGTTCGGGAATATCACCACGCTTGGAAGGGGAGGCTCCGATACCACNGCAGTAGCGCTAGCCGCGGCACTGGAAGCTGAAGAATGCCAGATTTATACTGATGTGAAAGGGGTTTACACTACCGATCCTAGGGTCGTGGAAGACGCTAAGTTGCTCAAGAGTATTACTTTCGAGGAAATGCTGGAGCTGGCCAGTCTCGGCGCTAAGGTACTGCAGATTCGAGCAGTGGAATTTGCGGGTAAATATAAAGTACCACTTCGCGTGGCGTCTACATTCGAGGAAGGCGCTGGAACTCTTATAAGTCTAGAGGAAGATACCGATATGGAAGATCCAGCTATCGCTGGTATCGCGTTTGAACGCGACGAAGCTAAATTAACTGTAGCAGGAGTACCAGATATTCCCGGCATTGCCTATAACGTTATCGGGCCTGTCAGCGAAGCTGGAATCGAAGTAGATGTTATCGTGCAGAATGCNGCAGCTGATGGTTCTAATGATATTACTTTTACCGTCAAGAGAGGCGAATCAGATAAAACTAAGGCTATCTTGGATAAACTTGCTACTTCCATCAAAGCCAAGGAAGTAGTCTTGGATAAGAAGGTTTGCAAGGTTTCTCTGGTTGGAGTGGGAATGCGTTCCCATGCGGGTATCGCCAGTAGAATGTTTAAAGCACTGGCTGAAGAAAATATCAATATTCAAATTATCACTACCTCCGAAATCAAGATATCTGTCGTTATCGAAGAGAAATATTTAGAACTAGCAGTACGTGCTCTGCACACAGCGTTTGATTTAGGTGATCCCGATTACGAAAAGGAATCAGAATCGTAACAAGCCTATATATTAGGCCCAAAACAAGCCTAAATAAGTTGGCATCGGCTAAATATAGGCAGATACTACGGTTTTGGACTAAGGGGTTTGCTAGAGCAATTTCCGGTACTTTTTTCTGGTAAATTGAAATTGAGTAAAAAATAGTCTGGGTATGTCCCAGAGCTAATTAGAAAAAGTATAACTCAGTATGATGGAGCGGACTGTCCACTAACGAATCTATCCAGATGCGCAGCAGGTAAATTTCGTTAGAGTGTTTTTCTTGCAACCCGTTCGGCCAAAAAATGGGATGTACAAAGGAATGATTAATGGAGAAAGACGATGTTAATACTGACACGCCGAATTGGCGAATCATTGATGATAGGGGATGATGTTACCGTTACTGTTTTAGGTGTTAAAGGTAATCAGGTAAGAATCGGAGTCAATGCTCCTAAAGAAGTGGCAGTGCATCGCGAAGAAATATATCAACGCATTCAGAAAGAGAAAAGCGGCGAAGCTCCAGCCAGCGAAGGCAACGAGTAAAACATTTTGCGCTCACAGCTCTCCATAGCACTGGAGGGCGGGACCTGCGTTTTAATCCCCAATTTTCACATCGTTCTTCCTCTCTTAACCACTGTGTTATCATTCGCTCGTTTTGGGAGAGGTGGCCGAGTGGCTGAAGGCGCGCCCCTGCTAAGGGCGTATAGGGTTAAACCTATCGAGGGTTCGAATCCCTCCCTCTCCGCCAAAC
>PARV01000041.1 GCA_002712055.1 Gammaproteobacteria bacterium | reverse complement strand
TACACTTGGGCTGATATTTCTGCTACATGGGTTGTCTACTCTGGCGCTGGTGGCTTTGGCAGCGACGCACATCTACTTTTCGCTTCGACCCGAAAAGATTTTTTACACTCGTTCCATGATCTCCGGTTGGATTTCAGAGGAAGAAATGGCGGCTAATCATGACACCGGTAAGTGGTCGCCTAAGGAAGCCGACTGAAGTAGTTATTCGAGATCTTTATCGAAGCGGCAATACATGGATTTGGAAGAAAGCATAGAAACTATTGAATCGGGCTATGAGTTTCTGTTGGCCTATGCCGCGCAGGGACGGCCAGCTGGAGCGGAAACCGGCCCAGGTCCGCACGCCAGGCCCACTATAGAAGGAATGGCCACGTCGATGAATTTCATCGTCGAAGCCCTTGCGGACAGCCAGAACGAATTCGAGAAAGTAATTGCTGAAGACTGTCGCAAAGCAGGTGCAGCTATCAGCTTTATGCTGGCCCAAGCTAAGATTGGCTCTGAAATGGTGGATAACCTCAATGCTTCCATCCATCTGCGAGCGGTTCTAACTGACCTTTTTCTCTATAGCGAAGTGTTGAAGCCGTTGGGTGTAGAGGAGGGAGAAGCGTCTGAGGAAAGTATGGCTTACGATGCTACCAAGACATCTGAATAATTTGTTAGTGATAAAAAAGGCGACCTCATAGGTCGCCTTTTTTATTTATCTCAAGAAAAACAGTGAACTATAGGCCAAGAGATGCTGGATAGATCTTTTACTGTTACCGAAACTAAAGTTTATACTTCCCTTAAGTTTTGAGCACCTGAATTATGCAATACCCGAAGCGCATTCAACTGGCTAATCTGCCCACTCCAATTACAAAGCTGGAGCGATTTCCAATGCCTGGCTCGGAGACGCAGATTTGGGTCAAGCGTGATGAACTCACCGGCACCGAAGTCTCTGGCAACAAGATTCGGAAACTAGAATTTTCTTTGGCTGAGGCGCTAGAGCAGGGCTGCGATACCGTCATCACTTGTGGGGGCTTGCAGTCTAATCATTGTCGATGCACGGCGATTGTGTGTTCACGACTTGGCCTCAAAGTACATTTGATTTTACGTGGCGATAAGCCTGAANAGCCTGCCGGTAACTTGTTGCTTGACTATCTGGCGGGAGCTCAGATCACNTACGTGCACCCAAAGGATTGGGANGGTCATGAAGANTTGGCAAGGGAGCTGCAAGAAGNTTACGCTTCCNGAGGNAGNAAAGCCTTCTTCATCCCAATNGGTGCAAGCGATGAGGTAGGCCTATGGGGATACNTTGCCGCCTCTGAAGAACTGAANAAGGACTTNGANCGGCTTANCNTGACACCGGACTATATTGTCACAGCTACTGGTTCCGGAGGCACGCAGGGGGGGTTGTTAGNTGGGTCGGAGCTATTTGATTTGCCTGGAAANGTTCTTGCCTTNAATGTTTGCGATGATGCCGCCTACTTCGATAAAAAAATTNACAAAGATGTGGCGCTTTGGAAGCAGCGATATAATATGGATCTAGACCTGCAAAAAATTGAAGTAAACACCATTGAGGGTTATATGGGAGCGGGTTACGGCATTGCTTCTAAAGACGTATTCGGGACCATTGTCGAACTGGCAAGAACCGAAGGTTTGTTCTTGGATCCAGTNTATACAGGCAAGGCCTTTCATGGCATGGTAAAGGAGATTCAGAAGGGCAAAAGCGGTTGCATGCCGGGTGCCGATAATGTGGTATTTGTCCATACAGGTGGGCTTTTCGGNGTATTTCCGCAGCAGGACAATTTCTCGTTTGAGTAAATTGCCGTGAGTATTGAAGGCGCCACTAATGACACAATTTGGATTAACAATATGAGTACGCATCGAAATAGCAAGTCGCTCTCACCGCTCGTGATGGCAGTTGGTATAACCCTGACCTTGGGAGTGCACTGGCCGATTTTGGCGCAGGATGGCACGGCTGGTGCTACCTCTGCCGATGGCGTAGCCGCTGCCACAAGTTATTCAGAACCTCCCGAGATCAATTTGTACGAGGCGGAGCGGGAGGATCAATTTTTAAGCAACACCCGGCAGTTGATTACCGATAGCCTGCGCTCCGGGGAAGGCTATTTCAGTGTCGATGGAAGTCAGTTCATCTTTCAGAGTGAAGTAGCTGGCGATAATCCGTTTTACCAGATATATGTAAGGGACTTGACCACTGGCGCTACCAACCGAGTATCGCCAGGTATTGGTCTTACCACATGTTCATGGATACACCCAACTTTGGACCGGGTCATGTTTTCTTCAACGCATGAAGACCCCGATGCCCGGGCAAAACANGCTGAAGAAATCAGTATACGGGAAAGCGGTGTGGACCGACCCTACGGTTGGGACTACGACCATCATTATGAGATCTATCAGGCAGATGCCGACGGCGGTAATGTCGTTAATCTGACCAATAGCGCTGGCTATGATGCTGAAGGCTCATACTCTAATGATGGCAGCAAAATTCTTTTTGCCTCTAATCGTGAAGCGTATAGCCGCACCCTTAGCCAAGCTGAGCAGAGGTTATTCGATGACGATAGTTCTTATTTCATGGATCTCTTCATCATGGATGCTGATGGATCCAACGTGAAACAGCTGACACATTCTCCGGGATATGACGGTGGCCCATTCTTCAGCCCGGATAACTCCAAGGTCGTATGGCGCCGCTTCAATCCNGATGGTAACAGTGCAGAGATCTGGACCATGGATATAGATGGTAGTAATCAACGTCAGCTTACCTCCGATGCCATGGTCGCCTGGGGACCTTACTATCATCCCAGCGGCCGGTACATAATCTATTCCAGTAATCTGCTGGGCCACGCTAACTTCGAGTTGTTCGTGATCGACACAGAAGGGACTAACGTTCCAGTACGAGTTACCAGTACTGAAGGTACGGATATCCTGCCGGTCTTCTCGCCAGACGGCTCCAAGCTTGCTTGGAGCACAACNCGAACACCAGACGGTACTTCGCAGATTCATATGGGAGACTGGAATCATGAACGCGCACTGGAGCTCTTGGGGCTCGATTAACAATCCGTGGCTGGCATAGTGCGCATGTTAAACCTTGAGTTTTCGAGTCTGTTCAGATTTATTCCACTACTGGCGNCAACNGCATGGCTGTCGGCGGTCGGACAACCCTTGACTCCGTTGGAGTCAGCGGACCAACCCCTTGTACACCATAGTNTTAAGGTATTAGTTGACCCNNTCTTACGACGAATCTCGGTAGAGGATACGATCACGCTNCCAGACCAGTTATTGGGTAACGAAGTCACTTTCGATCTCAACAGTAATCTCACTGTTACCGATACCACGGGGAGTCTAAGGACTCAGAGCGATTCTTCAACTGTCGGCATTAGCTTCAATGCGGCCGCTGATTTGACTACTTCTATCAANCGATATGTGCTGGGTTTACCAGCTAGTAATAACGAACGAGTACTAATTAGTTATAGTGGGTCGATTTATGATGTTGCCGAGCAGGCTAGCCCTGAGTANGCCCAGAGCTTTGCTGAAACCTCCGGAATTGTTGGTGAACAAGGGGTATACCTGAATAAGAGCAGTGCTTGGATCCCTGATTTTGGCATTGACTTCCTGACTTTTGATCTCGAAGTGGAATTTTCCGACAACTCCAGTACCTGGACCGCCATTAGCCAGGGGGATAGGAATGGGGNAAATGGATGGGTCAGTGAGCAGCCAATGGAGGAAGTTTATTTAATTGCTGCAAACTTTACTGAGTACTCGCAACAGGCGGAAGACGTGGAGGTGCTTGCCTATCTAAGATCTCCCGATCCTAATCTAGCTGCTAANTACATGGATGCNACTGANCGCTACCTGCAACTTTATGAGCCCCTGCTTGGNAACTACCCTTATAGTAAGTTTGCNCTGATCGAAAACTTNTGGGAAACCGGTTACGGCATGCCNTCTTTCACTCTCTTAGGTCAACAGGTAATCCGCTTTCCCTTTATCCTGGAATCGTCCTACCCCCATGAAATTCTTCACAATTGGTGGGGAAACGGCGTTTACCCCGACTACGAATCTGGTAACTGGAGTGAGGGNCTAACAGCGTACCTTGCTGATCATCTTTTCCAGGAAATGAATGGTGTTGGTCACGAATACCGAAAGGAAATGCTGGCCCGCTATAAGAACTATGTGGCAGAAAGTGTCGACTTTCCCCTCGCCGAGTTCACTTCCCGTAATTCTGCCGCTACCCAGGCGGTTGGCTACGGCAAGACCTTGATGCTATGGCATATGCTACGGATTGAGCTCGGTGACGAGNTATTTCTCGAAGGGCTACGCAANCTTTATACTGACTACAAGTATAAGCGCGCTTCCTTCACAGANATTGCCAATCTTTATTCTCAACTAAGTGGGGTGGACCTGAATCCCTTCTTTAACCAATGGGTCAACCGGACTGGAGCACCGGAATTGTCAGTAGCCGTGGAAGAGGCCAATAATAACCAAGTCCGTATCATGTTTGCTCAGACCCAGTTCGGTGATCCTTATAGTTTGAATGTTCCGGTTGCNCTTTATTATGAAAACGAACCCGAACCTCAGATTTACGATGTNTCCTTGTCCCAGAAGTTAGAAGGCGTTATGGCCGAGGATTATGAAAACCTACAGGCGGTCCTGGTAGACCCTTTCTTTGATGTTTTCCGCCAGCTTGATCGGGAAGAGACCCCGCCAACAATCGGTGAGTTATTCGGTGCGCGACAGATCGCATTTGTCTTACCTCGCTCGGAGCGTCAGCACTGGGTGCAGATGGCGGAGAACTTCGGACAAGGAGTCGCATTCGAAATTCTTTATGCTGATGAAATTGAGGGTTTACCAGAAGATAAATCTGTTTGGATTCTTGGAAGAGAAAATCCGTTTGTTGACAATGTCTCTGCCTCGGTCAGGCCGTATGGGGTGGAGTATTCCGATACTGGAGTATCACTCGCAGGAAGCGAGATAGCTTATACTAGTCGTGCTTCTGTCATAANTGGTCGCCACCCTGCCGATCCCGAGCTGGCGTTAGGTTGGATACATATTGACGATATGATCGCCATGCCAGGGATGATCGAAAAGCTCCCGCATTACGGTAAATACTCTTACCTAAGCTTCGTCGGTGANGAACCCACCAATGATGTGTCAGGCATTTGGACCAGCTCNGATTCTCCGTTGCAATGGGTAAATCCTGAACTGACNAGNCCAATACAATGGGAGAGTTTACCNATACCGGAATCTATTGCTACGTTGCCGCCGAAATACCTGCCGGAACAATTGCTTCGTCACAGCACGGAATTAACTAGTGCCGACAAAGAGGGAAGAGGACTTGCCAGCGACGGGCTCCATAAATCTGCTCTTTATATAGCAGACCAGTTTCGGGGTGCGGGGTTGCGGCCATTGGGGGGCACTTATCTGCACTCTTGGCATGAATCACTAGCGGGCTATGGCAATATCGAACTGACAAATGTGGTAGGTATGATTCCTGGGGTAAACAGGGGCGTAAATGCGCAACCGGTAATACTAGGCGCCCATTATGATCACCTTGGTATCGATTCCGAGACAGGTGAAATTCATCCGGGCGCTGACGACAACGCTTCCGGTGTTAGCGTTTTGATTGAAGTGGCAACAAAATTATCCAGAGGTTTTACGCCGCAGCGGCCGATCCTATTTGTCGCATTCACTGGAGAAGAATCTGGTCTGATAGGTTCACAGCACTTTGTTCGAAATCCACCGGGCGGGTTTGCCAGCGAAGATATTTTTGGCATGATAAATCTCGATGCTGTAGGGCGCCTTGAGGGCAAACCCTCCAGGTGTTTGGCAGTGATAGCGCTTACGAGTGGCCGTTCATGGCCCAGGGTATCGGTTTTACAATCGGCGTGCAGTCTGAGTTTCCGGCGGAAACTATAGCCAGCAGTGACCATGTAAGTTTTCTCAATGCCGGTATACCAGCTATTCACCTGTTCAGTGGTACTCACCTAGATTATCACCAGCCCAGCGATACTTCGGTCAAGCTGGACACAGCTGGTATGTCCGATGTGGCGTTATGGGTGGAAGAGGCCATGGTTTATCTTGCCGATCGTACCGATCCACTGCGAGTGAACCTGCAAGGTGCTGAAACTATTGATCTTAATGCTCAAGTCGGTGAGCGGGAAGCGAGCCTGGGGACAGTGCCCGATTTCACTTACGTAGGCGATGGTGTGCGTATTTCGGGAGTAGCTTCCAACAGTGCCGCGGATGAAGCCGGGCTGCAAGCCGGCGATGTGCTTCATACCTACAATGGCCAGCCACTAAATGATTTACAAACCTATTCCAATTTGCTGCGTCAGTCCTCCCCAGGTGATGTAGTGCAGCTAGAGATTGAGAGGGATAGGGAAAGCCTTGTGGTTGAAGCGGAGCTTAAAGCGCGTTAATTAACCAAGTCTATTTTAAGACGCTGAATAAGAAGCTCGCCAGCACGAATAGAACAGATAGATAAATCAGTCTACGGTTAATACTGGATTTTGGGTCAGCCCATTTATAAGTCTCATTTTCCACGAAGATTGCGTTTTGAGAATTTTTCCACCATTTCACTGTTTACTTCCTTCTGTCAAATATTACCAGCGTTGATTATAAGGGTAGCAACTGGGTATCGGACGGGCGGAAAGAAGGAAAACTAATGGTGAATTATGACCAATCGTGGCAAGTGCTGGAGCAATGAGCCGGTTTCTCTTATCTGGATTAGGTAAATATTTGCAATTGATTTTCTCTATTTGCGAATCCACCGTTAAGTTTAACTAGCAAGTGAATAATTTTGGTTTCCTAGATTTAGTCCGGCAATGCAAACACCCATAGCGTCGCCCCGGTCGGAGGAAGGTTGATGTCCGCTGCGTTTCGCATTGTACGTGTATGGATACCTCCCGTATTGGTTGCTACAGCAACATACTGTTTGCCCTCCACCTGATAGGTAACCGGATAGGAGTTGAGAGCGTTATCTAGGCGACGCTCCCACAACACTTCTCCGGAGTCCTGGTCTAGAGCTTTGAACCAGCGGTCCACTGATCCAATGAACAAAAGTCCGGTATCTGTAAGGAGGTTGGCGGCAGCTTGGGGCCCGTCCTGTCGCTTGGTCCACACTACTTCCCTGCTGGCGAGGTTCACAGCTTTAATGACCCCGTAAGTATCAGCAGTAGAAGGATCCGGGTATTTCTGCCAACGTTGACCAGTGTCGTCATCCAGGCAGGTATCTGAAATCGGGATATACAGCGTGTAAGTCGCTGGGTTGTAGGAAGATGTCTGCATATTTCTAGCGCCAAGCCAGTCTGGGCAGATGCCTGGCAAAGAAAATTCGCTTAGCACGTCATCCAGAGCGGGAATAGCATTGGGAAACAGAGTCTTGTCACCGGTCGCTGAATTGATTTCTGCCACAACATTTTGCATGTCCAGATCTATAGACCAGAGGTACTCGCCAGTAGCCGCATCCATTGCTTCAAATATAGCCAACTTGCCGCCAGTCACGACTGCCTTGCGCATTACGCCGTCAATAGGCAGTTCAAGGATTTGTCTCTCATAGGCCCAGTCATGGTCCAACTGATCATTTCGTGCGTGTTGATAGTGCCAAGCGAGCTCACCCGTATCAACATCTAGAGCTACAGTACTGTTCGTATAAAGGGCGTCATTGTTTTTATCTTGGTCGCCCGGGCTGATTCTCAGAACTTCAGTGTCGTATGTAGGAGCAGGGCCGAAGTAAACAAGGTTCAATTCAGGATCGAAGCTGCCAGGTATCCACACTGAACCTCCAGTGCGTTGATCCAGAGGCAGATCATTCCAGGTGTCACCACCTGGTTCGCCGGGCCGAGCGATGGTCCAAAAACGCCATACTTCTTCCCCATTTTCCATGTCTACAGCGAGAATAAAGTCACCACCTTCTACGGCTTGCCTACCGGTCAGTCCTATAATTGCTTTCCCGTTTGCGATAATAGGTGCGCTCTTGAACCAATGTCCGTCTTCCTCTCCGATATCAACCCTATGGTCCCATACAGGCTGCCCTGTTTTCACATCGAGTGCGATAAGGTGCATATCTGAAGTGGGGACAACTAGTTTATTATCGTAAATGGCAACCCCTTTTTTCGAATCAGGAACACGACCTGGTTCCAGTTCCCGCTGAAAACCCCATAACAATTCTCCCGTTGCAGCATCGAGCGCTTGCACTACGTCACCAAAGCTGTAGGCGAAGAGCACACCGTCATGTACGATCGGCGTCATCATGTTGGCCCCGGTGGGTAGAGACCAGCTCCAAGCCAGTTGCAGATCAATGACATTTTCTTTCGTGATCTGATCGAGTGGGCTATGTCCAATGGCATCGAGTGTGCGACGCCAGTTAAGCCAGTCCTCTGCAGGAGGATCCGTTAACATTTCGTTGGTAACCGGACTTAGGTTTTGTAGCCGTGGTGAGCGCGAAACCGGACCATCGGTCAGGTAAATTAGGGGATTAGCTACGGTTATATTCTGGCTGTTCAACTGGTCCGCCGGGATAACAAGCGCATTCAGCGCTGTGACTTCCCCAGGCAGAGCGGTTTCACTGGGAGAGATCCCGTTGTGTCGCAAAAGATATGCTAGGACTTCAGTGTAGACAGCAGTACCCAATGTGTTCTCGGCGCCCGGCGGCATGCGGCGTACATCCGCTGCTAGTAAATTCACGGCCTGATTACCCCAGCGTTCAGCAAAGTAGGTGCCGCCAAGGCTGGGCACTAGTCCAAAACCTTCGAGGTTAGCCCCATGGCAGGAGGCGCAATGCTCCACGTAAGCAACTTCCCCCTGCGTTGCCTGGTTTGCGGTGAAAGTAGCGACAGCTTCATCAAACTCTGCGGCGTACAGAAATGATTGCCCGGCACTGAATATGGCTATGAAAGTACAACCAATGATTGTTCTTGTTAGGTCTCTACTATAAATTGATTCCATTGCTTTCTCTTTTTTTAACTTAGTTTTTTAGTACCAACTCACACTTCGGAACTAATCCATACCCGCCCTTTCTCGCACATAATGGGCTGCTTCTTCAAGGGTAGCGAACCATACCTGATCCTTAGATTTAATGTGCTCAATTAGGCCTTCCAGAGCCACCATTCTGGAACGATGTCCAATTACATGAGGATGCATGGTAAGCAAGAACATGGTGCCTTCCTCCCAAGCCTTATCGAATTCATCTATCCATACTTGCATTACATCTCGTGGATTCATATAGCGTGCCCCTAGTGGATTTAATAAAGGAGCGTCATCCAATATCCATTCCACGGGCAGCTCCACCAGGCCGGTTGGCTCACCATCTTGTAATAGTTCATAGGGCCGATCATCATGCATCAGAGAGCTTTCATAAAGAAAACCCATGTCTCGCACGATTTGCAGAGTGTTTGTACTGTGGTTCCAGGAAGGTGCCCGGTAACCTACTGGCCGCGTCCCGGTGATCGCTTCGATTGTAGCGACAGCCTGGGCCAACAATCTTGCTTCGGTAGGGCCATCTAGCAAAGTATTTAGTTCGTGTATCCACCCATGCACCCCTATCTCGTGACGGCCTGATTGCTGGATGATTTCAGCCTGCTCGGGAGCCAACATAAGGCTCCAGGCTGGGAAAAAAAAGGTAGCAGGGATTTCTTGCTCATCCATTAGTTTCACTATACGAGGTAGCGCGACGCGCGAGCCATACTGTCCTTGTGAGAGAGGCCCAATGTTGATGTCACCGGTGCGCAGTCCCTGGATGGTTTCATTATCTACATCGTAGGAAAGTAATACAGCGACCCTGGCGCCATCAGGCCAGGAGTCCGGGTTAAGATCTCTGCCGGCTCGCACCTGGTTAACCTGAGACAGGGTGTACTCTTCAGACCAGTTCCAGGGCTCAGATGTGTTCTGCGCCAGCGCGCCCAGTGGGCTTCCAAAAGTAAACGTGGTGAGCACGATCAGCGTTTGAAGGCGGCGTAACAGTTGGAGCTTCATTGGCGCCTCTTTGTCGTAATTTCTATATATGGGAAAGTCATTTTTACATACCCCTAAATATAGCAAAACCCTGCCTATTAGTAGCCCATACCTTCTCCTTTAGGCTGTTTTTATACTTGGACTTGCCCAACAATGGCATTTATTCTTCACTTTCCTTATATCGAAGAGTCAATGGGAACAGCATGGATCAGCAATCACTTCCACTATCAGGCTACACCGTGCTGGATCTGACCATAGAGCGGGCTGGCCCCACAGCTGTGCGCTTGCTGTCAGACTGGGGAGCCAATGTTATTCGCATTGAGGCTCCGGTTGAGGGGGATATTGCCGGCAAGCGTCACGGGCCTGACTCTCAGAATCTGCACCGCAACAAACGTAGCTTGTGTCTCAATCTAAAGGTTGAGGCTGGCAAGCAGGTGTTTTTCGATCTGGTTAGAAAGGCAGATATTGTAGTGGAGAATTTTCGGTCCGATGTAAAAGACCGACTAGGCATTGATTACGAATCGGTCAAAAAAATAAATACAGCAATCATTTATGCCAGCATCTCAGGTTTTGGCCAGGAAGGGCCCTATTCGAAGCGCCCAGCAGTAGATCAAGTGATTCAGGGCATGAGCGGCCTGATGTCGATCACCGGTGAACCAGGTCGCGGCCCTATGCGAGTTGGCATCGCTGTGAGTGATACTTCTGCAGGCATGTTTCTCGGGCAGGGTATATTGCTGGCTCTGCTACAAAGAGAACGAACGGGCGAAGGGCAATGGGTGCACACTTCATTATTGGAAGCCATGCTCTGCAAATTGGACTTTCAGGCTGCCAGATTCACTATGAATAGCGAAGTACCCGGTCAGGAGGGCAACAATCATCCGACCCTTTCACCTATGGGCGTGTTCAATACCTCCGATGGTATGGTGAACATGGCTGCCAGCACTGACAAAATGTTTCGGGCGTTCTGCGATGCGTTAGGAGCCGAAGAACTCGCTAACAATTCCGACTACGGCTCGGTTGAAGGCAGGTTGAAACATCGCGAAGAGGTATGGGAGAAGGTCAATGGTATCACGAGCCAATACGCCACGACCGAGTTGGTTGAAAAACTAAACTCATTCGGTATTCCTTGCGGGCCGATCAACGATATTCAACAGGCGTTTATAGATGAGCAGGTGAAGTTTCTGGCTATGACTAAAACTGCTCACCATGATGAGCTGGGTGATTTCGATCTGCTACGTTCACCCATAAATTTGTCGAATTATGAGCACGGTGTGCGATTTGAAAGACCTGGCCCGGAGCTTGGCGAACATAGCATGGAGATTCTCAGAGAACTGGATTACAGTGAAGAACGGATTGATGAAATAGTCGAAAGCGGTGCTGTAAAAATTGGTATCGGTTAACAAAGGAAAAGAAACAACGTGGAAATAAAATCGCCTTCCCTAAAAATGCTTGCTGAAGTAGATAAAGGTATTGGATGGATCACTTTCAACAATCCGAGACTACACAATGCCATGTCAATGGAGATGTGGCAGGCCTTGGCAGATATACTGAAGCAATTAGCGGAAGATGATTCGCTAAGGGTGGTTATCTTAAAAGGTGCGGGGTCAAAAGCTTTCGTTTCCGGTGCGGACATCTCGGAATTCGGAGAGAAACGCAGTAGCCAGGAACAGCGGGATGCCTACGAAGCAGCGTTTAACGAGGCACAGAAAGCGTTGGCCAGCTTTAAGACACCGACTATAGCCATGATTCAGGGCTTCTGTGTAGGTGGTGGCTTGGCATTGGCGCTAAGCTGTGATGTACGTGTTGCCACTGAGGATTCGCGTTTTGCCATTCCTGCTGCAAAACTTGGCCTGGGCTATAGCTATGACTCGATTAAAACGCTGACTTCCATTGTTGGGCCCTCGTTTGCAAAGGACATTCTATTCAGCGCACGCTTCTTGGAAAGCGAAGAAGCGCGGAGCATTGGTCTTATCAATCAGGTAGTTGCTCGTGAACACCTCTTGGGGAACGTACAGGAATATGCCAGTGCCGTAGCAAATAATGCTCCCCTTACTATTGGCTCTGTTAAGACAGCGGTTAACGAGATAGTGAAAGATCCGGGACAAATGTCTCCTGAATACATCGAGAAACTCGTGAACGACTGTTTCCTAAGTGAAGACTATAAAGAAGGAAGAACGGCCTTTATGGAGAAACGTAAACCTGCGTTTAAAGGGTCATAATTTAACAAAGAGACCTAATATGAATAACATATTACGGAAAGCTCCGTTACTGCTTGGTTTTGTCTTAACTGTTTCGATGGCCCAATCGCCGCATAGCGTGTTCATCGAGGAGCTCACGTGGGTTGAAGTTCGAGACGCTATTGACCAAGGCAAGACAACTATCATCGTGCCTACTGGAGGTACGGAGCAGAACGGCCCCCACATGGTGCTAGGCAAGCACAATTATCTGGTGAACTACAAAGCTGGAGAAATCGCCAACCAACTGGGTGATGCCTTGGTTGCACCGGTAGTTGCTTATGTTCCCGAGGGTGATATCGACCCTCCTACGAGTCACATGCGATTTGCCGGCACGATCTCGATCCCCGAAGACGTGTTTGCTGATATATTGGAGTTCTCAGCCCGCAGTTTCAAACAACATGGCTTTTTGGATATAGCATTCCTTGGGGATAGTGGGGGTAATCAAGCAGCACAAAAGATTATCGCAGAGAAGTTGAATGAAGAGTGGACAGAAACCAAAGTGCGTGTGCATCATATTTCCGATTTCTATCCCGGTCGGGGTGATGACTGGGTAATTAATCAGAATATCAGTGCAGAGGACGTGGGCGGTCACGCAGGTACTCATGATACTTCATCGCTGTTGTACCTGAATCCTTCCATGTTGCGGCTAGACCAAATGAAACTTGGTAGGCCAGGGGATGGGCAAGGGCATACAGGCAATCCGGCCGTCTCCACACCAGAGTTTGGTGAGCGTATTCTAAAGATGCAAATCGAAGATGCGGTGGATCAAATTACTAAAGAAAGGTTAGCCATAAGACAGTGAGCGAGACTTAAGCTAAAGAGAATTAGCTATTAGGACTTTTGTAGCACAACCTTGGCGTTTAAAGAATAATTAAGATAATAAGAAGAGGACATGATGAAAGACAACAATTCACGCCGACAATTCCTCCAGCTTTTAAGCATCACAGCTCCTTCACTGTTGGTGGCAAACAGACTCTTGGCGCAAATACCGGACACCATTAATCCTGGCATTACACCCTATCCCAACAATTGGCTGCCTGTTGGTATCCGCTCGCGCTTTGTTGACAATGTGAATGGTCTGCGGGTCCATGTACTCGAAAGTGGGTACGAAACACCTAACAGACCTGTGCTGCTATTGCTGCATGGTTTCCCGGAACTCGCTTATAGCTGGCGCAAGATCATGATCCCTCTGGCAAGTGCTGGCTATCATGTAATTGCGCCTGACTTACGTGGTTACGGTCGCACTACTGGCTGGAGTAGCGACTATGGCACTGACCTTACTCCTTTTCGAATGCTTAACAAAGTACGTGATGCCATTGGCTTGGTGTCGGCGTTTGGCTATCGCTATGTCGATGGTGTGATTGGTCATGACTTTGGGTCCCCTATGGCCGCTTGGTGTGCAGTAACTAGGCCGGACATTTTCCGGTCGGTGGTGATGATGAGTGCACCGTTTGGTGGCACTCCTTTAATACCATTCGATACCATTAACAATCCAAGTGTTGAGCGTTCGGGAGGTCCAAATATCTACGACAACCTCGCCAGTCTGTCGCGTCCCCGCAAACACTATCAACGTTATTACACGACACGCGAAGCCAATGAACATATGTGGCATGCCGAGCAGGGCTTAAGTAATTTCATCCGTGCTTATTATCATCACAAGAGCGCCGACTGGGACGATAATAAGCCGTATCGACTCGCCGCCCGAACCGCTGAAGAGTGGGCAAAGATGCCGACTTATTACATCATGGATCTTAATGAAAACATGGCGGAGACAGTGGCTAAGGTCATGCCAACTGCGGCGGAGAACGCTAGCAATACTTGGCTAACAGAGGCCGAGCTCGCGGTATACGCCGCAGAGTACGGACGTACTGGTTTCCAAGGTGGTCTGAATAGTTATCGTATGGGTGCGACTGGCATAGGAAGTGCCGAGATGCAATTATATACAGGCAAGACTATTGATCAGCCTAGCATGTTTATCAGCGGTCTCAGTGATTGGGGAACCTACCAAAGCCCCGGCTCATTCGAGCGTATGCAAGAGAGGAGCTGCACTGATATGCGCTCAGTTCATCTAGTGGAAGGAGCTGGGCATTGGGTACAACAGGAACAAGGGACCGAGACTAGCCGATTAATATTAGCGTTTTTGGATACTCTAGTTTAGGTTTTCAATAGAGGCCTTTTTACAGGTTAAAACGCGTTTACTTGTTTATCTTGGCTAGCGCGTTTGTAGAGAAAAGCCTTTAAAGTTATCCACTAGCCAAAGTGCTTCAGCCAGATAACTACTTTGTCCAAAAGGATATGGAAGTGCGCTAGGTCTCAAAGTACTTTTTTAGCCTGACCATTCCTTCATTGATATTATCGACATCGATACCAGAATAGGCAAAGCGCAGATAGTAATCGGTCTCACCTTCTATTGATCGTCCGAAGTGCTTGCGTGTGCAAAATGAAACACCCGTTTCCGTTAAGGCTTCTGTCATTAACTGATTTACATCAGTTAATCTTTTGCGTTCCATGATCTTGGTGACATTAGGGAACAAATAGAATGTACTGTTTGGTGTATTAATAGAAATACCGTCAATGGCATTGAGGCCTTCCACCGCTGCATCTCTTCGTTTACGTAATTCATCTAGAATTGCATCGGGACCAGAAGTATCACCGCCGATAACATCGATCATGCTGCGCTGGATAAAGTGCGCTGTGCAAGATTCAATGTTGGTATTGAATTTACTAAAGGCATCCATTGCTGGCCTCGGCCCTATGGCTGCTCCAAGTCTCCAGCCAGTCATGGCAAAGCGTTTTGAGCAGGTGTACAGAATAATCGAACGTTCCTGCATGCCCGGAAGACTTACTATTGATTGCGGTGTTCCACTGTATTGAATTTCGAAGTAGGCCTCGTCACTGAGTACCCATAAATCGTTCTTGATGCATAGCTCCGCCAGTACTTCCATTTCTTCTGGAGAAGATTCGGCACTATTCGGATTTTGGAAGTTGTTATAAATAAGCGCGCGGGTTTTAGGCGTAATCGCGGCTCTCATTGCATCCATATCGAGACTGAAACCAGTATCGGTTTCAATGTAACCGTAGGGTACTGCGATACCACCTTGATACTCTATCTGGGACTCATAAATTGGGAATCCTGGATTGGGATAGAGTACTTCATCGCCCGGATTCATTACCGTTGCGATAAATTTGTTGATTACTGGTTTTCCACCGGGTTGTATTGCTACGTTTTCGGCGCTGTAACTTAAACTGCGTCTCGCTCCTGTATCTCTGGCGATAGTATCTCGCAGCTCAGGAATACCGGGACCTGGACAATAGCTTGTATAGCCATCGGCAATGGCTTTCTGCATGGCTTCGACGATATTGGTCGGAGTAGGTAGATTGATATCCCCCAGGTGAAAGGGATAAACCTTATTGCCTTTCGCTGCCCAGGCTGCGGCCGCACCAGAAACAGCGAATGCTGTTTCAGTGCCGAGATATTCGAGCTGCTTGGCTAACTCCAAAGGAATTCCTTTCGCTCTTAAAATCTGTAACGAACGCCGATAAAGGCCGCTCTAGGTGGTGCCGCACCGAGGAATATTGGCACTTCCAAATCTTCAATAATTGGAACTTCCACTTCTCCCGGTTCCTCACCTAACAAGCCGAATGTTTCAAACTCTTCGTCAAACAAGTTGTGTACGTTCGCGAACACTTCGAGGTTGTCAGTAATCCGATACCGAGCTCGCAGA
>PARV01000040.1 GCA_002712055.1 Gammaproteobacteria bacterium | reverse complement strand
ATTGCAACTTCATAGTTCAGGCTTTTATGTCGACTCTACTGTTTTCCGTGATGGCAGCGCCTATACGAGATTCATAGACCCTATCGCTGACTGATCATTTAGTCATGGCAGATTCAAGCATAAACAACTCTATGAAGTAAGAAAGCACGAGAGATCGCATCAAGATTTTCAGTGAAGAGAAAAAAAGCTACTAGCTACTACTAGAAGGGAAAAGGCTGATGGTGTTGGCAACCGACACCCAGCCAACAAAAACCCGACTGTTTAAAAAAACAGTCGGGTTTTTTTAGGCAAGACTATCTTCCAGGTTCAGTAGCGTCTGATCCGTCACGCGGAGCGCCGGTTCCGGAGGAACCCATAAATAACTTACGGCCATCCGGAAAAGTAATATCGCGGCCATTCGCACGACAAGTCGGCTCACATAAGCGATCTTTACTCTGGTAACCAGTTACTACGATGTCCGTCCCCAGTACTAGAGAGTTACGGTTAATACCGCGACGCAATAGCGTGTTTGGCGTGCCACCCTCCACCATCCAAGGACCTGGATCACGGGTAGCCTCTGGATCATTATTTTCCAGATGAATCCAAGTATGAGGGTTAATCCATTCTACACGAGTAATGGGCCCTCCCAGGCGAACCGGCAAATTCGCATCAAATTCAGCGGAAAACGCATGATGCGCGGTCACTGGAAGCTGGATAGCAACTACACCAGCCGTGGCTACTGCCAGTAAAGCCAATAATTTAGTCTTCATATGTTTTACCCCATGATTAGCTTTTTGTTCAAAGCGTCCTTCGACAAATTTTACCTTTTCACTTGTCCAGAACGCTTAAATTTCGGTTAAGCGGACATTATACAGTAATTTATAGCAAGGGCTCACCTGATTTCCAAGTAGTAAATCGTTAAAACGAGTCCTTTTTTGCCACAAAACGGATCAGAATCCAAGCTCTGCTTCGCGACCCTTTCGGTATCTACCGTACATAAGCTCTTCCACGAATTCAACACACTTAAATTGTGGCAACTCGTAGCCCACTTCCAGTCGGCGATAGAGCGGCATACGGATAGTCCAGGGTCGCTCGAAAACCTGTGGATCTTCCATAGTCGCCTCGTACTCAATAACATTCTCAGAAACCATCGTCCAACGCTCGGTGACCTTCATCTCATAGCTGTGGAAGTTACCGGCACGGTCAAACCAAGTGCGATCGTCCTGTCCTGTAACCTCTACGACAAAAGTATCACCATCCCAGTATCCGTAGGACTGACCCATCCATGAATCCAGAGGAGCGGGTCCTGGATCTTCCAAGAACACATTACGCACAGCTCCGGCAAAGGAGTAAGCAATAAAAAACGCCGATTCACTCTGGAAAACCTGAAACGGATGCGGCATGTAGTTTGCCCGCGGCACGCCAGGCATATAGCACTTGATTTCGGGATCGTTCGCCAGCCAGTTTTCACGATTCTCATCGCGACGAGCTAGCATTTCTGGTTTGTAGGGGATTAAACCTCCATCAACCACACCGAAGCTGGCAGGCACAGCACCCGCTGCTCCAAATGCCACAACTTCAGGTCCAGGAACCGGAACGAAATCACCAGGAACTAGATGATACGCCGCCTGTGGTGGCGCGGGCTCAAGATTGTCATTGGCATTCATTAGGGCCTGCCATATACCATTGAAATCTGGCTTGCCACTAGGAGTGCGAGGAATATCGCTAGCAGCGGCTTCGGCAGCGTCAGCAACCTGAGCTGGCTGTTGAGTCTCAGTTGTTGGCTCGTTATTAGCAGGCGAACAAGCAACTATGAGTGAGGCGAATGATAGGAGCAGCCATTGGATTTTCATAATTCTACCTTTTTGCTTTAATTGGATTTTCTCCCCCGTAAGGAGCACCGATATAACCATCTAGGTCTGGGTGTGTCAAGCTTAAACCGGCGAATTAACAGGGCTTCAAACCAATAACGACGCGCCTTTGCTAAGCTCGGGATTGTAGTTGGATTATGATGGCGGAACTATGATTTCCTCCTGGTGAGATTCAAAAAGCAGAAACCGTTGAGCCCTCCAGATACCTTACAAATCCTTCAATCTCAAACAGAATCGGCTCATCTATAAAACCGACTTCGTTTATCGATCCACCTTGCTATAGAGCAACCTACGCACCGGAGTCTCAACGAAGTGATGGATGAGGTAGGAGACAACCAATAGCATCAGCATGAGAATACACACTTGCAAGAATCGCGAGCTCACTTCTGGCTGCAAGTTATAAAACTGGATAATCTCCATCAACGGCCAATGGAAACTGTATAGCACATAGCTTACCCCTCCAAGAGTAGTGCAGTAACGAACGATGGAGCTTGTAGGATGCCACTGAAGTCTTAGTAATGCATAGATCATGATAGTGACAACGGGGACTACCAAGAAAAACGAGCTATACTCGTAGGGAATATTTTGATGAACGTATATGACTACAATTATATACAGCAACAGAGTTAAGACTGTGGGTATCCAGTTAGTTTTAATAACTGGTTTCTGAGGGCCCGATAAAACAAAGGCCTTGTAAAGCAACATACCAAACAGAAACTCAATACCGCGAATCACCGGATTAGTGTACACCGGGACGTTCAGGTTGATTACGTCGTAGGTCTCGGCTTCAGGGAGGTTTACCTGAATCAACAGCAACTGCAACAAATAACCAATAATGAACGCCGATACTATCCTTGTCATGGTGTTCACAGGTTTAATAATCAAAAGCAATAAAGGAAATGCAAGATAAAAATATATCTCGAGCACAATCGACCAGAGCGGTCCATTGAATACGAGTTTAAGAGTCTCAATGCCTCCAACAGACTGGGCAAATACTAGGTGTCGTAGCGTTGCTAGTGCAAAAAATCCGGCTTCTTTCTGTTCCGGTAAATCATGAATTAGTTCAAGGGGTCGGTTAACTTCCCTGAAAAATTCGTCTCCCAAGGCGAGATAATTGATAGAGACAAATAACGAAGAAACGACTATAGCCAGCAAATATACTGGATATATCCGGATTATTCTGTGGAGGTAGAAACGCCGGTAGTCTTGAGCGGTATCCAGAGTTGGATAAGTATAAGAAAGAATGAAGCCACTAACGATAAAGAACCACGATACGGCTGTAGTAGCAAATGTGCCATAGACGATCGCTTCACCAAAGATGACTTCATAGTGAACTAACACCACGATCACAGAGGCAAGAAAACGAAAAGCATCTAGAATAGGGATTTTTTGGCGACTCAATCCCATCTATATCTGCACACCCGTTTCGAGAAAAACCTGAAAAGTTTTGATAAAACCTAGCCGACCATAGAACGCCAGTTATTTGCCAAGTACTCTGCCGAACGCCATGCCAAAGCTTGAGCAGTCAATGTGGGATTACGTGCGCCGCTAGTGCCCATGACAGAGGCGCCAAGTATCCCTAAATTAGGAGCCTCGTGTGAAAATCCCCACTGATTTACAACATTCGTTTCACTATTATTCCCCATCCGCGTGCCTCCGTACGCATGAGTGGTCGCGCCCATGGCATTGCCTGGACCCGTCTTGATCACCTTGGTTGCTCCGGCTTCTAGGTACCACTGCTCCATTTTATCTGAGGCGAAGGCGGCTATGCGTTTTTCGTTCTCACGATAGCGTGCCGTAATTCGCGTTACCGGGAAACCAAGCGGATCCTTCACTGAGGGGTCAAGATCCAAATAATTCCCTTCATAAGGTAAGGTGGTTTTTTGGATGTAGGAGGTATTGCCCCGGTCAGCGTTCTCCATAATGAATGCTTTCCATTCTGAACCCCAGTTACGGGACTCACCGAAGGTGCTCATCTTTGCAGCGCTCATGGGTTTACGATCGGTATGCACCCATAAGTTAGCCCCCCCAATGAAATCCAAGTCTCCGTGATCAAAATTATCGTCAGCCCAATTATCAATAGCTACTCCTTGGGCGGGCAATCCATACCAGTTATGTAAGTCCTTCGGATAAAGAGCAAGCACCGGTGAGCCTTGGTGATGGCTCAGATAATGTTTACCAACCTGCCCTGCATTGTTGGACAAGCCATTAGGAAAAGCACGGGACTTGGACAACTGCAGCAAGCGCACGTTCTCATAGGCATAACTGGCAACAAGCACGACATCCGCGGGTTGAAAGAAGGTCTCGTTCCCCTTAATGTAATCTACCCCGGTTACCTTACCATCATTGTCAGTAACAATATTGACGACCCTGGCAAACGTGACAACATCGAGATTACCGGAATCAATGGCCTTGGGAATAGTAGTAAAGGCGGTGGAACTCTTAGATCGCACATGACAACCACCCTTGTTACAGAAACCATGATATTGGCACGGTGGCCTTCCATCATAGAGCTCACTAGTTATGGCCGCCGGACCCTGGAAGGGATTCCAATTGAGACGGTGCGCCGCATCACTCATCAAATCAGTGAATGGAGAAGAACGCAGCGGTCGCATAGGGTAATCCCGGAGTCGCTCACCTTCAAAGATGTTACCAGCAGGATTGATTGCACCCTGCACATTCCCAGCCTGCCCCGAAATCCCAACGGCATACTCCACCTTATCATAATAAGGTTCTAATTCTTCGTATCCAAAGGGCCAATCTTCCACTGTGGAATCCGCCGGAACGCGATGGCTGCCATAGCGTTCACGAGTATCACTGACAACCCGGAAATCCCATGGATTAAGCCGCCAGCTCTGCGCCCAGTAGTGCATGGTGGTGCCTCCCACGGCATTCATCATCGGGTGGCCGCCCTGTACCGCTACGTCATTAGAAGTTGCTCTCACCGTGGGAGCTTCCCCAGCAGCCTTCTGCACAGATTGCGGCCAGTTGCGCGCACCATTTCGCAATTCATCTGGGGCAAAATCACGCGGACTCAGCCACCCTCCAGCTTCTATTCCAGTGACTTTGATCCCAGCATTCGAAAGAGGTAGGGCAGCGACACCTCCCGCAGCTCCCATACCAACGATCACAACATCAGTTTTCGGTAGTTTTTTAGGCATTGCCACTACCTCCCCGGTTGCTCATACGGATATTGCGAGCCATTTTGGTATAAGTCTCGTTATCGTATGCTGACTGGTGATTGGGCTCCAACTCAGCGCCCTGAGCAACCTCGGTTTCAGAGGCTGTCAAACGAATACCAGGGTAACGAATCATGTCCCAGCCGACGAAGTTCTGGTTACCGCCATAGTAAGGATCACTGAAAGTGCCATCGATAGTATGATTGCGCAGCATATTGAAGAAACCACTGCCACTGGGAGCACAACCAGGCACCTTACTCATTTGCACGCCCGAAAGAATGGAGTTCTGGTGATCACGGATCAACTGATAAAATGGGGCACCACGAGTCTTCTGTGCATAGTCATTAATAGCAGCCAAACTAACCATGTAGTTATGACGCGAGTCCTTGTTGTTACTAGCTAAAGATCTGTCAATGTAATGCACCGCCCTGGCTTCCTTTGCTCCAGGACCATTTTCGTCAGAGGGAATCAGGCAATCGCAAATCGCCTCAAGTGTTTCTGCCTCTTCTGCTGTTAATGCCTCCAGGGCTTCCAAAGCAGCTGGACTGCTGGTCTGATAGGACTGCGGCGAATCCTGCGCAATAACCTGCGATGCGGCAGTCGACCCAACCGCTGCGGCACCGACAATACCGGCGCCCTTAAGCAGGTTTCGCCGAGATAAATTGTGGGGTAGATCGTCCGGCTGCGTGTCCTTTTTACCTGAATTTTTTGCCATGTCGTCCTCCCTCAAATCAGAGTACCGAGCGTAGCAAATATCAGATTTTGTGTATATGGACTGGGGAAATAGCCCTAGCCGGTGTACATGACCTCGTAGGTTATTCCTCCAGTGAGCCTGCTGCCACTAGAGCCGCGCTGTGAGGAAAAATATAGGCGTTGGTAGGAAGGATCAAAGGCCGGCCCGCAAACTTCAGACCGCTCATGTCCGATGATTTTAAATAGCGGAAACAATTCGCCTTCAGGTGTAATAGCTACCAGTTGCATGTCACCGCCATCTTCTGCCACCAGGACATCACCGCCCGCAGTGATGACCACATTGTCCACACCAGTCAGTATAGGATTGTCACTAGTCAAAGGGTCATAAATAATTTCAATCTGTTGAGACACTGTGTCATAACGCCAAACGCGATTGTCTCCCTTGGTAACAAAATAGATGTCGTCTTCATGAAAAGCGATACCTTCCCCACCATTAAACGAAGTATAGTCTGTCACCTGATTTCTGGTCGGAGCGATTTGCGCTAGAGGGTCAGGCACTTCTAGCCAGTTTATTTCTTGCAATCCTCCTCTGTCCCTAACCGCCGCAATCTCAAGACGACCTACAGTAAGATTTGGTAGACCATCAGTCGCAACAAAACGATAGAAGCCACCGTTGGGCCGGTCTTCTGTGAGGTAAACACAGTCTTTTCCCATGTCTATGGCAGCAGCTTCATGCCTAAATGTACCTAAAGCTGGCCGCACTATCCCAGGATTATTTCCTGTAGGATCGCATTCATAGATCTGCCCCGTTTCAACCTCCTCGGCGGAAAGCCAAGTACCCCAAGGGGTTGCTCCACCCGCACAATTGACGGATGTGTCGCTGAGAATTGAATAGGCGTCGACTATCTCTCCTTGGGAATTAAACCTTAGAGCACCCACTCCACCTTCTTGTCTGCCTAATTCGCTGTTTGAAACGTAGACCCAACCACCATCGTCTGTCGGAAAGCAAGCTCCACCGTCCGGGGACGGATGCCAGATGTATCCTGATGATCCACCTGGAGATTGTCCCGAACGCGCCACTTCTCGGTAACTGAAACCAGGCGGCAACATGAACCCATTTTCATCGGGAGGTTGCAACGAACCAATGTCGCTCAATTTATAAAAAGGTGCTGAAGAAGTCGCCGCCGTAGCCTGCGAATGTCGGACAAGACCTCCGCCTGCAAACATACCAATGCCAGCGGCCCCCATTGCGAAAAACTTTCGGCGATTGATAAACATAGAACTCATGGCGAAGGTNTACCTTAACTAATATTGTTGGAATTTGACATGCTGCANCAANCTAGTCAATTACAACATTCCGCACTACAGCGTAGTAATCATTCACNGCCCGCCTAAACGCCTGCTCACCTACCTGCTCATCNTTACCATGCACACCAGTATGCTCACCGCTGTTAGTTATAAGTGGATTAAAACCGTAACTGACGATNCCAAGGTCACGAGTGAANTGGCTGTCAGTAAAACCAGTGCTAACNGACGGAAGCACACGTGAACCAGGATGCAGTTCTTGAGTCACTCTCTCAATAGCGGCAAACAATCGCGTACTAGTTTCAGAAATAGCCGGTGTGAAAGCCATTATTGTTTCGATTTCAACACCGGTATCGCCGATCATCGCTTCCAGTTCAGTGATAAATACCTCAGCTGGCTTATCAGGCAGAACTCGGCAGTCTAGCTCTGCCCAGGCNTCCGGTGGAATCACATTAATCTTTGAAGATCCACTAAGACGTGTCATCGAACAAGTATCGCGCACNAGCGAATTGTGTCCAGGTCTAACCTCATGCAATTTCTGCATGAACGCGGGATCACCAATTNCNTCATTTATATTGGAATAAGCTGGCCCCCATTCCTCGTCCATGTCAACNGACAACTGAGCAAAATACTCGGCGACAGGGCCAATGACCCGGGGCGGAAACGGGTTTTCTATCAAAATATTCAATGCCTGCACAATTCGAGTTACTGAACTNGTNGTGCGAGGCGATGAGCCATGGCCAGGGGTATCGATGGCATTCAAACGCAACCATACCGGTACCTTTTGTGTGACTTCTACTCCAAACACGACATTGCCCTCTTCACTGCGGCTGCCGCCACCGCCTTCGTTGAGCAATATCCTGGCACCTTCAAAAATTTCCGGATGATTTTCAATCAACCATCCCACTCCAAAATAACCGCCAGCTTCTTCATCTGCGGTAGCGAGAAAAATGATATCTCTGTTCAGTACAACGCCAGAACGATGCAAACTGAGAAAGGTCGCCAGCTGAATAATACCGAGGCCTTTCATATCGCGAGTGCCGCGGCCAAGAATATAACCATCACGAATTTCGCCGGATAATGGGTCTATAGTCCAGAATTCTTCCTCGGCTGGCACCACATCGGTATGTTGCAATAAAATTAACCCAGGTTCGTCACCACCCTCTAGTCTCGCCCAGATATTTCCCCGTCCCTCTGCGCTTTCGGCTGTTTCGTAGTGGATGCCCTCTGCTTCGAAAATCCGAGCATAGAAATCGACTGCACGATATTCATTACCTGGCGGATTAATCGTATCTATGCGAATGAAATTTTGTAGCCACCCCACGGCTTCGTCTTCCAGTGTTTGAGCTAAGGAATGAGAGGTCAAGAAAGAGAGGAAAAGCGTTGTTAGGACCTTGATGCGCATGGATGATGTCTCCTAGCCTTTAGTCTAATAAATGTCAGAGTCTACTTGACATCCCAAGTATGGCCGCTGTGTAACAGAGCCTGGAGTGAAGCGGACTTCGAACGGGCTTTTCCAAGCTGTCGTTCCGACTCTTCAGTAAAAGAAGGTCTTTCTTCTCGATATAACACACCCACAGCTACCGGCAAATCTGGCCCGCTCATGGCTGCTAGTAACTGTCCCTGAGACTTGTTCGTTTCGTCATGAACCAGGACCTTTTCTTCATTGCCAGCGGTAGTAATTATTTCAAGCGAAAGTGTCTCTCGGTTGAGGTAGATAGCTTTTTCATTATCTTGCCCAAACACGATGGGCTGCCCATGTTCTATCTCCACTCGAAAATCAGGCGCTAGCTTCTTGTCTTTAACCTGTTCAAAAATGCCGTCATTGTAGATGGGGCAGTTCTGCAATATTTCTATAAAGGCAGCACCTTGATGAGCATGCGCTTTCTTTACCGTTTCGGAAAGATGTCTGGCTTCAGTATCTATAGATCTTGCTACAAAGGTGCCACCGGAACCAAATACAACGTGGCAAGGCGATAGAGGTGAATCGGTAGACCCTTCCGGCGAGGACGGAGATCGTGTCCCCAGCTCTGAGGTCGGTGAATACTGGCCCTTAGTAAGTCCGTATATCTGATTGTTGAATAGCAATATCTGCAAATCCACGTTCCGTCTAATGACATGCAGAATATGGTTACCACCGATACTAAAGCCATCACCATCCCCGGTAATTACCCAAACGTCAAGTTCGGGATTCGCAAGTTTGACACCAGTGGCAATCGCAGGTGCGCGCCCATGAATGGTATGAAACCCGTAAGTGTTCATGTAATAGGGAAATCGGGATGAACAGCCTATGCCCGAAATAAACACCTGGTTTTCTTTCGGCCTATTGAGTTCCGGCATCAGCTTCTGCATTGTTTTCAAGATGGCGTAGTCGCCACANCCTGGGCACCACCTCACCTCCTGGTCAGAGGCGAAGTCCTTGAGCGTGAGAGTAGACAGTGGCTTATTCATGACTCGCTCTCCAGTTCAGCATATTTCTGGTGAATCGCTGCCAAAATCTCACCGATCTTGAAGGGCTGCCCTGTCACTTTGTTTAATCCAATGGCATCAATCAGATATTCGGAACGAATCAGCCGAATGAACTGGCCGGTGTTCATTTCTGGTATCAGTACTGCTTCGAAATTATTTAACAGCTCACCGAGGTTGCGTGGTAATGGGCATAAGTATCTAACCTGGATGTGTGATACCTCTAACCCCTCAGCCGAAGCTCTTTTTACGGCTTGGTGGATAGCGCCAAATGTTGAACCCCACCCAACCACAGCCAGCTTGCCNNTGTCTTTCCCATAGCACACATCNTGTAGCGGGATATCATCAGCTATCCCTGCCACCTTGGCCGCTCGCAAATCTGTCATCTTCTGGTGATTTTCCGGGTCGTAAGAAATATCGCCCGTCTCATAGCTACGCTCGATACCACCAATGCGATGTTCTAATCCGGGTGTGCCAGGTTTCGCCCACACTCGCGCCAGTGTCTCTTCATCTCGCAGCGAAGGCTTGAAACCTTCCACCTCGTTATAATGCTTAACTGGAAAAGCCGGCAGGGATTCTACATCGGGAATTTGCCAAGGCTCGGAAGCATTTGCCAGATAACCGTCAGATAAAAGTACTACGGGAGTCATGTACTTGGTAGCGATACGCACAGCTTCGATGGCCACTTCGAAACAATCAGTAGGAGTTGAAGCGGCTACTACAGGTAAAGGAGTATCTCCGTGACGNCCATAAAGGGCCATGTTGAAATCTGACTGTTCTGTCTTGGTAGGCATTCCCGTGGAAGGCCCACCGCGTTGGCTGTCCACAACGATAAGAGGCAACTCGCTAGCCGCTGCAAGAGCCATCCCTTCAGCTTTCAAGGTAATCCCGGGGCCGGCACTGGATGTCACTCCAAGAGAACCAGCGAATGAAGCGCCCACTGCCGCACAAACCGCTGCAATTTCGTCCTCAGCCTGAAAGGTTTTTACTCGAAATTGCTTGTGGGTCACTAGTTCGTGTAAGACATTCGATGCCGGCGTAATTGGGTAAGAAGCAAATACCAAATCAATTTCCGACAGCTCGGAACCTGCTATCAATCCCCAAGCGAGAGCGGTAGTGCCTGTAATGTTTCTATANGTGCCAGGTGCAACTTTTGCTTTTGGCACCTTATATACATGAATGCCAGTTGGTAGTTCGGCAGTTTCACCATAGGCATGTCCAGCATTGAGTGCCGCAATATTNGCATTTGCTATTTCAGGCTTGTTTGCAAATTTGGTTCTCAGGCTTTCGATGGTTGGATCGCGATCCCGATCAAACAGCCACATTACCAATCCCAGGGCCCATATGTTCTTGCAACGCAGACTTGATTTGTGGCCCAGGCCAAAAGGCTTGACTGCACTAAGCACTTGCTTAGAAATGTCGATACTGAGAAGCCTGAATCCATCCAGAGAACCGTCCTCCAATGGATTCGTTTTGTACTTAGCCTTAGTGAGATTCTTTGCGGTAAAACTGCCACTGTCGACTATAATTAGACCGCCGGTAATGAGATTACCAACGTTGGTGACTAGAGCTGCAGGATTCATTGCTACCAACACATCCAGAGAGTCACCAGCGGTAGTTATATCTTCTGCTCCAAAATAAATCTGAAAAGCTGAAACACCAAAGGTTGCTCCAACTGGCGCTCGAATCTCTGCTGGGAAATCAGGGAAAGTTGAGAGGTCGTTTCCATAAAGTGCGGTAGCTTGGGCAAAGTTGGTTCCGGTCAATTGCATTCCGTCACCGGAATCCCCCGCAAAGCGCACGACAACGTCGACAACTTCTTTCTCGTCGAGGTGGTGTTCGTCCAGTTTTTCTTCAACTAGTTGCATATTCGAGTGTATCGCGCATTAGCCTTAATACACCTACAAACTATAGGTGTATGTGCTTCCGAAAGTTAGAAGGAGCGGGATTCTATCAAATAAAGAGAAACGGGGTTAATTTAACCAAAAGCGCAAGCTGCGGGAGCTTTTGGCGATGCCGCCAGCAGCTCCGATTATAAAATCCAGCTTAATGAACTATTGTTTTATGAATTTGCGTATGATTCGGCCTTCGCCGCTCTGCCCACCTGTAACTTCGCCAGTGTAAACATTCCCTTCGGCATCGACCACAACACCTTCCGCTTCAGAGCCTTCAATATAACCCATCACTGCGCCATCTTCTGCGCTACCGTAGGTAATCCGACGCAGTTTTTCATAGTCTGCAACGTAGAGGACATCGTTTTGGTCGATAAACATGCCGCTGGGCCGACCAAACTGATCCCACTCATCTAGATATTCCCCTTCTTGGTTAAAGATCTGAACGCGTTCATTAGAGCGGTCACCAACGAGGACTCTTCCCCGGCGATCAATGACGATAGTATGGGGCACATTGACTTCGCCCTGCCCAGATCCCTTTTTACCCCATTCCGATAAATATCTTCCGTCCTTATCGAATTTAACGATGCGATTATTCCAGTGACCATCTGCTACAAAAAAACTACCATCAGGAGCCTGAGCGACATCTGTCGGCCCATTAAAAGTGTTTGGCCCGGTTCCGATAAACCCCCGCGCGCCTAGCCGCAGCAAGATGCGGCCATTGGTATTAATCTTAGTAATTGTGTGACCAGACTGCGGATTGTAATCGGTAGCCCAAATATCACCGTCAGGGGTAACCCGAAATCCGTGGGGGGTCGCTACCCAGTTTGGGGAGCCAAAGGAATCCACTAGAGTTCCTTCTTTGTCGAATTTTAACACTGGTGGATCTGCGCGATGGAAAGCGTATATATATCCTTCCTGATCAATGGTGACATTGGGAACTTGACCCCATTCAATACCTTCAGGCAATGGTTTGGGCCAGTCCGGATCCATGATGTATTCCTGTCCATAAGTCTGAGAAGTTAACAGCAAGCCAACAGCAATTAATGCCGCTAATCCTCCCGCGAATCTTTGCATTCGGTTAATCATATGCGACCGCTCCTTAGATGGGTTTGCCATGCTTACACGGAAGAGGGAGTGAATCAACCGCTGCTCCCTGCTTTAACACCCCTACATAGAACTAAGAAGGCGACGGGAAACGTCACCTTTTGCGTATAAGCTAACGAATAACTTGATATGTAGGAGCAATAATATGCAGAAATTAACCTGGATTGCTGGACTGGGATTTCTACTTTCTTCAACGGCTCTTTTAGCAGCTGAAGAGAAACGAGCCAGCCGCGGCGGTGTGGACCAATTGGATATAAATGGTGATGGAGTAATCAGCTTTGTTGAATTCCAGGAGAGCGACAGGAACGGACTGTCTCGGCTCGATACTGATAGCAATGGGGTCTTGACCATCGATGAGTTTTTGAACACTCGTCCGAACTTTAGACCAAGGAGCAGAGTTCGTGGCGATCAGCAAAGCGGGCAGCAGAATGATAGGCCTGATCCGGATGAACTTGACGCACGTCGTGCCCAAATGCGCGAGAGAATGACCGCCCGAGCCGAGGAACGTTTTCATGAAATGGACGTTAACGGTGACGAAATGATCACGCTCGCCGAGTTTCAGGAAGCTAACTTCGATGCTATGGATCGAGATGGTGATGGCGTTTTAACTGGAAGGGAACTCCGTCGACAGCGTCGCTCCAATTTCGGAGGACCAACTGGCTCTCGTGAATCAGGTAGTCGCCGTGGTTCTGATAGACGAGGTAGACCTCGTGGGAATAGTGGAGGACAATCCTAATAGATATAGTTTTGTCATTTATGTAAGGGGCTTTTTAAGAGCGTAATGACGGATGAAGAATTGATGCTAGCAGTAGTTAATGGCGATCAGTCCGCATATCAAGTCATCGTCAAACAACATCTAAAATCAGTTAGCCATTACGCTTACCGGATGCTCGGTAATCAGAAGGACACTGAGGACATTGCACAGGAGGCATTTCTCAAGTTATGGATAAATGCTGGCAAATGGCAAGTCGAGAAATCAAAACTTTCCACCTGGTTACATCGCATAGCTCATAACTTGTGTATCGATTTTCTGAGAAAGCATAGAAGAACCCAGTTACAGTCTGAAATCCTAGAAGGGGTCGAACCGAATCAAGAACCACATGAGAATCCTAGAGAAGGAAGCGAAGCATTTCAGCGTGCAAAACAACTGGAAATGGCTATTAGGGGGCTGCCGGAAAACCAGCGCAGCGCCTTGGTTCTGTGTCATTACTCCGGATTCTCCAACAAAGAAGCTGCTGTTATCATGAATATGTCAATCAAGGCACTCGAGTCAGCGATCGCACGGGCGAAACGCAGCCTTAGAAACGAACTTAGTGAAACAGGAATCGAACACCAATGAATAGCCGATATGTAAGATGATTACACTTGACGAATTTTCGCACTTAATCGAGGTCCATAGTTCAAATTTAGCAGCATGGCCATCTGACCTTCAGATAGCTGGTGAGGATTTTTTAGCAACCAGTGAAGAAGCACGAGCGCTGATGAAAGACTACCTGGAACTAGAACAACAACTGGATGAGCTTCCCGTTCCGATGTTTAGTGGCCTTGAAGCTAAAATACTGGGTCAATCTCTTCCTCCGCGCACTCCTTCGCTCCTGGAGCAATTGTTGGAGTGGTTACTTCCTAATAGCAGATTCCGTTTACGATTGTGGCAACCAGTCGCGGCTGCCTGTTTGCCGCTAGTATTCGGAATTGTTCTCGGCAATTTTTACAGTTTCGGTGTGACATTCGAGTCCGACGAAATGGAATACTGGGAGGATGAGCTAACCATGCTCTCGTTAAACAACTACTCGGAGAACGATTTTTAATGATGGATAGGAACAAATTAATCCTGACAGTGCTGGTCGCCTCCGTAGCAGTCAATCTGGTTTTTATTGGTGGCATTGGATACCGAACCTCTAACACGCGTGAATTTGGACCAAGACCCTTTCCACCTAATGTTGGTTGGGTAGTACGAGATTTAAGTGAAGAACGTCGGATGGAACTTGAACCTCTGCTAGAACAGAGCTATAGCGAGATTCGTCCGATTCGTCGTGAGATGGGACAAGCACAACGTCGCGTAAACGAATTGATGGCGTCAGATACTTTTGATGCACAAGCGCTGGACCAAGCCTTCACTGCATTACGTGAAGCCAACGAACGCTACCAGTCTCTTTCTCATCAACAAACTATTACCCTGTTCAATGAGCTCTCTGAAGAAGAACGTCAAATAGCACAAGAATTTGTGCAGAGACGAGGTCCTCGTGATGGGGCAGACAGATCACGTGGCAGAAATGGTAGACCAGGATTCAGGCGTGGAGGCCCCGCTGGCCCTCAGGGTGGGCCGGGTCAACCGCCTTTCAGGCCAGACAGGTCCGGAACCGCACCCCCTCCCGGGAATCCCGATCAATAGCCATAATCTAATAGTTAGGTTATTGTTTCTACCGCATGTTTAATAAGTTTGATATCGAGGCGGCCATGTCTGTTCGTTTTTTACTCCTACCATTAATACTTGTTGTGGGTCTAATTTCCTGCAATGAGGAACTCCTGCAAAACTCCGAGCGAGAAAGAGTACAAAATGACTCCTCTCAGCTGGCAACTGCTGAGATAGAAGAGATCCTTCATAGACACACGGCAATGCTTGCCTCCGACGAGTTCGAAGGTCGAGCTCCGGCCACTCCAGGAGAAGATAAAACTATTAACTATCTAAGAGATGAGTTCCAGAGTTTGGGTATCGGTCCGGGCAACGGAGATTCTTACTTTCAATCAGTCGCAGTAACAGAACTCACCACTTCCAGCAATGCCTTTATCTACATGCAAGGCAGCGACTACGAAGCTACTTTTAATTATGGCGACCAGGTAATGGTCGGTACCCAACAACAAATTCCTTATGTAACAGTTCAGGGCAGTGACGTGGTGTTTGTTGGATATGGCATTGTTGCACCCGAACGCAACTGGAATGACTACGCGGGAATAGATGTTGCTGACAAGACAGTGATCATCTTGGTGAATGATCCTGGATACGCTACTCAGAACCCTGATCTATTTAATGGCAATGCTATGACTTATTACGGTCGCTGGACGTACAAGTTTGAAGAAGCAGCGCGTCAAGGCGCGGCAGCTGCGCTGATAGTGCATGAAACCGGCCCCGCCGGTTATGGCTGGGAAGTGGTTAGTAATAGTTGGTCAGGCCCGCAAATTGGATTGGAGGCAGAGAACCTGAATGGGGACCGGGCTGAAATAGAAGGCTGGCTAACCTTGGATTCTGCGGAGGCATTGTTTGATGGCGCGGGACTGGTCTATCACGAACTCAAAGCCGCTGCCTCAGAGCCTGGTTTTAGCGCAGTTTCCATGGCGGATATAAAAGCTAATATAAGCATTGAAAACTCGGTACGCACATCCGAATCCCAAAATGTCATCGCCGCTATACCTGGCACCGCGCGACCGGATGAAACCATTATCTATACCGCCCACTGGGATCACCTAGGCGTGAATCCTGCGGTAGAAGGCGACAATATTTGGAATGGTGCAGCAGACAATGCGACGGGCACAGCCGGACTGTTGGCTCTGGCCCATCTCCATGCTCAAGCCGCTCCTCCTGCACGGACGGTAGTATTTCTAGCAGTCACGGCCGAGGAATCCGGATTACTGGGCTCGCAATGGTATGCTGAAAATCCCGTCTATCCTATCCCCAAAACGGTAGCTAACATCAACATGGACAATATGAATACATTTGGCCGTACCCATGATGTGATGGTGATTGGAGCTCGCAGTAGTGAACTAGAGGACTATCTAGAAGTCGCAGCTTCGAGCCAGGGTCGCTACCTTTCTGCTGAACCCAACCCGGAACGAGGCCTCTATTACCGTTCTGATCATTTCAATTTTGCTAAAGTGGGAGTCCCGGCACTCTTTGCTGAATCGGGAAAAGATAATATTGAATTCGGGCGCGAATATGGTGAGGCTCAAGCGCAGGATTACACAGATAACCGTTATCATGCACCTTCGGACGAGTACAACGCGAATTGGGATCTAAGTGGAGCTGCCGAGGACATCATGATGTACTTCGACATGGCAGAGAGACTCATTCAGGAAACTAGCTTCCCAGAATGGCTTCCAGGGAACGAATTTAAAGGAATTCGTGATGCCAGCTCTTCAGAAAGATGAACCCTAATTGTCCCTAAGTCCACTTGCCGTTCTATCTTCCAGGGGCGGAGCTGGAGTCATGCGCGGCGGGGCGTCCTCTATTAATTTAAGCACTTCCTCTACCACGCGCTCAATTTGGGGATCACCTCCTTGAGCTAATATGGACGGATCATCCCACACTTCAATATCGGGACTCACTCCTTCGCCTTCCCAGAACCAGTGCCCATCATTATCATACAAGCGGGCGCCCGGAACGGTAATTCCACCGCCATCGATTAAGGTGTGTCCAGTGGCGGGACCTACCAAGATACCCATTGTGTTTTCCCCAACAATAGGCCCTGCTTCTAATTCTTGGAACGCCCAAGGCAAGCCGTCCCCGCCAGAAGCCGCCCAGCCATTTATTAACATACCCATGGGCCCTGGATTGGTTTTGATTGGCTGCGTCTGATCGCGTCCATGGCGCCAGTGCAAATTGTAAACGACTGGCCTTTGCATCAGTTCCAAGAACCGATCCGCTAGCTGGCCTCCACCATTAAAACGCTCATCAATAATAAAACCTTCCTTATCTAGCTGTCCGTAGAACATGCGAACAAGTTCCAACTGACCACGATCCGCGGTGTTAGTCATGTAAATGTATCCCAGCCTACCCCCCGACAGTTCACTCACTGTCTTGCGATTGGTTTCAACCCATTCAAGATTCCGGAGCGCATTTTCCTGGTTCTGGGTTAGCGCCCGCACGGTAATGGATTTGGTGTCCTCAAGTTCCCCTGTCGGGCTTACCAACAGAGAAATTGTGTCACCGGAAAGCCCTTCAAAAGCTGCATATGGGTCCTTACCAGTATCGAGATAAATACCATTTACAGCCAGGATGTAATCCCCTTCCTGCACGCTCACGCCAGTCAAGTCAAAAGGCGAACGTACTTCGATGTCCCACGATGCGGGTCGAACAATTCTGTCAATCAGGTACAGATTGTCATTCTGAGCCCAATCGATACCAAGGAAACCGGTCTCTCGACGCTCTGCCCGCTCGACATCGCCATCGCGCACGTAGGTATGCCCGGCGCTGGTTTCACCGAGGAGATGAAACTGGATATTCTGCACATCCCAGCGAGTGCGGGCATCGGCCAATAGGGCGCCGTATTGTTCTCGCATCTCATTCCAGTCTATGCCATGCATGTTCGGATCGTAGAAGAAATCCCTGTAACGGCGCCAGGTGTCATCAAATATCTGCTGCCACTCTTCTCGGGGCACTAGATTCATGACCAAACCGTCAGTGGGAATAGACTCTTCCAGTTTCTGATCTGAGGCCACTTCAACAATGCCGTAGCGGTTATTGGAGGCAATAAGCATCGCCTTCCCATCAGCAGTCTGAACAGCACGATCAACATCCCCGAACACAGTTTGTTCTTCACGTTGTTCAAAGTCATAAAACATCAGGGAAGAATTTTCTCCGGTGGATCCGCTATTGGGCTGACGAAGATAGGCTAGCTTACCTGGGAAGGGGAATAGCTGCCCTATATTGCCAGCCTCTGGAGGTAACAATACCAAACGTGATTCCATGTCGCTGAAATCTATACCCACATCCGGCTCTATTTGGTCATCTTCGTTTGGCGTTTCGTCCGAGCCCCCATCGACTTCCGTTTCTAACTCAACCTCATCATTTTTCACGGGCAGAAGCGTTGGCGTCTCTGGCAATAGGCTAATTGCAGCAATCTGCGCTGAATTCGGATAAATCCAGGTCGCATCAAGGTCAGAATACACCGCCTCCATGTTTCGATTGGTTAGAAAAAATAAGTAATTGCCATCGGCACTAAAAACGGGCGACGCATCCTGGTAATAACCGCTTGTCACCTGGTGTGATTCATCTTCCGCTGCATCATAGATAAAAATGGCGTCATTGGCGTTGTCTTGGCCCTGAGCAAAAGCCAACCATCGAGAATCTGGTGACCAAGCCATAGAGTAGGTGAAGCGGCCTCCATGCCCAATGTTCCAGGTGTAGTTACCGACAACATTCATTTCTCCTGTCTCAGCTTCAACTAGGAAGATAGTGTTGGTCTCGTCTATGAAAGCAAGCTTGCTGCTGTCCGGTGACCAAAACAAATCGTATCCAAACCCCCTTCCTCGGTGAGTAAGTTGTCTTGCGCTGCTATTAGTATCTGTTTTCTGCAGATGAATCTCGTATTCACCTGTCTTATCGCTCCAATAGGCTAGTAGCTCCCCGTCCGGCGACCAAGCGGGATTGTGATCGAAGGCGCCGCTGCTCTGAGTCATGTTAACGCTATAACCCTCTTTCACAGGCACATTGAAAAGCTCTCCACGAGCTTCGAACACGATGCGTTTGCCGCCAGGAGAAGCGGTCATGTTAGTAATACGACGACTCACATCTTCGCCTCTTGGAATCTCTCCAGAAAGGTCACTCACCACATTCACCGGAACAGCTTGAACATCCATATTGTCAATATTCATCTGGAAAAGCTCACCTCCAGCTTCAAATACGAGGTCGTTGCTACTCGCACCAAGATACGAGATATCAAAGTCTTCAAATTCCGTAATCTGGGTAGTGGATCCTTCTCGGATATCATAGGCATAAATATTAAGGCGCATGTTGGCACCCTGGTCGGAGATGAAGAAGATTTTATCCCCTATCCAGGCCGGCTTAGCATCGATAGCGTTACTGTCCGTGATATTGATTGCCGTATCATTTTCCAGGTCATACAAGTAAATATCAGAGGAGTAGCCACCGCGATAACGTTTAAAAGGACGATCTTCGGCAAGCCGAGTCACATAGGCCAATTGAGATCCATCTGGTGAGAAACTAGCCAGCTCACCATAAGGTACTTTTAAGGGCTCAGGTAATCCCCCTTCCTTATCTACCAGGAAAAATTTTCGCACCCGTTGAATACCACTAGCACGCGAAGAAGCAAACAAAATATGCTCTCCGTCCGGATGCCACTCTACCATTCGGTCTGCATGAGACTGGTAAGTAACCCGTGTGGGTCTACCTCCAGTAGCCGGCACAACAAATATATCCTCGTTCCCGTTATAGCTCGCTGTGTAGGCTACTTCCGAACCATCGGGGGAAAATCTCGGATAACTCTCCTCACCAGGCGAGTTAGTGAGTTGTATGGCAGTGCCACCCTGCTTGGCCACCAACCACACATCGCCACCGTAGACGAAAACAATCTGATTATCAGACACATCCATGTAGCGCATGAGCTTAGCGCTGATTTGTCCGTACGAAAGATTAGTGACGAGTAATGTAGTCAACACCAACAGATGCTTTTTCACGATGGCTCCTTTTAAAGGTTTTAGGATTTTTCGTTCAGGCTATAAAGAGAGCAGCCCGGCAATTGTTCCTGTCATGCAGGTCGCCAGGGTTCCGGAAATGAGGGACTTGGGCGCTAGCGCCACAATTTCATGGGCGCGCTCGGAACACATTCCTGTAAGACCCGCTATCATAATACCAAGGCTACCAAAATTGGCGAAGCCACATAATGCATAGGTCATAATGATTGTAGATTTGTCGGATAATGACTCCGCCGGCAGATCAACCAAAGCAAGAAACGCAAGCAGCTCATTCAATGCTGTCTTGATGCCCATCAACGTGCCTGCCAATTGTGCTTCCTGCCAAGGAATACCCATCAACCAAACTAGGGGAGCAAACATCCATCCGAGTATTGTTTGCAGAGTAAGTGGATCGTCGCTGGAATAAGGCAGCAGCGACAGAGCACTGTTGAATAAAGCAACTAAGGCAACGAACACCAACAACATTGCGCCCACGTTAACCGTGAGTTTCAACCCGTCACTGGTTCCTCTCGCAATGGCATCCATAACGTTGTGGTAGTCGGTGCTAATATCGACCGCATCACCACCAGCAATTTGTGCTGAATCTTCTGCTACCGTGGGCACCATGATCAGGGCAAGCATTATGGCTGCGGGGGCACTGATCACTGACGCTGTCAGAATATGCGCCAGAGCATTATCTATCATCTCCCCCAGAATCACCGAATAAAGCACCATGACAGTGCCGGCGATAGTAGCCATGCCACAGGACATCACTACGAACAATTCACTCCGTGTGAGTCTTTTTATATATGGTCGAATGAGGGCTGGTGATTCCACCATACCAATAAAGATATTGGCAGCAGCACTAAGTCCCACTGCACCGCTGACACCCATTGCCCGGCGTAACACAATTGAGAAACCACGTACGATCAAGGGAAGAATTCGGTAGTGCCATAGAATGGCAGATAGGACCGTAAAAATAAGTATCAAAGGTAGAATCCGAAACGCCAGGATCACCGTTGCTTCGGGGTTATCGACGGAAAACGGATAGGCTACATTCGAGGGATCTCCACCTAGGTACCCGAAGACAAAAAGACTACCCGCCTCAGTTGCATCGGCAATCGCTACCACAACCCGGTTTAATGCATTGAGTAAAGCTTGGAGTAATTCAAAGCGGAACATCACAAACGCAACGAGGAACTGCAAACCAAGCCCGGCGGCTAATAGTTGCCAATTTAGCATTCGACGTTGCTCGCTACACAGGACAGCGAGTCCAATAAAAACCGCTAAGCCTAAAAGCGCCTGAAGTGTTACCACAAATAAGGCTCCTGCTTCACTAATCCTTATAGATAGTTTCACGATCGCTCATTACTTTGCAAGCATAGGCCTGACCTGACCAATATCAAATTAGAGTTAGTCTTTGATCATGAGTATACTTCGCCCTCAATTCAGGGAGCGAGTAGCATTTTTAATTCAGTCGCAGATTCGGAACACAACGACTCTCGCACATATAACGTATTTTCCATCGTTCAGTTCCGCTGGTTGTTCTTCGGTAACGTCGCTTTTTTCTTCGCCATGCAAGGGCAGATGCTGACACGTTCCCTGTTGGCTTGGGAACTGACAGGACAAGCAACGTCACTAGCCTACATCAACCTGGTAGTGGCGATACCACTGATATTCGCTTCACTGCTGGGTGGAGCGATTACAGACCGGGTTGAACGGCGCAGACTGGTGGTCATTGGCCAGTCTCTAATTGTCGCCAATGAAATCTTTATCTTAGTCTTGCTACTTTTCGATCGTCTTGAGTTCTGGCACATGCTATGCACCGCTTTTGTCGCCGGATGCGCTTTCCCATTTATTATGCCTGCCCGTATGGCCATAACCATGAAAGTGGTTGGTCCTCAGTCCCTGCAGAGCGCAATGGCCTTTCAAAGTGGGGCCATGAACCTGAATCGCGTGTTGGGACCTGCCGTCATGGGAGTAATTATCGCCCAATTCTCTTTTGTCGCAGCCTATATCCTGGCATCTATTCTCTATGGCTGCGCCATAATGTGCATGTTCGGCATAGACAAGAGCCGTTCGTCAGAATCCCTTAACAATAAGAAACCTCTGCTGGCGGATATAACTCACGGCTTCAGCTATATCATCAGGAACCGGCCGGTATTAGTTTGTCTTGGTTTTGGCCTGCTTCCAATGTTTCTTGCTATGCCCTTCCAGAACATACTTGTAATGTTGGCGGAACAAGCCTGGCAAAGGGGAGAAAGCGGTGTCGGAATTCTCATGGCAACTGGTGGTATTGGCGGAGTGTTAGGAGCCATCTGGATCGTGAGACGAGGTGATAATGCAAACCGTTTGAACTTGATGCTCGGCAGTACTATCGCCTTCGGTGTCTTCCTCGCTTTATTCACCCAGATCAGCAATTTCTACATTGCGCTCCTGCCCCTGCTAATAGCCAATGTCTGTGCAAGTGCATGCCAGACTGTGAATAATGCTGCGATACAGTTGTTGGTGGATGATAATGTCCGCGGGCGGGTAAGCAGTTTCATGATGCTCAGTTTCGGGTTGACCCCAATAGGCGTATTTCCGATGGCGATTGCAGCGGATAATGTAGGTGCTGCCAATGCCATTCTTGGCGCATCGGTAATCTTGGTGGTACTGGTAGGAATATTTTATGGGTTAAGTGCGACGCTCAGAAACCTAGATCGATCAGTGAAAGAAGCTATGTCCTGATCGACATCCTTTATATTAGCCTGACACCCAGCAGTTCCTAACCGCTCTTATTATTTCTACAATTGCTTGCCGGTTGATTCACTTTAGTTATCAACCAACTGCTGCAGAAAATAAACGATCTGCATGGCGTCAGTGACGGCTAGCTGGTTTAGGTTGGCTCCTCCGCCATGACCTCCTTCGCTATTTTCAAAATAAATTATGTCATGCCCCTGTTCAAGCATGCGGGCTGCCATTTTGCGGGCATGTCCTGGATGTACCCGATCGTCCTTAGGGTTTGTCCATAAGAATATTTCCGGGTAGTCAGCCTCGGGTGACACTAACTGGTAGGGTGAATACCTAGAAATGAAAGCGCGATGTTCAGGAATATCAGGATTACCATATTCCGCCGTCCAACTAGCCCCCGCCAACAATTTGTGATACCGCAACATGTCAATCAATGGTACCGCACTGATAATGGCACTGAACATTTCCGGGCGTTGAACCATTACAGCGGTTACCAATAAACCCCCATTACTGCCTCCCCGAATACCCAGGTGTTCCGAACTGGTCAATCCCGAACTGATAATGTCTTCGGCAACAGCAATAAAATCGTCGAACACCCTTTGTCGGTTTTCCAACAAAGCCGACTGGTGCCAGGTCGGCCCGTATTCACCACCACCGCGAATATTAGCGAGAACGTAGATACCTCCCTGTTCTAGCCATACCTGATCCAGCGCACTCATGTAAGTAGGCGTGCGCGAAATTTCAAAACCACCGTAAGCTGTCATCTCGGTGGGATTGGTTCCGTCCATCTCTACACCGACTGGGCGCACCACAAAGTAAGGTATGCGCGTACCATCAGCACTCGAGGCAAAGTGTTGCTCCGTTACAAAATCACTGGCATCGAAACGGTGTTGCAGTGCTTTGATAGGTTCCGGAGCTACCTCTCCCTCGATCAAGTAGAGGGTGTCTGGAATCAGAAAGCTCTCGTAGTTAACCAATAACGAGTCAGTAGAGTGATCAGCAGAAATAATCTGTATATTGCCATTCTCAGGCAACTCAATGCGGGAGATTTGCCAGCTATCTTCATCAGGCCGAGCGCGCAACAATGTCCCCGCTACATCTTTTAGAGCTGTTACATAAACCGAGTCACTTGTAATGCCGATGCTACTTATAGCGTCGAGCTGATCATTAGTTTTCGGATTAAGCACAGTAGTAATTGCCACCGGGGTCTGGGTCCTGATGCTAGCGAGTAAATCTAAAGACACCAGGCTACCCGCCGCATAACTTTCACCGTCAGCTAGCGTCCAATCAGAACGTAACAACACCAGCCCTCGCTGACCTAGAACTCCTTGGAAATTTGCGTCTATTTGTAAGGGCAATTTCGCGAGAATGCCCTGCTCGGTCAGCAACCAGGTCTCCTCAGTGAAGAAATCGGGTCGGCGCACGACGAAGCTGAGATCCGACTCATCCGCTAAAACGCTAAAAGCTCCAACAGACATATCCTCGACAACGGTCTCGATGATCTGCTCAGCATTTTCAAGTGCCGCCCCTCGCTTCCACAATCTCAATGTACGCGCATAACCGGAAGTTGTGAGAGATCCTTCCCCAAAATCCGAACCAACAAGCAGTGTGTTGGCATCCACCCAGTCGATATTGGTTTTAGCCTCGCCAACGAAGAAACCGCCATCAATGAAATTAGCTGCATCGAGATCAAACTCACGGATGACCACCGCATCTTTGCCCCCATCACTTAGGTGAATTAGGCAGCGGGTTGGATTGCTGGGAAGACAGGTGCGACCTTTATACACCCAATTAGCATTTTCAATGGTCGCCAATTCATCGATATCAAGCACGGTTTCCCAGTCCGGATTGTCATCCGCATAGCTCTCCAGGGTAGTGCGACGGAGGATTCCACGCACATGGTCATTGTCCTGCCAAAAATTGTACACTCTGCCGTTTACCAGGGAGCCTGATGGAATACGGTCCTCGGAGGTCAGCACCGCTTCGATCTCTGAACGAATAGTTTCGAAGCGCGGATCGCCCTGCAACCTTGGAATGGACAACGCGTTCTGTTCCGCCGCCCAAGCCAGTGAATTCGTGCCTTCAACTTCTTCTAACCAGATAAAAGGGTCTTCCAAAATTTCCATGGCTACCACATCATCGCTCGTTGCGACACCGGTTGCTATTTCAAGAGGTTCAGAATTTTCTTCCGGGGCTCCACATCCTGCAATGAAAAATAAACCAAATATCGCGTGAGTTTGGATTTTGAAAAGGGCTCGCATAATTTTCTCGTTGCTATTTCTAGCTCAGATATCATTCTATCAGCCTACAATTTTTTATTAAAAACGGAAATAAGTTTCAGAAAGTAGTCTAGCTCTCTGCAACAAATCCCTCCCAAGAACTAAGGTACTTTATAAACTTTTCTGAGACACCTTCTTTTTCCAAATGCTCTCTTGACACCGGCAGGTTTACTGGTGAGAAGTCAGGATTTTTCTGCTGCTGTAGAGGAAAATCATGGTGAAGAATTGCCGCCCTTCCTAACATTATCCAATCGACACCTGCGGCTAATGCCCTTTCTGCTTCTTTCGGCGTGCGAATTTGACCTGCTATCCCTAGACGCACATTTTGACGATCAAGATCTGTAAAG
>PARV01000039.1 GCA_002712055.1 Gammaproteobacteria bacterium | reverse complement strand
AGCAAGCGGCAGAGTGATTGAAGTAGTTTCCAGCATCAGTTTAATCCATCGGAACCTTAATCTTTTAAGGCATAGCTTACGGCCTGTTTGGCATGAATTACAGTCGTATCATAAAGCGGTATGCTCGTATGATCCTGTGAAATGAGTAGTGCGATTTCGGTACATCCAAGAACAACTGCCTGGGCACCACGTGCAAACAATCTTGAAATAATTTCGAGACATTGCTGGCGGGAGGTGTTCTCGATTTTACCGAGGCAAAGTTCGTCGTAGATTATAGCGTGAAGCATAGTTCTCTCATCCGGCTCAGGTACTAAAACTTCAATTCCAAATAGTTCAGTAATACGCGATTTATAGAAATTGTGTTCCATTGTGAATCGGGTCCCAAGTAATCCAACCCGGGTAATGTTGTCATCTTTTAATTTATGCGCTGTGGCATCTGCAATGTGTAGCAAAGGGATTGAAATAGCTTGCTCGATTTCGCACGCTACGCGATGCATGGTGTTGGTACAAATTATAAGAAAGTCTGCCCCACCGGCCTCGATCTTTCGAGCCCCATCAGCAAGTACCATAGCAGCGGCATCCCAGTCATCGGCGTGTTGTAATTTCTCAATTTCATCGAAATCGACGCTATACAGGCAAATTTTCGCTGAGTGCAGGCCACCGAGATTATGCTTTATACCTTCATTAATTTCTCGATAATAAGTCTCCGTGGATTCCCAACTCATCCCGCCGAGCATTCCTATTGTTTTCATTTAAAAACCACTTAAGCAGAGTTACAACATAGCAATATCGGTATAGAAAAAGCCCACCAAGGTGGGCTTTTTTTTAAACACGATAGATCCTCATTAATCAGCCCTTGGGTTCCACTACTACCTATGGCCAAATACACAATTCTTTCCAATCTTTCGGGAAGGTCATATATTCAACTAGGACGAGGTAACAGAGTTTATTCCTGTATGAAGACTCCTCAGGCATTCTTTCTTTTGTTAACTGTAAACATTCACGTCAGTCAATTGGCTCAAGTCGCACGATTTCCGTGGGTTGGAAATCACCCCTTCCGGCGCCATTACCGTCTGAAATAGCAAGATAAATATAACCATCAGGACCCTGACGAACGTCGCGAATCCGGCCCATGTCATAGGCCAGGGTTTCTTCCACTATCACTTCACGGTAATCGTCGCTCATGTGGAGACGTGCGAGTTGCTCACCAGCTAGGGCTCCTGAAATGATGCTGCCGTGCCACATAGGGAACTTGTCGCCTGTATAGACCATGAGGCCCGAGGCGGCAATTGACGGTACCCAGAAATGAACCGGCTGCTCCATGCCCTGCTGACCNATGGCGCCATGNATGGGGCTGCCGATCGATCCATAGTTAGTGCCGCGACCAATAACTGGCCAGCCATAATTNTTNCCTGGTTCGATCAGGTTGAGNTCGTCTCCGCCCTGTGGGCCNTGCTCGCTCTCCCAGAGATCACCGGTTTCAGGGTGTATCACCAGACCCTGGGGGCTGCGGTGCCCGTAACTCCAGATTTCCGGAAGTGCACCGTCCTGGCCGACAAAGGGNTTATCGTCCGGCACGCTGCCGTCATCATTCAGGCGCACAATGACCCCATGGTGATTAGACAGGTCCTGTGCCGGGTGAGCTGTTAGATCCCCTCTGGCAGGAGCCTGGCGTTCACCAAGAGCCAGGAACATATAGCCCTCGTCATCAAAAACGATCTTGCCTCCGTAGTGTCCGAAACCAGCCGCTTCAGGAGAGAAAATTTCCACTACATTGCTGAGCTGGTCATTTTCTAGACGTCCCCGGACTACAGCAGTGACCGAAGTGTCTCCTTCTTCCTTAGCATAGCTCAGATAAATCCAGCGATTTTCGCTGAAGTTGGGATGTGGTATGACTTCGAATAGTCCGCCCTGGCCCGTGTAGAGCACTTCAGGCACACCTGGTACTGCTTCCGGCAGCAGTTGCCCGTCTCGAACAATTCTCAATCGACCAGGCATTTCCGTAACCAGCATATCACCACTCGGTAGCCAGGCCATGGACCAGGGCCTCATCAGGCCTTCCGTAACCGTCACGACCCGATAATCATGGTGAGCTGCGTAGTAGACGCGCTGCGCACTTGCCGAAGCCGCCACGGTCATCAGCAAGCTGGTACCAGCGAGCTTTAACAGATAACGAAGCATAATTTTCTCCTCTTTACTGGCTATTGGTTGAAAGATTCCGCCAGTCTGAAATCCATAACTTAGTGCAAAAAAGGGGGATTATTCTAGTCCTAATTAGTTAGATGCACCATGTTTTCGACGCAAGAATTGATTAAACTGTCAGACATTGAGATTAACTGTGATTCNAGTGTGTCGAATGGTTCTTTGGAAATTTCNTTCAAGTTTAGCTAGCGTGAACACGGTTAACGTCTTAATCCTGTTGTTTTCTCAACTCATTCCTCCACTCTGGGCAGCCGACTCAATCGATGGTTCGCTACCTGACCAGTTTGTGGAGATAAATGATTATATTCCGACTTTGTCGAAGGAAGTGCGTTATTTCACTACTGATAATTTTGTAGGCAGCCGCATTGATGGTTACCAGGCAGCCAAGATTTATCTCGTTGAGGGTGCTGCGGAAGCGTTGTACCGAGTGCAAGCTGAGTTGGGTCAGCTGGGCTTAGGGTTGAAAATATTTGATGCTTACCGACCCCAGCGAGCGGTGGATCATTTTGTAAGATGGGGCAGTGATCTCGAAGACACAAAAATGCGGCAACATTATTANCCAAGAGTGGAGAAGGCCAACTTGTTTCGCGAAGGATACATTGCGGAGCGTTCGGGTCACTCTCGTGGTGCTACTGTGGATCTCACGTTAATTAAACTGGAATCTAGAGAGGAGTTAGACATGGGAACGCCGTGGGATTTTTTCGACAAGCTGTCTTGGCCATCCAGCCTTGAAGTAACAGCAGAACAGCGAGCCAACAGGATGCTCTTGCAAGAGACCATGATGAAGCATGGTTTCAACTCTTTGCGGGAAGAATGGTGGCATTTCACACTTGTTAACGAACCTTTCCCGTTTACCTATTTTGATTTCGTCATCGAGTAAGGCGGTTGTTCAATGACANGGAATGATGAACTGGCCCGATTATAATTTTTATTATCTAGCGGCACTATAGACCTAACAAGTGTTCCGGGACTGCAACACCTTGTTCTTGATAATACCTTAGTGCTCCCGGGTGAAGCGGCACTGGGATCCCCTTTAGGGCTTCTTCCAACGCCATAGCCTTGGTTGCACCGTGAATTTCCTGAAGTGTTGCCAGATTGTCCCATAGCAATTTTGTTAGGTTATAGACGATATCTTCCGATACATCGTCTCGCACGACAAATACGTTTGGGCTATAGGCAGTAGTAATGGGTTTTTCCTGCGATGGATAGGTGCCAGGATTCATATGATACAAATTCCAGAGTGGGAACTGGACGTTAACAGCATTAATTTCCTCCTCTGAAAAATTTAAAATCGTCATACGATCGCCTAGCAGCGCGTAGGCCCTGGTTATGGCGGTAACTGGTGGTCCAGCGGGTACATTCATACCAACAATATTTCCATCCTGTAGCGCATTGGCTGAAGGGCCATAGCCCATATAGGCGATTGAAAGGTCCTCGTTATAGTCGATACCCAGAGCATCAAAGATATAGATACCGGTTTGCTCAGCACCGGAATTTCGCATTCCTATGGAATATCGTTCTCCCTGGAGATTTGCTAGGTCTGAAATAGTGCCATTGGTTACTAGGTCGGAGCGCAATACAAAATGTTCCACGTTAGGCCACATGGCGCTAATACTGCGGAAGTTGCGTTGCGGACTACGAATGGGTCCCTCACCATCATAGGCCCAGGCGGCAAAGATCCCAAGAATTAGGCCGAACTGAGCCTGGTTGTCCCTGAGTAACTTAAGATTCTCCATCGATCCAGCTGAGCTGATTGCGGTTAACGAGAAGCCGACNTCTTCTTCGGCAGAAACAAGTGTCGATAAGGCCACACCGACTGGATAAAAGGTGCCGCCAGTGGTACCTGTAGTAAGAACATAAGTGCGTCGTTCTCCTGCGCGCTCGCTGCAAGTCGTAAGCAGAAAGTTGAACAATAAGCAGATAAGAATTAGACGAGATCTTGGTAAGCTATAGCGCAATGCAGTTACCTGGTTTTTATCCGTAATTATTTCGACCTAGTCTACAGTGCAAACTTAATTAGGGCCATTGGCAAAGATTTTGTAACTTTAATTTAGCGGGAAGGAAGAGTAAGGGAAGAAATAAGAAATTTGACGGAAAAAGGTCTGGAGAGGAAAAAGGTTAAGAACAGTATCCAGATAGCTGTTCTATCCAGCGGGCGATCAAACTAATTCCTTCACTGTGCACTATAGATCTTCCTAGTTCCGGCATCATCTCATCNAGTTCAGAGGAGCGCATGCGATAGATTAGAATCGAACGATCTGGTGCCCCCGGTACAATGCTATAAAGCATATCACCAGAACCACCTCCAGCGGCTACAGGGGTTTTGCAAACTCCCATATTGATGAGGGATTCGTGAGAGCCGTCGAGTATCAGTGAAGATGTATCAGCTGGGCCCTCGGGATTGTGGCAATGNCCGCATTGGATGTTGAGATAAGCCATGGCGCGTGCTCCCAAGTCAGCGGCTTCATCCTGCCAGGACACAGGGGAAGCAATATTGGGTCTTTCGGCCAACCAGCCCCTTGCTACTAACTTATCAATCTGGTGTTCTGTGTTGCTGCTGGGATAAATGAACGGGGCATTTAACTCTGTTGCGACCGCTCCCAGTGGATGCATTTCCCCATCAGGATGTGAGGTAACGTGACAACCGGAACATTGATTTTCATTGGGAACAAAATAGACAAAATCGTGACTTTCGGTGTCACTCTGTAGATTAACAGGAGTACTACTGCCAGCTACACGAAGGAAGGCTTCAGTTCCCTCTTCGTTCCATACATAAGGGAAAGCATTCCATGAGTCTTCTCTACGAACCATTAATCTCGTTTCTATGACTTTATTTCTAGAGAGGTTAATTTGACGNTCAGCAAGGTCAAATTGCTTTAATGGGCGCCCCTCTNCATCAGTCGGATAATAAAAAGTNTTGCTAATTATGGTTCCAACGGGGTAATCGATTTCTTCATTTACGAGGTTGGCCTGGGAGCCACCGGGTAGCCACAGAGTGCGTAATTTTTGTGCATAGTCGGAAAACAACTGGTTGGCGGGTCTGAATACCATGCTCTCGTTATTTGGAACTAAATTGGTTCCTTCACGTGTAAACAGGTTCCAGTCAGACAACCTTAGCGGATTCTCCGCAGCATGATAGAGGGGGGGTGATTCGGAGCAGCTACTAATAAGAACGGCACATATCGCCCCGATTAGAGATGTTCGGAATACCTGAATAGTCATTTCACCAGGCCAAGTGAGACCTCTGGAAGCTGAGGTAGTGTGCAGGCATGGTTAGTAGCGTTGAAGGAAGGTTCAGCGAACCCATTTCCTGCATCTAAGTTGACAAAGCTGAGGTTTACGTTGTCGGCTAGACAGAGAATTTGTTGTGGCGCCCTATCTGGAATCATTGCCCCATCCCAAACTACAGCAGGTATTGCGCGTTGTGTTGCTTGTTGGAGCGCGATTAAAGGTTCGGAGTCTGGGTTTTCCCCGCCTCCTCCGAACTGATTGTCATGGATAAAAATTAACTCAGGAAAGGGGTCGTAACTGGGGTCTTCAAACGGACGTTCGGTGATGTAGTAGCTAACTACAATTATGTGCGTGCTGTCGTTATCGGCGAACTGATTCCCAAATACCTCGATGTTGTCATTGGCCAGTACCATCAATCCAGTTCCAGCTGGAACGTCGCCGACAATGTTCCCCTCTGGCGCGAAATTAGCCGTATTGTTATTTACTATACGGTTATTAAACACCCTCGTATTGCGCCCGCCTTGCACCGGTAAGTTGGGTAAATCAAAAACCAGGATGCCACCTGTATTATTCGTAGCGACGTTGTCATACACATCGGCAAAGGTTGAGTTTTCGATCTCAATGCCTGCAACATTATATTCAGCCACAGAATTGCGTACGACAATACGGGTTGACTGACCCACATAAATGCCGGCATCCGATGCACCGATGGCAACAGCACCTTCGATTAAAATATTGCTGGACTGCACTGGATATATGCCGTACGCACCATTGGTTGTGAGTGCTCCGCCTGTCCATTCGGTACGCACGTTTCGGATGGTGACGTTATTACTTTCGTTAATTTTGAGAGCGTCACCCACCGTATCTTCGATAGCGATATCTTCAATAACGAAATTATCCGCATTGACCAGGAACCCTTCTGCTCCTTGTATCTGGTTTTTGAATGAAAGAATCGATGAGTTGATTCCTTCACCTCGAATAGTTACTCCTGGCACATTAAGAGAAAGGCTACGAGTAATCTCATGTGTCCCCTCAGGAATCAGGATGACATCGCCTGGCTCGGCGAGGATCAATTGCTGTTGTAGTGATTCTTCAAAGTTTAGTTCTGGGGCCACAGGTTGATCTTGTTCACAGGTGACGAACAGACTAGTGCAGCCAAGAATGGTGAATATTCGCAAAACATGATTACTCATAACGATTCCGTTTTTCCAATGAAATTATAAGAAGCTGTTATATGCAACCAGCCCTTTCAGAGAGATATAAGATCGATTGACTTAATGATAAAGATAGTCAGACGTAGTTAATTACAAGGATCAAACTTCTTGAGTTCCCAGAATCAGAAAAGCCAGTGGTACCATCGTAATTCCACCAGCTTTTCTTGATTTTTACGATCCTTACAACCGATTATAGTTGATCAGTTGGACGAACGCGCCATTGGGCGAACACGAATGCCGCGATATTGATCATCGGTTACTGGATCGAGCCACTCTACTCCACCTTCGTAAATGGTTAGTTGGAGTGCATCTACTTCTGGATGGGCACCATGCCAATGTTCAATGTCGGCCGGTGTCCAGTAAGGTTCACCCGGATGGAATTCCTCTATGTTACGCCCGCGAATCTGATGCAGGCCAATACCCTCTTCAATCATCAACAATTGGCCCCAGGTATGGGTATGCCACGCCGAACGTACACCGGCAGGAAACAGGATTCGAATGTTGCTCATGTCGGGAGTTTGGCTTACTTGGGGCGAGCCTCCCTGAAAATTACTTGATTGGGCTGAAATAACATCGGTTTGCGATACTAGTACGATGGCGCCAAGCACTGCAGCTGCGCAAACAGAGGTAACAATTTCTGTGTATTTTTTCTTCGGATTGTGACTCATCACTCCCTCCGATATGGTTGGTGTAAGGGTTCGTCTAACTAACTCAAGGGCATAGGATTAATCTAATAGCGGGTAAAGTCAATAAAAGCTCAGCTCCGCCAGAATATGAGGGACCTCGCCTGATAGAGGAGTTGATGGTATTCTGCGAAGCCGACACTCGTGAAGTAATGATCGAAACTAAGAATAGAATTTTAAATTCGATAGAAGAATAAAGTCAGTGATCAATAATCACAAATTCGTAATCTCTCTCAACGCATTTCTAGTGTTAATAATATTAGCCGTTAATGCTCATAGTCAGGCGGTAAATCCATTAGAATCAGACCCCCGTGCTGCCCGCCTTGGTGGTTCAATTTTCCGAGCACAGTGTGCAACCTGCCACGGGGCTGACGCTAAAGGAATTTCGACTTTAGACGCTCCGGATCTAACCATGAGTTGGGTTGAAAGACAATTATCGGAAGAGGAGGTCTTTCAGACTATTCGTGAAGGGATTCCTGGCAGCATTATGCCTCCGCATACCTTCAATGATACTGAGGTATGGATGCTTGTTTCCTTTCTTAAGAGTGTCGCCGAGGTTGGTACTACCAATCAAATTGCAGGTAATTCAGATCGGGGAGCCCGACTTTTTTCGAGCAACTGTTCTCGTTGCCATAGGGTAGATGGGAAAGGTGGAAGCCTAGGGCCAGAGTTATCCAATATTACTGGACGGCGCTCACAGGATGCACTTGTCCGCTCCATCAGGAACCCCAGTGCCAACATTACTCGTCTTTATAAACCTATTTCATTTATCACTGTAGGGAATGAAAGTGTACAAGGGACGATTAAAAGTGAAGATGCTTTTTCAATACAGTTGATGGATAGTAACCAGGTTCTGCGGGGATTTAGCAAATTGGATTTACGAGAGCTAAGACGCGAGGAACAATCACTGATGCCCTCTTTTACAGAGAGCTCCTTAAGTGATTCAGACGTCAATGATTTACTGAGCTACCTGCAATCAAGCCGCAGCCCTTGAACTTTCCTAAACCGATGAGAAGTACAGAAATGTTTACGAACAAATTCATCAAATTGCTCTGCATTAGTTTCACCATTTTGCCATTCGGTCAGTCTATTGCGCAGGATAACGACGGACCTTCTTTCGAAGATTTGTTAAACGGGTTTAATGACCCTACGCGTTGGTTAACTTACTCTGGCGATTATAGCGGTAGGCGCCATAGTCCTCTGACACAGATCACGCTTAATAATGTGGATCAATTACGTCCGGTTTGGACTTTCCAGACCGGAACTACTACGCGAGGCCGCGGATTCGAAACGACACCCCTTCTCGACAATGGTGTCCTGTATGTGACCGGCTCAAATAACTACGCTTGGGCCTTAGATGCCCGAACTGGCCGAGCGTTCTGGCGGTATCGCAGGAATTTGCCTGATGATTTGACCTACGGGGCAAGTGCGCCGGTGAATCGCGGATTCGGCATGTTGGGCAATCAATTATTTATGGTAACCCTGGATGCACACTTAATGTCTTTCGACCGCCGAACTGGAGACGTATTGTGGGAGCGCGAGTTGGCGGATTATCGAATTGGTTATGCCGCGACCCTAGCGCCACTGGTTCTGGACAACAAAGTTATCGTAGGTATATCCGGTGGTGAATATCAAACACGAGGTTTCATTGATGCCTTTGACCCGATATCTGGCGAACGCATTTGGCGATTTAATACTGTTCCCGGACCCGGAGAACCGGGCAGTGAAACTTGGCCGGATGATCCCGCCGTACTCGCCACTGGAGGCGGTGGCACCTGGATGAACGGGAGTTATGATTCGGATCTAAATCTAATTTACTGGGGAGTGGGTAACCCGAATCCGGATTATTATGATGAAAACCGTCCAGGTGATAATTTGTACACCGATTCCATCGTAGCGTTGGATGCGAACACAGGCGAATTGCGCTGGCACTATCAGTTTACGCCACATGACGTCAATGATTGGGACTCCAATCATATGCCCGTACTCGCTAATATAGATTGGGAAGGGGAATCCAGAAGGGTAGTTATGGTAGGTAATCGTAATGGATTCTTCTATGTGCTGGATCGCGTGACCGGAGAATTCCTGCTGGGAGAGCCTTTTACTGCCACGACCTGGGCGCGGGAAATTGGTAGCGATGGGCGGCCTATCATCCTTAATGATGGCTCACAAGGATGTCTGCCTGACCCCTGGGGTTCAACCAATTTTTATCCTCCCTCGTTCTATCCTGGGCTCGATCTTTTTATTCTTACAGCCCGTGAGACGTGTGCCACTTATGTGCCTGAGGAACCGGCCAATATTCAAGGTCAGTCTAATTTTGGAGGCACCGTATTTATCGATGCGGAAAAAGGTTATGGAGCATTGCGTGCTCTTGACGTCCACACTGGGGAACTCGAATGGGAATTTACTTATCCCTCGCCCACATTTGGAGGAGTTATGACCACTGCTTCGGGTCTGGCATTTGCGGGTGACCACGAGGGTAATTTCATGGCGTTTAATGCCGAAACGGGAGAAAACCTGTGGCATTATCAGACGGGTTCACGTATCTGGGGAGCTGCCGCTATCACCTATATGTTGGATGGGCGCCAGTATGTTCTAATTCCCTCCGGCACCACGTTACAGGCTTTCGCGCTATAAGTCTTACAGATAGCGCATTTGCGGTCGAGCGCCTGGCGGATTTTCAGTCAAATTGGTAGACAATTTGGCATCGGGAAACTATGCTGTTAGGTAAGATGCAAGAAGATTTTCCGAATGCAACTAATTGTTACCGGAAACACTGTAAGCTATTGATTTCAATTAAACTGCAACAATTGTGCGTGACTAGAAGTTTTCAATTTTATAGAAAACCAGCATGAGGAACCCTGCTATGACAGTTAGAAAATTTCTCGCTTTTCTTTTTATTCCCGCGCTGTGCTTTCCCGGCGTCGTATTAGGGCAGGCACACGATGCAAGTGTGGGCAATCACCAACTTCATTATTACGATGTAGCCGACTGGGATATCCAGCCTAGTGATGTGACTTATGCTGACCATATTGCGCCTATTCTGCAGCGAAGCTGCGTGCAATGTCATCGACCCGGAGGTGGCGGGCCGATGTCGTTTACGTCTTATGAAGAAGTGCGCCCATGGGCTCCTGTGATTATGTATCGAACCGCAATACGTGATCGTATGGGAGCGATGCCCCCATGGTACGTAGAGAAAAATATCGGTATCGATGGTTTTGAGAGCGATTATTCATTGTCTGATGTAGAGCTGGCCATGCTCCAAGCCTGGGCACAAAATGGAGCACCGCGAGGTGATCCTGCTAACGAACCGCCTGCGTTGGTTTTAGGGGACGGTGACGCTTGGACTTTGGGCGAACCGGATTTGGTATTAGTCGGACCGGATTTCACAAAACCTGCTGTCGCGCCTGACTGGTGGGGTGACATAGGAATAGTTCCTACCGGGCTCACTGAAGATCGCTATGTAAAATCTATCGAGGTTCGGGAGTTTAACGACATTCCTGCTGATATCGGCAGTGGTACAGTGGGAGCGCGCTGGATCTGGCATCACATGACTTATGCAAGTGGGGTGCTCAGTGAAGATGGCACCTATATCCAGCCTGAAACCCGAGTTGGTTGGCCAATTCATGAAGTTGGGCGAAACGGTGATGTTTTCCCGGACAGTGCTGGCCGTTTGTTGCAAGCGAATTCGGCATTGCATTTGAATGCAGCACATCTGCACTCCAATGGACGAGAAACAACAGGCCATCTGGAATTTGGTATTAACTTTTTCCCTCGCGGTTATGAGCCGAAATACACTAGGCGAGGCCCTCGCACTGGCAATGGAGTTGACGTCGATATTGTTCCGAACAAAGCCAATCAAGAAGTGCATAACTATGTTGTATTGCAGGAGCACACCAAGATTATGGCGTTCGAGCCTCACCTTCACGCTCCGGGTGTGCGGATGTGTCTTGAGGCCATCTGGGGCCACAACCAGTTCACTCTGAACTGTGTAGGTTATGACCACAACTGGGTGAAGCAATACATCTATAAGGAAGATAAGGCTCCGTTGCTACCTAAAGGCACTATCTTGCATACCACAGGGTACATGGATACTTCAGCGGCAAATCCGAATTTAGCTGACTCTAGAAACTGGGCAGGTGGTGGCCGTCGTTCAGTATCCAATATGTTTATCGATCTGGGGTATTCAGTCACTATGACTGAGGAAGAGTTCCAAGAAGAAATGGCGATCCGCCGTGCCAATATGGGGGACCGCAACGATTACGATGTGGGGTGCCCATTATGCTGGGCTCCCGAAACACTTGCGGTAGTATCTGGTGAAGGAGATAGCGAGTAATAATAATGATTGATAGTTATAAAAAAGTAGCGCTAGCATTAATGCTGGCGCTTTTTTTCACGGCTCAGGTTGCACATGGGCAAGGCCGTTATATGGTTCTTTCCGGAGAAATCGTATCGCCGGCCTATGAAGGTTGGTGGCCTAATGATGACGGCTCTCACAAGCTTTTCTTTGGATATATGAATTCAAATTGGGAGGAAGAACTGGATGTAGCCGTGGGTCCGAATAACTATTTTTCAATCGTAGGAGAAGGTGAGCTGGATGACTTGGAGATCGAGGACTACGATTTTTCCGTCGCAGACCGGGGACAACCTACCCATTTCTATCCGCGACGTAATCCATTTCTATTTACCATCGATGTGCCTTCTGATTTTGGTACTAATGAATTGGTTTGGACTTTAAAGACGAAGAACCATATTGCTCGGGCCTATGGTAGTTTGGCGCCTGATTATCGTATCAATCCGCAAGTAATTTCTACAGAGGTAGGTGGTTCGTTCGGTAGTCTTGATGACAGACTGAGAACCAACATACCACCGGACTTGCGAGTAGATGGTGAAGCATTTCGAACTGCGAGGGTTGGTGAACCACTGGATCTTTCGGTGGAGGCTCACGATCCAGATAACTTGCCCGAGCGGCGTCCTGGGCTTGGTGGAATTGGCGCCAGTCCCGACCAGATTTACCGCACTCCTCAGTCAATCGTTGTAATGAGCGGGCCAGGTTTGCGCTTCTCGTGGAGCATTTACCGAGGCCCGGCCGAATACGCTACATTTGAACCAGCTCAATTCAAAACTTATATGGATTCGCGAGCGTATGCGAATTCACCTTGGTCGCCGCCTTATATTGTGCCTGAAGTACCGGAAGGTAATCGTTGGAGCTCGACTGTCACTTTTGACCGGCCGGGTGAATATATTCTGAGAGGCATTGCAAGTGACGGATCTATGTTCTCTTATCAGAATGTAAACGTAACGGTTACACGCTAGAAACTTCTTTTTTGAGTAACTTAACTTAGTCTCTTAATTTGAAACTCAATAGAGGGACTGTAACGTATTTGCTAAGGTGTTTTTTTTAGGCTCTTACTTCCATGCCAAAGTGTTTGGAGCTGAGCTCTGCTTTACTCAGTCAAAAATAATAATCCAGGTGGTATCTATGCAGAGTTGGTTAACTGGATCTCTTTGTTCTCTTACTAAACTACCAAATATTCGGCTTGCTCTCGTCCTGTTAGTTCCGTTATTTATAAACGTTGCTAATGGAGCCGAAGGTATTGTTTTTCCCAAAACCATTGCTTGGTCGGCGTATCAAACTGGTACTGGAGGCTATAGCCAGGCTGTGGCTATCGGTAATATTCTGCAGCGTCAGTACCAGACTAACCTTCGGGTAATTCCGGGTCGTAACGATGTTTCAAGGCTTGCCACTTTGCGTGCGGGAAGAGTGCATTTTTCAGCAGGTGGATCTGAAGCTATCTATGCTCAGGAAGGGGTTCTAAACTTTGCCTCTAGGATCTGGGGGCCACAACCCATCCGGGTATTGATGTCGAACTATTCTGATAGTTGCTCTTACACCTTGGTCACAGCTACTGATGCAAACATTAGGAGTGTTGCTGACATCAAAGGGAAGCGAGTGACCTTCGTCCAGGGGGCGCCTTCACTGAACAATGCCATGGCAGCGCTACTCTCATATGCAAATTTGACGTGGGATGATGTAACTCGGGTGGAAGTAGGGGGTTACAATGCATCAGCCGATGCTGTTGTGAACAATCGGGCAGACGTTGTAGGGGGCGCTTGTAATTCGCCGCCTTTTTTGCGCATCGAAGCTTCACCTAGGGGTCTCACCTTTCCGGAGTTGCCCCATGGCGATGCGGACGCAGTTGCCCGGGTCCGTGCAAGATTGCCTTGGTATGTGCCTCATATTGCTTTGGAAGGACCAACTATACCTGCAGAAGGGATAGAGGTTTTTTCCTCCGCTTATCCTTTACTTGTCGGCCTGGATAATTCGGACGAAACTTTGGTGTACAGCACAGTGAAAGTAATGCACCAAAACTTCGATGCATATAAAAATAATGCTCCTGGCGCGACGGGCTGGCGAATGGACAGGCAAAAATTCGGACAAGCTTTTGTTCCTTATCATCCGGGTGCCATCAGATACTACCGAGAAATCGGTGTTTGGAGCGAAGAAGCTGAAATGCAGAATCGGAAAAACCTTCGGCGCCAGTTTGTACTTCAACAGGCATGGGAAAAGTTCTTACCTTCAGCTCCGGAAGATTACACTGAGTTTGAATTGTCCTGGTTAATTGCTCGTGAGCAGGCTCTTGCTGACGCGGAAATGATTACCCTGGGAGAGGGCCTGTAAATTTAGTTCCTATGCCTGAATCATCTGAGCAAAAAAGTACCCAATCACTAAATTCGGATAAAAGAATCGAGAAGCTTCGATACAGGGAGTTGCCTGAGCGTTGGCGCTTGGCTATGGCGATAATGACAGCCTGTTCTATTGCGCTGGCTATTAACCAGATTTTTAATCTCGGTTTCTTCGTTGGTTACGTCATGTTGGACAGCCGCTATATGTATCTCATCACTGGCGTCATGTTATGTATGGTATTTATTACCTTTCCTGCCAGTAAACACAGTCCTGCTCATGTACCCTGGTATGACATCGGGATCATAGTGCTGATTGCCTTGATTTTTTTCTACTATGCTGTGTACGCAGAACGCATAGTGCTTGAGGCCTGGGAATATACAGCACCACCTGTTGGAGTGTGGCTTGCCTTGGTGACCTGGGCTGTCGTTATGGAAGCTGGGCGTAGGGCTGGTGGCTGGCCCGTATTTATCATCGTGGCAATATTCTCCCTCTATCCTACGTTTGCCGACCAATTACCTGACGTTATAGCAGCGTTAAGGATACCCATTAGCGATGCAGCCATTTTCCATGTGTTAGGCGAGGAAAGCCTATTTGGTTTACCTATGCGAGTTTTTGCCACTCTAGTATTCGGCTTTCTCGTTTTTGGTATATCACTGCAGTTTACCGGGGGAGGTCCCTTTTTTATTAATCTTGCTTTTGCCTTACTTGGAAACCTGCGCGGTGGCCCAGCGAAAGTGGCGATTTTTTCCAGTGGCTTGATGGGGTCCATGAGCGGAGGACCCATCAGTAACGTTTTGACAACAGGACCGCTTTCCATCCCTGCCATGCGTCGTATCGGTTTTAGCAAGGAATACGCCGCAGGTGTGGAAGCCTGTGCTTCGACTGGTGGCGTATTCATGCCTCCTATAATGGGAGCCACAGCTTTTGTTATGGCCAGTTTTCTTAACATTAGCTATGTCACTGTCGCCATTGCTGCGATCATACCTTCGGTTTTGTATTTCTTCGGTCTGTTTATGCAAATAGACGCATACGCCGCGCGCAACCAACTGCAGGGGTTGCCACGAGAGGAGCTACCTAAGCTGGGAAAAGTATTCAAGGATGGCTGGTATTTTATAGCCGTATTTGCCGCCCTTATCTGGATGCTGGTTTATCTACAAAGGGAGGCAGTTGCTCCCTTTTATGCTACCGGCTTGTTGTTGGTGATCAACCAAGCCACACCCCATCGCCTTTCTTTTGATAAGTTAATGCTGTTAGTGGCACAAATGGGCAAGTTGCTAGCGGAACTTGCTGGGATACTAGCCGCTGTCGGTCTTATCATCGGCGGGCTTGCCGTGACGGGGATTGCAGGTACTATCGCCAATGATTTGGTTTATCTCGCAGGGGAGAATGTGGTCGTCCTACTGATAATGGGGGCGCTAACAAGTTTCATTCTAGGTATCGGTATGACTGTGACGGCCGCTTATATTTTTCTGGCAATCGTACTAGTGCCTGCTCTGACTAATTCCGGTTTGGATCCCTTAGCTAGTCACATGTTTGTAATGTATTGGGGAATGCTGAGTTTTATCACACCGCCCGTTGCTTTAGCAGCCTTCGCAGCAGCCTCGGTCGCCCATGTTTCGCCCATGCGGGCTGGATTAGAAGCCATGAGGCTAGGCGCAATAATTTATTTCGTCCCGTTTTTCTTTGTTTTCAATCCAGCTCTGTTATTACAAGGTAGTCCAATGGAAAATCTACAGGCTTTTTCGACTGCCCTGATTGGGGTGGCCTTGGTTTCAGCAGCGCTCCAGGGGTACTTGATAGGGCTGGGAGACTTGGGGCAAGGAAGTAGGGGTATTTTTGTTCGGATTTTTATCGGGATTTCAGGATTGGTCCTTGCACTGCCCGCCGGAGGATTGTTCGGATTAAGTCAGTTGTTCTTGATTGGTCTAACACTAATATTTTTTCTCACAGCAATTGGGTTACGACGTCTGCTAGTAGCTGAAAAGACAGGCCATTCTTCGCTGAACTAATCTTTGCTGAAGTCCCTCGTAACGGCCATGTGGAGGCTGAGGTTAAGTCTTAGAAATACTCGACATGGGTTATCGTTACTTAATGAGTGGCTACAACTCGATAGTTCACATTGCATCAGTTATTGGACTGATTTACTCTCTGTTCCTAATCCTTCGAAAAAAGACAATCCAGGCTATCTCCTGCTCTGGTGAAGGTGGAGGAGGTTTCTGATGTTCCGTTTCAGAGAATTCGCTGGCACCGTTGCGTTTATGCTGGTTATTCTGTCTGTCAGTACTAGCTTGCTCGCCCAGTTAGAACCTATTAACAATCGACCTAATCCATATGTGGCTGTGGATGGTTGGGCCAACTTACCTGACGAAAGGCAATGGGGATCAACCGCGGGCGTCGATATAGATCCTGATGGTCGGCATCTTTGGGCAATTGATCGATGCGGAGCTAATAGCTGCGCTGGTTCCAATCTCGACCCCATACTTAAGATAGACCCAGACGGAAATGTGGTTGCAGCTATCGGAGGGGGATTAATGCTTTTTCCCCATGGTTTGCATGTAGATCGCGACGGTAACATTTGGGTCACAGATGCTCAGGGACCTGATCCGTCCAATCCAGCTACGGCAGGTAAAGGCCACGTTGTTTACAAACTCAGTCCTGAGGGACAAGTGTTGTTAACGTTGGGCGAACCCGGCACTGCCGGTAATGGCCTGGGGGCGTTGCTGGAAACGCCTTGTGACGTGGTGACTGATGCAGATGGTAATATTTATGTGGGAGATGGGCACAGTGGTCAGAATGCAGGTGCCACTCCGGATACCGTGGCTCGTATCGTCAAGTTTGATCGTACCGGAAATTTAGTTAAGTATTGGGGAGGATGGGGATCAGGTGCCGGGGAGTTGAAAACTCCACACGCGGTCGACATCGATTCCCGTAATCGGCTCATAGTAGGTGACAGGGGGAATAACCGTCTGCAGATATTTGATCTGGACGGCAATTACATTGGTGAGTTTAAATCTTTCAGTCGACCAAGCGGAATCTATATAACTGCCGATGACACTATTTACGTGGCCGATTCAGAATCGGAATTCGATGACATGCGCAATCCGGGCTGGGAAGCTGGGATCAGAGTTGGTTCCTTGCTTGATGGTATAATCGATTACTTTATTGACGGTACCGTAACCGCGTATCCCGATGGATCAAACCCTGAGGGCGTGGCTGTTGATTCAGCTGGTAATGTTTTCGGGGCAGTTGTTTCAGGCGGGGGAGCTATGATCAGATCTTCTAGAAGGTGATCGTGTAATTAGTTTTCCGAACTACTGTAGTTTGCTCAGCTTATTCATTGTTTTTAGGAAATGGTGGGAGAACATCAATGACTCTTTACAAATTCAAATTTATGGCCTTGTTGTATACGTTGTTATTTTTTGTGTTAGGCCCTTATGCTTTTTCAGATGATACACAATGGGCTGCCCCTAGAACCATTGATGGTCATCCCGATCTGCAAGGCGTTTGGGCTAACAACACCATAACTCCTCTGGAACGCCCAGAAGTTTTTGGAGATAAAGAATTTCTAACGGATGATGATATAGCATTCCTAAATCGACGAATAAACGAGATACAGTCGGAAGGCTCCGATGCTCTTTTTGTTGACGGCGTCCTAGAAGCTGCGTTTTCTGGAGAAGTCGTCTCGTATGACCCCAGCACGGGCAACTATGATTCCCAGTGGATGGTGGATCGAACGGTTCATCGTCGTACATCTCAAATCCTTGATCCTAGCAATGGACGGCTTCCGGAAATGACTAGAGAAGCCCTTGCTTTGGCCCAGGAGTATGAAACCCGTCAGATAGAACATCCAGCAGATTCTTGGCTCGATCGCCCACTTACCGAGAGGTGTATCACTTTTGGAGGTCCAGATATTTGGTTTGCTGGCTACAATAGTTATTGGCAAATTGTCCAGTCCAAAGATAGTGTCGCGATAATCCAAGAAAAAATACACGATGTTCGAGTAATTCCGATCGTAGATAAGCCTCAACTGGACCGCAAAATTAATCTTTGGCATGGAGACTCAAGAGGCTGGTGGGACGGGGACACTCTAGTAATAGAGACAACAAATATTTCTGAGAAAAGCGATCTGCTTCATGCAGTGACTACCGATGGGTTGCTAGCGAGGAGACCAGGCCCCAAGGCTTCCGAAAGGAAATACACTGAACGTATTACAAGGGTTAGCGAAAAAGTGATCAGTTATCAAATCACCAATTCAGATCCTGGCACATACACCCAGCCCTATACCGCCGAGGTTATTCTTGATTATGCTGAAGATCCCATCTTTGAATACGCTTGTCATGAAGGCAATTATGGTATGACTTATATACTCTCTGGTCATCGCGCTCAAGAGCGTTTTGCTAGGGAGGCGGAGACACAGAATTAGTCCCTTCATGAGATCAAGTTAATGAAAATAGAGAAGGGATTTCGTGCTCTAGTTGCGGAAGCCGAAGCGCAGGTGGAGTCGCTGACACCAGAGCAGGTAGACCAAAAGCTACATCAAACCACTGTTAGGCTGGTCGATCTTCGTGATATTCGAGAATTGAAGCGGGAAGGCAGGATCCCGAATTCGCTTCATGTTCCCCGAGGAATGCTGGAATTTTGGATTGATCCCGATAGCCCCTATTATAGGAAAGAGTTTGAAGGGGCCGAGGAAATAGTTCTCTACTGCAATAAAGGCTGGCGTTCTGCCTTAGCAGCGTTGTCGCTAAAATCCATGGGGATAGAAAAAGTTAGTCATATGCGAGGGGGCATGGAGCAGTGGCAACTAGACATAGGGAGAATAGAGCCACCATTGGTGCACAAGGATTCCTGATTCATATCACCCTTTATTACTTTCTGGCTAGACGCTATGGTTTCTGGCTGTCATGATGTTTTGACTTTGCCCAAGAGAGAAAACAATGAAAACAAGAGATCCTCTGATGAGTCTGCCTGTTGATGCTATTAACAATACCAGACGTAACCTTTTAAAGGCTTTGCCCGCAATAGCAATAGTGCCTTTTGGTTTTGGTCAGGTAAGCCCGTCGCCGATCGCAGTTCAGAAGCTCCATTCATTCCAGATCCGAGTATCAGATGTTGCCGATTCCTTGAAGTTTTATCAGGATCTATTTGGTGCTCCCATACAATCTAGACAAGGTGAGGTAGTTTGTTTGCGCATTGGAGAAGGTCCTCAGTTTTTTTCTATAGCGCCCGTCCTTGGAGGAGAACTACCTGGCATCAGCCATATCGGGCTAAGTGTGGCTGATTTTGATGTGAACTCGGTAGCTGCGCAACTACGGGAATTTGGGCTGAGCCGGAGTATTAAGCCGACTTCGGGCCAGAATGACCTTAACGAGGCCATGCGCTACTGGGTTGACGAAAGGAGTCAGACCGCCGGTGGAAGTATTTCTGGAAGCCGGGACCTATATTTTGCAGATGTCGAAGGCATACGCTATCAACTGTCTTCTGAGAATCATTGCGGCGGCGGAGGAGATCTCGGGGAAACTTGCGCTAACCTTGAATTAGCGCCCGGTAACGGCTTGTTTCCACTCGTGGATATTAGCCATTTTACTACGTTTCTAGCCAACCGAGATCGAGCTAATGATTTCTATACTTCAGCGTTTGGGAAAGAATACCAGGCATATCAAGGCCCGGGATCACCGGTCATCGGTGTCGGAGACGGTGTTCAGTTCCTGATGTATGTGGGGGGTGATCAACAGGGTCAACCAACTCAGGCAGGAAGAATAGACCACGCCTGTTTCAGCATGGATAATTTTGATGTTGATGCAGTGCTGGCAAATTTGACTGATTATGGTTTGACGGCCCGAGAGAATGCGTCTGATACTCAACCTTTTATGCATTGGATCAGCATGCGCATGCCAAATCGTGGGGGAGCGGAAGGAGGGACACCGGAGCTGTATTTTTCCGATCCTGATGGTATTCGAATCCAGTTACAGGATCCGACGTACTGTGGTGGCGGCGGATATCTCGGCGACAGTTGTCTTCCCCCAGCGTAAATCGGATAGTAACAAAAGGAAGTAGTATGGAGCATCGCTATGTAGGAAGAAGTGGATTACGTGTTTCACCAATCTGCATGGGGACCATGAGTTTTGGTACTTGGAGCGATCGTAAAGAATCTTTCAAAATCCTGGAAAAAGCCTACGACAGTGGCATTAATTTTTTCGACACCGCCGAGATTTATCCAGTCCCACCGACGGTCGAATTGGCTGGCCTGACAGAAGAAATATTTGGAGAGTGGATCAAAACAAAGGCTCGAGATTCTTTAATTATAGCCACTAAGGTAGCGGGTGCTGCATCAGGTTGGTTTATTCCTCCCATTCGCCATGGGCTAACAGCAGTCGATCGACATAACGTAGAGGCAGCTGTCGAAGGTAGTCTGCGTCGGATGGGTATAGATTACATTGATCTGTACCAGGTGCACTGGCCTGATACTGTTATCCCTATCGATGAATCCATGGAAGCGTTGGATCGGTTGGTTCAGGCTGGGAAGGTGCGGTATCTCGGAACATCCAATGAAAACGCTTACGGCCTCACCAAAGCTAACACTATAGCTGATTATGAGGGTTGGGCACGATTTGAATCTATCCAGAATAATTTCTCCCTGCTTAATAGACGCTTTCTCGACGAACTTGCCAATGCTTGCAGAAGAGAGCAGATTTCGTTGTTGCCCTATTCTCCGATTGGAGGAGGTGTTCTCAGCGGTAAATACAATGGCGGTAAGATGCCTTTGAATAGCCGGTTTGATGAGTATCACAAACACGAAAATCCGAGGCAGAAAGCTATGTCGAAACGATTTGTCAATAAAGACACATTGGCTTCTACTGAGAAATACCTAGAAATAGCTAAAAAAGCGGACTTGTCACCAGTTACTTTGGCTACTGCTTGGAGCATGCATTTCGATTTTGTGGCTTCCACGATTGTCGGTGCCCGCTCCGCTGATCAACTTGATGAAGTATTGTTGGCTCAGGAAGTCAGCTTAAGTGAAGATATTCTGAGTGAGTGTAATGAAGTACATGATCAGATTCCTTACCCTATGGGTTAGTTTCATCGCATTACCCCAGTTTGCACTCACGGTGCATGGACAAATCGTGCATATAGCTCATTGTATGGCTGATTGCCCGTCCGGTGCGCCGCCTAATAACGAGATAGTAGTGCACCAGTTGTATGCTGCTTCGGTTAATTCGGATTCCGGGCTTGCCGACTGGGTGGCCTATCGGATTTTGGGTGAATCAGTAGGTGTAGCTTCTCTGCTGCCCCGCCAGTGGAAGCAGGATCAACTGCTACCAGATAACGCGGGCATGGAGCCAGGGGACTCACAAGGACGTCGCTTGACGCAAGAGGCTGTGATTAGTCAATCCGATAGGTCTTATAGAATCAACGAATATATATTCGATCCGGATGATCGCGGTCGTTTGGCCCCGATGACCAGCTTTGCATCCACCCCATATTGGGAAGAGCTAAATAATATGACCAATATGGCACCGATTCCTAGCGAATTACGAACAGGAAGCTGGGCCAGGCTGGAACAAGCCGTTAACGAGTTTGCGGAAACGGAGGGGGAGTTGTACGTTATCAGCGGCCCGCTATACGAAATTTCTGAGCCGTTTAGTCTGCGCACCACCGGCTTCGGTGGACAGCCTTCGGCTTACTTCAAAGTAGTTGCAACATTAGAGCGACACGCGGCTTTTATCTTCAGCTCGGAGCTTGGCTTAAATGCACGTTATTGTGCTCAACAGAATACTTTGCAAAGAATTGAACAGTTAAGCGGTCTTAAACTCTTTCCTGGTTTGCTGCTAGCGAATAACCGAGATTTGGCGCCTGCATTACGGTGTCCAGAAAATTAAAAGGAGCTGAAATCATAAATGACTTTCCTATTTACCCCTCATTCAACCTCGGCGATCCCACTGCAGGGCAGCGATCATGTTTTTCCAGTACATCGTATTTATTGTGTGGGCCAAAACTATAGTGATCATGTTAAAGAAATGGGTGGCGATCCCAGAGAGAATCCTCCCGTTTTTTTCAGTAAACCCTCTGATGCGGTGGTAATCGATAATAAGCCGGTAACTTATCCTCCAGCTACGTCCAATTTGCATTATGAAGTAGAGTTAGTGGTTGCGCTTGCCAGTGGAGGTAGCAATATATCGGTCGAAAATGCACTAGCCCATGTCCTTGGTTATGCAGTAGGTATTGATTTTACGCGCCGCGATTTGCAGGCCGAAGCTAAAAAGCAAGGTAGGCCGTGGGATGCGGCTAAGGGATTTGACCAATCGGCCCCGACTTCTGCTATCAGACTGGTGAATGGGGGTAATCATCCATTGGAGGGAACAATTTCATTAAGTGTAAATGGAGAAACGCGGCAGGATGCGAAGCTCTCAGATATGATTTGGTCGGTGCCTGAGATTATACGTGAGCTTTCGCTTTATTTTGAATTAAAAGCCGGAGATCTGATATTTACCGGCACTCCCGCGGGCGTATCAGCTGTCGTCGCAGGAGATCAGATAAGCGCTGAAATCGAGGGAGTGGGAGAAATTTCTTTCGAGTTAGTGTCCAATTAAACAGCTGATTGGAGGTTCCGGTAATTATAGCTTCCTTATCGCAGTAATCACGCTGGCCATCCGTTACTAGATTACGAACTACACTTCAGTTTATTTCATCAGAGATATCATCCAGCTCTTCGTAGTTGAATTCCAGGTCGATTCGTTTACTGTCGAGGCGTTCCTCAATGCGCCTGCGAAGCTCGGTAATACCTGACTTAACGCTGAGAGCATTAACCTTAACTGCAGGCTCTTCCTCTGGAAACACCGCAGTTGCTTCTATGAATTCTTTACTTTCCTCTACTGACCCATCCCATGTTTCTTTTTTCATAATGTTGTTCTCTCTGCTTATGCCCCTTTCATAGTCAGCTGATTGGGTTCATCATTTAGGTAAGGTTCAACCTATTTATCGTTAGCCATGGGATGAATCTTCAATAAAAGTCAAAAAGAAATTATTGAAGTCGAATCGTGTTTTAGGGGCTTATAAGGAGAATTTATGAAGTGAAGAGTTGGTCGATCACTCGCTGGCGTATCTCTTTCTTAGCAATTTTACCTGAAGCAATGCGTGGTAATTGTTCGTATTGAAAGTAGAAGCGCTCCGGTATTTTAAAATCTGCTATCTTCGAACTTAGAAACTTTTTTAATTCTTCATCATTCAGGATTTGACTTCCTTTTACCATGACTGAGGCACAAGGAATTTCGCCGAGCCGGTCGTCAGGAATGCCGTAAACAGAAACTTCGCTGACCGCTGGGTGTTCGGTTATGGCGTATTCCACCTCAGCGCAACCGATATTTTCACCGCCGCGAATGACAATGTCCTTAGCGCGATCGAGAATTATCAGAAAACCCAGACCATCCAGCAGGCCGATGTCTCCGGTGTGAAACCACCCGTCCTTGATCACTTCGGCGGTCGCTTCAGGCTGATTCCAGTAGCCCTTCATAATAGTAGGCCCTTTGATACAAATTTCTCCCCTTTTACCGTTAGGCAATTCATTATTGTTCTCATCAATGATTCGCATCGAAGTGACAGGTGGAGAAGGTCGGCCAGTGCTATGAGGTTTCGCTTGGTAAAATCCGCCGGAAATGATGGCGCCGATGGCATTTGTTTCTGTGAGGCCATAACCTAAGCCGGGGATCGCTACTTCGGGAAATTTCTGGAGGATCATCGTCAGGTGTTCCGGCGGTCTTGGCGCACCACCACTCTGCACACCCCGCAAGCTACTGAGGTCGGTGCTCGAAAACTTTGGAGACTGCATAATTTCCCAAGTCATAGTCGGCACCCCATGAAAAACGGAGATACGCTCCTTTTCAATTAACTCCAAGGCTTTTTCTGGGTCCCACTTGTACATCATTACAAACTTTCTAGGAGAAATGAAACTGGCCAGGAACTGCGCATGGCTTCCAGTAACATGGAACAAAGGAACATTGGCCAGTATGGCAGGTTGATATTTTGGATTTTCTTCTACCAATTCAGGTCTGAGAATTTCGTTTATTTCTCTAACAAATTTCCAAGTGTACAGCGCATTGATAATATTGCGATGCGTGGAAAGTACCCCTTTGGGCTTCCCGGTGGAACCGGACGTGTACATTATAGAGGCGTTATCTTCAGGGCCGACTCCAAGTTGCTCTATTTCCTCATCAGATAATGGGTCTACTCTGTCGAGCAGGCTATAGAATTCTGAAAAACCGGTTTCTGATTCCGGTCTGATCATGACTATTTCTATATCTTGTTCAGCTAAATAAGGAGCAACATGTTGGAAACGAGCCTGATCGACAAAGATTAGTTTACTACCACTATCTTGGAGGCCATATTCCAGCTCCGCACCCCTCCACCATGAGTTCATGGGGACAACCACTGCTCCCAATAAAGTTACGGCCATGTAGGCAAGGCACCACTCAGGGGAATTGCGAGCACAAATCGCTATTCGGTCGCTCCTTTTCATCTTATACCGTTCGATTAGAACTCGAGCGAGACGTCGTGCCATGCTGTAAACTTCTTGAAAAGTGTGGCGTTCTTCAAGATAGACAAAGAACGTCTTGTCTGCTTCTTGCTGCGCTAGATCATAGAGCCCACTTAGATTAGTTGGAGCATTACTGAATACTTCGAATTCTTGGCCATCAATGACTTCGGAGTGAATAGCTAGCGGTGCACCTGGCGCCTTATGCTTAACTACAATATCTCGGAGCTTTTCCAGATCCCTTTGAATTTCTTCATCGCTTAGCATGGTTCAGTTTTACTCGGCCTTTATCTCCAGTATCACTTTGCCCAATACTTTTCGTTCAGTGAAGATATTGAATGCAGCAACATAATTTTCCAATGGGAAAGACTCAGTTACTACCGGGCTAAGCTTGCCCTCATCATACATTTGTAAGAGTTCCTTGAAATTCATTTCGTATTCGATTGGTTCTTCCTTACGAAACCGGCCGAGAAAAACTCCCACCATGGAAGAGCCTTTCAGCAAAGCAAGGTTTGCTTTGTACTCTGGGATTCGACCGCTCGTAAACCCTATTACTAGAAGCCGGCCGTTCCAATTAATACAACGACAACATTGATCAAATAAATCACCCCCTACAGGGTCGTATATTACGTCTGCGCCTCGGCCATTGGTGAGGCTCTTTACCTTCTCTTTGAGTTCACCATCGCTATAATTAATGGTTTCGTCCGGATTCAGACGTTTTATGAAATCCAGTTTCTCATTAGAGCTTGCAGCGGCGATTACCCGCGCACCCATGATTTTGCCTAATTCAACGGCCGCAAGACCAACACCTCCACTGGCTCCCAGCACCAGAAGGGTTTCACCCGGCTGTAGCTGGGCACGTTGTTTAAGCGCGTAATAGGACGTGGTATACACCATGGCGAAACCGGCGGCAGTTTTAAAATCCATATTATTAGGAATTTTGCGCAATCCTTCGACTTTAACTATAACTTGTTCAGCTAAGCCTCCGAGTCCAGGAATAGCCATAACTCGGTCCCCGATAGCAAATCCCTTGAGCCCGGGACCAACCGATTTAATGATACCGCCGATCTCGGAACCGGGTATAAAGGGAAGAGGAGGTTGGAACTGGTACTTACCTTGTATTTGGAGCCCGTCTGGAAAATTGAGTGACGCAGCATAGACTTGCACTACTGCTTCGTTTTCAGCGGCCACGGGATCCTTCACATCTTTCAGGACCAAGTTTTCAGGAGGTCCGAGGGTTTCGCATAGAATTGCTTTCATGGGTTAGCCTAAGAGAACCTCTTTTCGACGAACGCGGATTCAATCATGAATAAAGGCGGACTGCAATTGCAGCGGGGCTAAGGGAGAGATTAGCTTTGTTGTTGTATTTAGGGCAAAGAAGTATATTTGTAGTTTGCTTAACGACTAGCCAGATATTTCTGTGAATGAAGCTCAAAGACAGGCCTATTTAAAAGCAATGGGGATTCAGGGATATTATCCTAAGTTTACGTTGCCCGGAGCCAAACCTTCGCCCCGTTACGAAGCAATTGAAGACCAACCGGTTCTAGAAAAACGAATAGAGGATTCCTCGAAGCCAAGTAGGCCTGAACAGCAAAACCAGTCTGACCAACATGCAGCTCAGGAGAGCGATGTAGCTATCGAACAAGTATCTGTTTCGATTTTGGACAAAGGTTTAAACGCAAATATTCAGCCAGAACAAATTACCACTGATACCAATACCTTAAAGTTCAGTCTTCGTTACTACCGTATTAATGATAGTTTGGCAGTAATTGATGAGTGGCCCCATTTGATGATAGGAAATTCGAGCGAAGAAACCCTGACACTGCTACGCAACATTTTGATGGCGCTAGAAATAGACACTGATGGCTGTGACTTTTCCAGTAAGGACTTCGATTGGCCACTGATGGAGGGACTGCCTTTGACTACTGAACCTATCGAGGCAGCTCGACAGGCTTTGGGGGGGTTCATCGCTATGCGCCACGATCAAGACGGATTTTGTAATTTGTTAGTGTTTGCGGGTCAAATGGAAAAATTATTGGTGAAGAAATCGGCCAAGGGCGAGCAAAGAGATTACATGGTCGAGCCAGCAGGTTACTACTTCACTATTACCAGTAGTTTGCAAATGATACTTTCTCATCCAAAGCTTAAAAGGGAAGTCTGGGATCAATTGCAAAAACTCAGGGAACGATTAAAAAATTGATCTCCACGGGTCACAAAATGCATTTTTTGTCTACTTCTCAGTCTGATCAATCAGGCCAATTTTTTGCCAGAACTATGCGATTTAGCGATCTAGAGCTGGTAGTTAAGAACGAAACAGCAGCTTACGAATATCCATGGACAAAGCGTATATTTATTGATTGCCTGACAGCAGGTCACCAGTGCTGGGTTTTAGCCAACAAGCGGCAAATAGTTGCGCATGGAGTAATGTCTCTGGCAGTCGGAGAATGCCATTTACTCACTTTATGTGTGCACCCGGATTACCAGGGCGCGGGATACGGGCGTAAACTCTTAAAATTGTTGATGGATCGTGCCTATAAACTGGATGCGGTAGATTGCTTTCTTGAAGTGAGATCCGCAAATAGCGTAGCTATTTCACTGTATCGGTCTTTGGGCTTTACCCAGATCGGGAAAAGGAAGAGCTACTACCCAAACGCTGAAGGCCAGGAAGATGCCTTGATTATGTCGCGCAGCCTACCTCTGTCTTAATCATGAGAATCTTCGTTGTCAGCCCCGGCTAACTTGCGAATTAAGCTACTTAAGATTTTAAAAAATGCTATTAAGAGTATAGCTGCGACCATAACGACTGCAACCATGGCGGTGGTGGCCAGCAAGATATTGAATATCTCACTAGGAGAGATGTCCTGCCACATTGAGATGCCCCACAAACAGAGTGCGGCTATAACTATACCTGCCAGAGTTGCTGAGGTTTTCTTACGAACTCTTAGTAGTGAAAAGATCAAAATCGGGCCTATTATCTAAATCCTTAAAACTCGTTTTACAATTAGGGAAACTTCGGCATCCCCAAAACACTCCATTTTTACCTTCACGTTTCATTAGTAAATTTCGGCAGCTCGGGCAATGATGAGCTTCCTCAGGAATTCCATTATTGTCCGCTAAGGTGGCTCTGCATCCTTTTGAGTAGCCACTGCAGAACCAGTAATTGCCTTTATCTGGGTCCGCCTTGACCAGGCGGCGAGTACAGATTGGGCATCGGTAACGCTCATCTGATTGTGCCAATGGTTTCCCATTATCATCATGAAGGGTTGTTTCGCATTCAGGGTATCCGGTGCAACCCCAGAAAAGGCCTTTTTTACCTTCGATCCGTCGCATTGGCTTTTTGCAAGCCGGGCAATGATAGGGTTTTTCCGAGGTAGTCTCTTTTTCAGGAACAGACATGGGTAAGTACCATATAGAAAACCAGAATTGAAACAAATAGACTTTGCTCTTCTAAACTTGGCGAGTCAGATTGTCAACCCGGAGTTTAATTTAGCTAGCCAATCTGAGACGAGATAGTAATCTTAGGTCTTGATAAGAGAGTGGATAGCTTCCAATAGGGCTGTGTTTTCGGTGTCGCTGCCGACAGAAATTCGCAGTCTGTCCTTGAGTCTATCTTGGTCAAAATAGCGCACTAAGATATTTTGTCGTTTAAGGCCCTCGTACAGTCCTTTTGCGCTAATCGAATTTGGAACTTGGCAGAGTACAAAATTTGCCTGACTGGGCACTGTGTTCAGTCCCATTTGGTTTAAACCATCAGTCAAGACACTCCTTGATTTGCGCACTCTATCCCATGTGCTGTGGGCATAGTCAGCTGATTCTATGGCTGCTGTGGCTAGATGCTGGGCCACGGTATTTGTATTATAGCTGTCTCTTGTTTTGTAGAGCATAGGCTCGAGCAGGTGTTGAGGGCCTATGCCATAGCCAAATCGTAAGCCGGCTAAGGAGTATCCTTTTGAGAGGGAGCGGAGTATCAGTATGTTTTCGTTAGATTCGATGAGCGATACAGAATTGTATTGGAAATCAGGATCCACGAAATCAACATAGGCCTCGTCAATTAACAGAATACCCTGGAAACTATCAGCCAGCCGTGCAAGGTAATCTGTATCCAGCAGTTTGCCAGTGGGAGCATGTGGATTTACTAGGATACACATTTTCGCCCCACTGCTGGTCAGGCTAACTTCGAAGTCTGAGGGCATGGACCAATCTTGTTGCAAAGGAATTTGAATAAGTATGCCGCCCTGGATGCTGGTTAATACTGGATATAAGGAATAAGAAGGTTGAGTTACCAAGATTTTTTCGTTGGGATCTACAAAAGTCGTGATAGCCAGCCGGAGTAATTCATCTCCTCCATTGGTTGGAATGATGTTATTTTCATTAACGTTGTGAAGCTTGGCTGCCGCTTCACGAAACGAATCTGCTAGGGGAGGGGGATAGCGACGCAGGTTTTCGGCATCTAAATTTTTGAGCGTGGCTGCGACTGCAGGGCTAGCAGGGTAAGGGTTCTCGTTAGTATTAAGTTTAATAATTCCAGAACCTTCTGTCTGTTCACCAGGTTTATAGCCCTTCATAGTTTTTATATTAGGTCGTTCGAAATTCATGATTGGGTCGCATTTCCGTTTTCTAATTGTGTGTGACAATAAAAAAAGTGTTTCAGCGTATAGCTAAAATAGTCAAGCAACAAGCTGTAATGAATGTCACTCAGTGCGTTGCACAGGCAAGTACGTTTGTAGGCGATTCTTCCAGCCAGGCAACCAGCGTTGTTCTTCCCGTTCCGGTGGAGCGTTTGTGACGCGGCGTTCGAGCACATAGCCCGCGGCTGCGACAAAATTCTCTAACGTCGGGTTGCTGTGTTGCATTTCTTCCAATACTTGCAAAAGCCCCCATCCCTTTTTGAGGTAGCGTTCCCGTGAATTCAGCCCTGTGCCCTTGAAGTTTAGGTAGTCAATAAGTGCATAGAGGCCATACGGAGTCTGGCTATTTGCCAGGTTTATAACTTTGTCCTTAATTATTTGTTGCCGCCCAGTGGGGAATTGTTTGATGATTTCGTTTATTGATTGATACAGACGCCGACTTATGAATTCTACCTGCACAGGTTTTGTAGTCGCTAAGATTTGGCGCAGTTCTCGCATTTGGGAGCTCTGTAATTGGGCATTGAATTGTTTACGGCTATTCCATGGCGCATTAGCGTTTCTACCTCCACTTAACCAATCGGGTAGCACAATGCCTCGTTCATTAAACAGGGCTAATAGTTCGGGAAAAGTTTCCTCGAAAGGTTCAATTTGTTTTTGCTGATACCAAATAAAGTGGCCTATGCCCAATGAAGGGAATCGCTCTCCTGGATTCCAACTGGTAAGGCATTCGAACTGGCTCGCGCATTCATTATTAAAAATTTGTTCTCCGAGCCACTGAAGCTCTGAATCTGATAGCTTTGGAAGTTGAGCGGAAGCCTCTGAAATTAGCGCAAAAAAATAGGGCAGGATCCACCAAAATTTGTTAAAACTATTTGAAATTGTGAGCATTTCCGATTCTTTTTCCGACCTATTAGAAAAGTTTACCATACGTATTAATCAGCCTATCAGAGGCTTCAGAACGCAAAGGGAGTGCGCATTCCTATTAATTATCTGGGGTTTAAATAACTACAAAATATCGCTAGTTTAAAATTTGTATACGATTACTGAAGTAATCGGCTGGATAGAAGGTAAAAAGTAGTTTTTAAGGCAGAAACATTTTTAGACAAATACCGCAGCTAAAGTGCGGAGTGAAGCGATTGGCGTCGTTTTATAGTTAAATTCGTTTAATCCTCTCGAAGTACCAGGTTTCACGATCCAGCAGTGCCATAAGTCAGTGCAAACACTAACTGCTCATATCTTTGCTGGTTGAGTAACATGAGTGCTTTAAGAACGAACGGTATTGTAGTTTGAAAAACCTTAATGAAAACAGTAGTAAATACAGATGTTCGTCAACAGAAATGTTTTTTACTCGCGTTTTTATGCACAAAAATAACTCTATAGTCATAAAACCCTTAAAAATAGGAGGTTTTATTTTTGGTCGATCCTTCCAAAACTCCTAACTATTTGAATTATAACAAATATATGGTTTGATTAAAAATTGACCAAAATGTCCCTTTCGCACAGGATTTAGTGGCTTGCGAGTTTTTTCCAAGAATTATGCACTGAGTTATCCACAGAATCTGTGGACAAAACTTCGCTACTTGATCTAATTTTGAAATTCCTTGAAGCTCAATGGTTTAGTACAAATTTCTGAAGATGGTGTTTAGCAAATTTCGCTAAGTATTAGTTTTTCAGAACCCTTGTTAGTGACCGGTCCAATGATAGTCGATGATTCTGTCAGATGTCTTATTGTGGTATGTTTACTAACACAGTTTAGTTATAACAGTAATTCATGATTGAGCTACGGGGCGACATTCCTTTCCTTTGGCGATTAAGCGCCGAGACCAGTGAGGGTTACTGTTCGGTTTCGATGGTGGTCCCTTGCCCCCCTGAAACCGAAATTAAAGACCTCACTATCGAAACCAGTGTGCTGAGTCTCTCTTCAGACAACTCCTCTTCGGCAAAGGAGGAGACGCTTGAGTGGAACCAGGATGATATCAGCCTGTTTCTGCGCCTCGTCTATCAAAGACAATNGCAGAATAATCAAGCNATGCCAGATACGGTTCAGGTCGATCTGACTGATCCTGATATTATAGACATTATTCACGTGGTAGCCGCAGCCGGTTTTGGTGTGGCCTTCACCTCTTATGGCTTACTTAAACAAACCGATGGTATTTATCCTGCGCATAATTTTGAGGTTGGTTCNTCCATTTCGTTGGACACAGTTAGCGGATTCAAGCCGTGTGTGGTTGTCGATGTAGAAGGGGATGATGTGGTTTGCGTTCTGCTGGATGATATCGACACGCATTCCGTCGATGAATACGATGGCTTGTGTCGGCACGATTTGTTGTTGGTCAAGCGTATCGATGTGTTACATCCGGAGTTTGCCGAAAGTAAATCCAAGCCCTCTGGTGTGAATCTGCACTGATTTTTTGCTGACTCTACTTATTCGGAGAGTCTTTCTAAATAGTCGATGACCTTGTCAGCGGCTTGTTCCACTGTCAGTGTCTCTGTATCGACTACGATTTCAGGGTGTTGTGGNGGCTCATAGGGGCTATCGAGACCGGTGAAGTTTTTTATTTTGCCGGCTCGTGCTTTCTTATAAAGCCCTTTGGGGTCACGTTTTTCGCATACCTCAAGACTNGCACTGACAAAAACCTCGATAAANTCGCCTTTATCGAAAAGGGAGCGTGCCATTTCCCGTTCCGCCTTGAAAGGTGAAATAAAACTGGTAATTACGATAAGGCCAGCGTCCAGCATTAGTTTCGCAGTTTCAGCTATTCGCCTGATATTCTCGACTCGATCAACATCGGTGAATCCGAGATCCTTGTTGAGTCCATGACGGACATTATCGCCGTCCAATAGGTACGAATGACGAGTCTTAGCAATCAGTTTATTTTCTATGAAATTGGCGATAGAAGATTTGCCAGAACCTGAAAGTCCAGTTAACCAAATNACTCTGGGGACCTGATGCTTGATATTGGCTCTGCTGTGTTTGTCGATATCCAGTGCCTGCCAGTGGACATTGCTAGCGCGCCTCAANCCATGATGAATCTCGCCCTTCGCAACTAATTCTCCAGAGAANTTATCTACTAGATTAAAACACCCCGTNGCGTTGCACACACAATACGAGTCATAAATGATCGCCTCGGTTAACGCAATGTTGCCGACCCCATGCTGCCGNTCACTNAGAGTGTTGGCAGCTATTCGTTGCTGGTCTTCCTTGTTGAGTCGGTACTTAAGCTTACTAATGGTTGCTTCGCTTTTTCCTCCGGCTGCTTTCAAGATGTACGCTCTACCGGGTAGCAAATCCTGTTTGCTCAGCCAATNAATCTTAGCCTCAAATTGGTCGGCAAATTCCGGGCGGGAATTCAAGGGAACGATCATGTCTCCTTCTTTCATCGAAACAGAGTAAGTTAGCTCAAGGCTTAACTCGGCTTTGGCATTTATAGATTGATGATAATTAGCTTCCTTCTCTATGAGAAGAATGTACGCTTGTTGCCCGGATGGCATAAGTGAAACGCTTTCATCCGCNTTGATTTGACCGCTAATTAGCAGACCGTTGACCCGATTACTGGATTCTATCTGTTTAANGAGNAATCGCATCGGTTCCATGGTTTTGNTCTCTNTTGAAATTGATTAACTCGCTCGTTGATTGAATCTTCGTCCTACTAGAGCAGAAGTTATGTTGATTTTCTGAATATCAATAGCCCCTCCCGCAATTCCCCAGCCCCAAGCATCTCGCAGTTTCTGTTCCAGGGGGAATTCCTTTGAGTAACCGTAGCCACCCATAAGTTGCATAGCCTTGCCTGTAATTTCCCGGGCGGCTTCGTTNGCAAAACATTTCGCAATCGAGCTGTCTGCTATTGACGGTAGCCCTTGCTCTGCATTTACGACAGCTCGATAAAGTAACAGTCGGGCTGCATCAAGCTTCATCTTTATCTCGGCAAGTTGGACCTGAACAGCCTGAAAGTCTATAAGAGGTTTACCGAACTGTTGGCGCTCCTGAACATAGCCCAGTACGAATTCAAANGCAGATTGCGCTACTGCCAGGGACATCGTGGTGTTGCCGCAGCGCTCCAGGTCGAATGCATCCATGAGTTTGCTAAACCCACCTGCGTCGACAAGAATGTTTTCTTTTGGAACTGTTACATTATCAAAGTACATGTCGGCGCTACTAACNCCGCGGAAACCCAAGTGATGGTCGCGGTTTCCGAAAGTTAAGCCTTCGCTNGCCTTGGGAANAAATACNGCNCCAATACCTTTGGCTCCTTGTATATCAGCCATGCGACAATAAACGATATAGCCTTCTGAGTGACCTGCTCCGGAGCACCAGCGTTTGGTGCCATTAATTGTTACTTGGTTATCTTTAAGTCGAGCTCGTGTAGTTAGGTCGGTAAGAGCAGACCCTGCGTTAGGTTCAGACATTGAAACCGCCAAAACCATGTCACCAGAACAAATCAGGGGCAAGATTGTTTGCTTAAGTGTTTCGTTACCAAAATGAGCGACGGCAAGGGATGGTCCAAAGCAAGATTCAAATATGGGAAACGCCACTGCGATTGAGACCTTAGCGATCTCCTCTAGCACCAGCACTGCGTCGAGGTGGGTCATTCCACCGCCGCCATACTCCTCAGGTAGATTGATTCCAAGATAACCAAGACTGGCAAACTGCTTTCTTAATTTGATGTTCGGAGGTTCGTCAGTTTTTTCAATTTGTTTTGCTATGTCTGGTAATTCTTTACTGGCGAATAGCCTAGCAGAATCCTGTAGCGCCAACTGTTCTTCGGACAGCGAAAAATCCATAGAGACCTCCTGTAAACTGGCTGTACATTATATGTCATTCGTGAAGAATCAGCTGCATTCATACATTTCACTTTGAACGTTGGACAGTTGAGTAGTCATTAAGTAAAAACTTAAAAGCGTGTCTAAGACGAACAATAAATGACTAAATTGGCAAAGGTTTAATAATGAGGCTAGTTTCCGGCCGATGTATTAGGNAGATTGCTGTATAATCGCGCCTTTTTCTCGNTAGATTGGATTATGTCGTCAAACAAACTGCAACAGAAAATAGCCAAACGTAGGGTGCTGGCGATTATTTCTCATCCGGATGCAGGTAAAACTACGATTACGGAAAAGTTACTACTTTTTGGAAAAGTGATCCAGATTGCGGGCACCGTCAANGGGAAAAAGTCAAACCGCCATGTCACTTCAGACTGGATGGCGATGGAACAGCANCGCGGTATTTCAGTTACTTCATCGGTCATGCAATTTCCTTATAAGGATTGTGTAATAAACCTGTTAGATACCCCGGGCCACGAAGATTTCTCTGAGGATACCTATCGAGTGCTTACTGCAGTGGACTCGGCGCTCATGGTGGTGGATGGAGCTAAGGGTGTTGAAGAACGTACCATCAAGCTGATGGATGTGTGTCGATTGCGAGATACTCCGATATTCACATTTGTTAACAAGCTTGACCGGGATATTCTAAATCCAATAGAAATAGTGGATGAGATTGAGGATGTCCTGAAAATTCAGTGTGCTCCCATTAACTGGCCGTTGGGCATGGGGAAGCAGTTTAAGGGAGTCTATAATTTTTACACTGACACCATCCATATTTATCAGAAAGACCAAGGGAGCAAAGTCCCAGTCGATATCAATATCGAAGGGCTAGATAACGCACAAGCAAAGGAATTTCTGGGTACCTACGCCGAAGAGTTTAAGGACGAAATCGAACTTGTGAAAGGCGCGAGTCATCAGTTCGAACGGAATGCGTATTTAAAGGGACAAATGACTCCTGTTTATTTTGGAACAGCCCTCGGTAATTTCAGTATTCGTGAGATGCTGGAGGATTTTGTAGAGTGGGCACCAGCGCCNCAGGACAGGATGACAGAGACCCGGAGAGTTGAACCCGACGAAGAAGATTTCAGCGGCTTTGTGTTCAAGATACAGGCAAACATGGATCCTAAACATCGAGATCGCATTGCCTTTATGCGAATTTGTTCAGGAGAATATCAGTCAGGAATGAGAATGCGCCACTGTCGTATCGCTAAAGATATCAAAGTTACAGACGCAGTTACCTTTGTTGCCGGCGACCGGTCTCACGCAGAAGAAGCGGTTTCTGGTGATATTATCGGTCTACACAATCATGGCACGATTCAGATCGGAGATACCTTTACCANAGCAGAGGAGCTGAAGTTCAAAGGTGTACCACATTTCGCGCCCGAACTGTTTAAGCGAATTCGTCTGCAGGACCCTTTGAAGGNCAAGCAGTTGCAAAAGGGACTCACACAGTTGTCGGAGGAAGGTTCAACTCAGGTATTTATGCCACTTAAAAACAATGATCTCATCGTGGGAGCTGTAGGTGTGTTGCAGTTTGAAGTTGTCGCGTTTCGTTTGAAAGATGAGTATAAAGTCGACTGCATTTATGAGCCTGTTAATGTGTATGTTGCTCGCTGGGTGGATTCTAATAACAAAACTAAACTAGAAGAGTTTCGAAAGAAGGCGGATGATCATCTGGCCATAGACGGAGGAGGGCATCTTACCTACCTATCCCCGACACGAGTTAACTTAAGCCTTATGAAAGAGCGCTGGCCGGACATCCAGTTCAACTCGACTCGAGAGCACTAAAGAATGAATGACAGCCATATGCAGTTTAGGGTAAATGCCTTCGACGGTAATGCTCGTTCTGGACTGATGGCATTTCAGAGGGGAGAGGTGGCTACTCCAGCATTTATGCCGGTTGGAACTTATGGCTCTGTCAAGGGATTGAACCCGCAACAAATACTAGATACAGGCACTGAGATTATTCTTGGTAATGCCTTCCACCTCATGGCGAGACCTGGTTNTGAAACAATCTTAAAACATGGGGGTCTGCACGATTTTATAGGTTGGCAAAATCCGATTCTTACCGATTCAGGAGGATTCCAGGTTTATAGCCTTGGTAAGAGGCGCAAAATTTCGGAGAAAGGTGTGAAGTTTCGGTCTCCGGTGGATGGTAGTGAAATATTCCTCAGTCCTGAATCCTCTATCGAAGTTCAGCAACAGCTCGGTGCNGATATCATCATGGTGTTTGACGAATGTACGTCTTACCCAGCTTCGGAGAAAATAGCAGCTAAATCGATGGAGCTTTCATTGCGCTGGGCAAAGCGTTGTAAGGTTGCTCACGGTACACATCCTTCAGCGTTGTTCGGTATTGTGCAAGGNTCTATGTACAGGAGCTTGCGAGATGAGTCATTAGCTCGCCTCCAAGAAAGTGAGTTTGATGGTTACGCGATAGGAGGTCTGTCAGTCGGTGAGTCGAAAGCCGAAATGGAAGATATAGTTGTCCATACCGCCGCCGCTATGCCTTCCGAGAAACCCCGTTACTTGATGGGTGTTGGAACACCTAAAGACATCGTCTATGCCGTGACTCAGGGCATTGATATGTTCGATTGCGTCATGCCCACGAGAAATGCTCGTAACGCGCATATTTTTACTTCCCATGGCTTGCTTCGGCTGCGCAACAGCCGCTACCGACAAGATACTGGCCCCCTTGACGAAAAGTGTGGCTGCTATACATGCCAGAATTTTAGTCGTGCTTATTTACACCATTTGGACAAGTGTAAGGAAATACTGGGTTCTCAGCTCAATACGATTCACAATCTGCACTTCTATCAGCAGCTCATGAGGAGTTTGCGCGAAGCAATAGAACAAGGTAGATTGGGCGACTTCGTCGGTCAATTTCAACGGGAACAACAGTGTCTAGAGGACGTGGAACCTGCTGCGACATGAAATAGCTGAGATCGACTAGAATTACTGCGCGTTAACACCACAATTGTCCGAACGAGCAAATAATCAATATTAATNACTAAGAGTAGAGGGAACTAAAAAACGGCGAAAAGGAGATGATATGAGTCCCTTTTCAAAACCACCTGACAGCAAAGTACGAGAAAATATTTATGAATCCATTAGATCTTCTTATTCCGACTGCTTATGCCCAGGGAACTGCCCAGGGACCACCAGTGTGGCAAAATTTAATCCTATTTGGCGGTATGTTTCTGCTGTTTTACCTNCTCCTGTGGCGTCCGCAAAGTAAAAGGGCGAAAGAGCATCGCGAGCTAGTTGCAAGCATTTCAAAAGGAGATGAAGTTATGACTTCAGGTGGGTTACTAGGTAAGGTCACCAAAGTGACTGATGACTATATGAGCATGCAGGTTGCGGATGGTGTTGAATTGAAACTTCAGAAATCTTCAGTTGCTGCCGCGCTGCCTAAGGGGACAATTAACCAGGTATAAGGCCTGCAATTGCGAACTTAAAGATGCTGAATAGATACCCATTATGGAAAAATCTTTTGGTCCTATTGATAGTACTGTGGGGCCTATTGTATTCCGTTCCGAACCTCTACCCTGATGATGAAGCTCTCCAGATTACTACTGAAGGCCTCAGTCTCAATTCCGCAGACATAGAAGTTGTTACAACAGCATTGGAAGCTGCCCAGGTTGAATTTTTTGGTGTTGAAGGTAATGACACGAATCTACTGGTTCGTTTTGACTCTGTAGTGGATCAACTGCGCGCGAAAACAGCTATCGAAGATGCTCTCGGCGCTGACTACATTGTAGCCCTGAATCTTGCTCCCACTACACCAAACTGGATGCAAGCAATAGGTGCCGGTAAGATGAATCTCGGCCTTGATCTCCAAGGGGGCGTGCACTTCCTGATGGAGGTAGATATGGATGCTGCATTGGAGAGGCGCATGAATGACAATCTTAGTAATGTCAGGACGATATTACGGGAAGAACGCATTCGCACTCGAGGTCTCAACTTGATCAGCAATTCTCATCTCGAAGTGCGCTTTGCTAATGCGGGGGAGCGTTCCCAGGCGCGATCAGAATTGATTGACAACTTCCCGGAAATGCTATTTCAGAATCGTGACGTCGGAGATATCTTTATCCTCGATATGCGGATGACCGCGGATACAATTCTTCAGGTNCANCGCGACACTTTGCAAGCCAATCGCACTACACTGCTAAATCGTGTCGATGCTCTTGGTGTGGCCGAACCTACGGTTCAACAACAAGGAGCTAACCGGATCGTGGTTGAGTTACCCGGCGTGCAGGATCCTGCTCAGGCCATCCGTATTTTGCAGAGAATTGCTACTCTTGAATTTCACTTAGAAGCTGAAATCGGAGCAACGAGCCTTTCATATGAGCCTTACGAGTACCAAGGATTGCTAGTCAATGTCGATAATGACGTGATCCTTCAGGGAGACCGGGTTAGTAACGTACGTTCTACTCTAGATCAGAATGGCTTACCGCAGGTTCAGATCAATCTCGATGCGCAGGGAGGCACACAGATTAATCGTGTGACTCGAGATAACGTCGGGCGCATGATGGACATTCTTCTAATCGAAACTAAATCGCGAACTAATACCTCTTTGAATGAAGACGGCGAAGAANTGGAAGAAATCGAGTTTTATGAAGACAAGCGACTGATAAGTCATGCCACGATACGTACAGCTCTTCCGCGTACCTTTGTTATTACCGGTTTAACCGCTAGAGAGGCGAATGACTTATCCTTGTTAATTCGTTCGGGTTCGCTGGCGGCACCGATGACGATTGTTGAGCAGAGTGTCATCGGTCCGACCATGGGTAGGGAAAATTTGGAAGCAGGCTTAAGAGGAGTCCAGGTAGCGTCAGTGCTCGTGGTTTTGTTTATGCTGTTCTACTATCGAGTGTTCGGGATGACCGCTAATGTTGCTTTGATCATGAACATTCTGCTTATTTTCGCGGTGCTATCTTCGTTCTTGCCTGCCACCCTTACACTGCCCGGCATAGTTGGTATTGTCCTGACGATAGGTATGGCGGTGGATGCTAATGTGCTTATTTTTACCAGGATTCGTGAAGAGCTCAGCAACGGAGTGCCACCTCAGCAAGCNATAGATGCAGGATATAATCGTGCATTTACAACAATTCTTGATGCCAATCTGACAACGTTTCTGGTTGCCCTGGTGTTATTTACAATCGGTACTGGCCCTGTCAAAGGGTTTTCAGTGACGCTGATGATTGGCATTCTCACTTCTATGTTTACTGCGATTGTTGGCACTCGATCATTAATAAACCTGATTTACGGCGGGCGGAGCGTACAGAAACTTTCTATTGGCCGCTACCGTTCTTCAAAGCAAGCACAAGCAACCTGATTACATTAATTAAATGGTATAGCAAATGATCCTTNGCAGGGAAATTGATTTCATGGGTGTGCGCAAGATTGCAGCAGCAATCTCCGCTTTGCTTGTGGTTGTTTCCATTATTTCCCTGACCATAAATTCTTTGGAATTCGGCCTTGACTTTACGAGTGGTACATCCGTTCGGCTAAATTATGGCGGAACGGTTGATCTCGATGAAGTTAACGGAATTCTTCAAAATAATGGATATGAAGATGCGGTAGTTGTCAGTTTTGGTACCGACCGCGATATCCGTATTATTTTGCCGGTTGATGAAACGGTTGATGTCCAGGATCAGGCGGGCCAGGCAGTAGAAGTCGGAGCTACCATTGCTGCCCTATTGCGCTCGAACAGTGACGCTCAAATTTCGCTTCTAGGTTCGGACTACGTCAGNGCTAAGGTTGGTGAAGAGCTTGCGGAGCAAGGNGGGTTAGGTATGNTGGTGGCATTGGGAATTATCATGGTATACATCGCTGTGCGTTTCCAGTTTAAGTTTTCCGTGGGGGCTGTTGTTGCACTCGCCCATGACCTGATTGTTACACTTGGTATTTTTTCGCTGGTTCGCATGGAGTTTAACCTGAATACTCTTGCAGCCATGTTGGCCATTATTGGGTATTCATTGAATGATACTATCGTGGTGTCAGACCGTATTCGGGAAAACTTTCGGCGTATGCGGAGAGGTACACCTATTGAAATGGTGAATAAGTCGCTGAATCAAACTCTTAGCCGCACATTGATCACGTCGTTTACTACGTTACTGGTTCTATTTTCCATCCTGATTATAGGCGGAGAATCAACGCAAGGGTTTGCCNTAGCACTGATTATTGGAGTAATAATTGGTACTTATTCATCCGTTTATATTGCCTCCAACGTTATCATTTATATGAAAGTAACTCGGGAAGATTTAATGATTCCATTGAAAGAAGGAGCAGATCTTGAAGGACATCCATAAGCTGGTCTTTATGGTCGGGCGCTCTTTTTTTCTGATCATCAAGTAGAAATATAAATAGGCGATAAAGTCACAGAGGCCTATAAATTTTCACTTGGCGATGTGAGTCAATATTGCTAAGGTTTGGGTCATAAAAATATGAGTGGTTTGTAAACACACTGAAAGAGGCTGGATCCGCTTGGTTTTTTTGGCAAAAATCCAACATCGACTACAAAATCCCTGGCTGTGCGGACTGCTAATTCGACTTTCGCTGAATACCTTTTTGGTAGCGACTGCATCGGCTTTGGCGCAGGCTCCGGATGACTTCCCGCGTCCCCCAGAACTTGAGCCGGCCGTAAATTTTTGGATCAAAGTTTACACCGAAGTCGATACTCAGAGTGGCTTTCTTCACGATTCCCAGAACCTTTCTGTCATATACGCACGTGTTTCCAACGACCGTCAGGAGCGAGAGGCTAAGCGGTCCGAGATTCGCGAAGACTTGCTATTATTGGCGAGTGGGAAAAGAGATGGATTAACTAGCTCCCAGCGTGAAATCATGGCCCTATGGCCTAGGGGTATCAGCAACCAAGCTCTTCAGACNGCAGCCTCCAACGTGAGGTTCCAATTGGGACAATCCGACCGATTCCTGGGCGGCCTAAGACGTTCCGGAGCCTATCGTGCTCATATTAACCAGGTTATCCGCGAGAAAAATCTCCCCGTCGGACTAGGTGTGCTTCCCCATGTGGAATCCTCATTTAATCCCCGGGCGTACTCCAGTGCATCAGCAGCTGGCATGTGGCAATTCGGGCGAGCAACTGGCCAACGCTTCATGCGTATTGATCACATTGTGGATGAGCGCATGGATCCCTATATTGCTACTTATGCTGCCATGAGTCTGCTGGAGTACAATTACTCTGTACTCGGTACCTGGCCGTTAGCTCTCACTGCATACAACCATGGNGCAGGTGGCATCTCGCGCGCAGTGCGCCAGACTGGNACTACTGACATTGAAAAAATTGTGGCTAACTATCGCGGGCGAGCGTTCGGCTTTGCGTCCCGGAATTTCTATGCCCAGTTTCTTGCTGTGATGCATGTCGAAAACAATGCGCAAGAGTACTTCGGTGATGTTCAATTCAATCCTGCGCCGAATTTTCGAGAAGTAGAGACTGATGCCTATGTAGATGCTCAAGTCTTTGCCAGCGCCATTGGTGTTAGCTTGGAACAGTTACGGGTGGACAATCCGGCGTTACGCCCGGCTGTATGGGAGGGAAATAAACGAATACCTGTCAATTTCCCTCTCAAGGTACGGCAAGGGCTTGTAAATACAGGGAACTTGCTGGCAATGGTGCCGGAGGATTTTAAATTTTCCGTCCAGACTCCCGACGTTGCATATGTTGTCGAGAGAGGCGACAGCCTTTCTGTCATAGCCGGACGCTTTGATACTTCTGTTTCGAGATTGGTGGCCCTCAATCAGCTTTCTAACCGTCATCGAATCCAGATAGGTCAACGTCTACTGTTACCGCAGGGTAATAGCGGTGGTCAGCAATTTCTTTCTAGTGTCCAAGCATCCACATCCGAGGAAGGCTTCTACACTGTGCGGAGAGGCGATACGGTTTCGCTCATCGCTGCTCGTTATGGTGTAACCGAGCAGTCTTTATTGGGAAATAATGGTATCCAAGATCGTAATCGCATCTATCCAGGCCAACAACTTTCCTTGCCTGGTTTCCAGCCAGATAGAGGGCAGTTGGCTGCTGTAGAATCAAGCCAAGTGCAAGTTGTGNTTGAAGCTGATGCGGCAATTGCTTCAACTGGTCGAGTTTCCGAGGTAGAAGTAGACATTATTGAACCGGAAATGCAGGAAGAACCATCGACGCAATTGGCGCTTAACGAAGAACTGCTGCCACCGGCAGCGGTATTGCCAGATAACCAGGAGCTGGACTCTACCGTAACACTTGAAGAAGAACAGGCTATCGCTATCGATCCTGCTCTAGACCTGGCGGAGAGTAATGAGCAGCTAACTGAAGCATTGGCTGCAGATCCTTCAGACTACTCGGTCGCGAGCAATAACACGGTTGAGATACATGCATCGGAAACTTTAGGGCACTATGCAGACTGGCTTGGCATACGGGCCTGGGATATTCGTCGACTCAACAATCTGGCTTTTCGAGACCCTGTCATAATAGGGGAACGACTGAAGCTGGATTTCTCGAGAATAAATATTGCCGAGTTCGAGTTAAAAAGGCGAGATTTTCATTCAACCNTGCAGCGGGAGTTTTTCAGTAATTACCGTATTCAGGATGTTGAGCAGTACCGTATAGAACAGGGTGACAATGTTGGCCAAATAGCACGAAATAGCTATTCCACGCCGATCTGGTTGTTACGTCAATACAATCCTGAACTGGATTTCAATCGTATCCAGATAGGTCAGGTGATTGTGTTTCCTCGGCTTGAACAAGTTAACTAAGAGAGCAATCGTAAGGTTCAAGCGGCACTACATAGAAAAAAGATGTTATCTGCTTAGCAGTGGTGTGATTTGAATAATCTGATTACTACTGATTTAACTTCCACCCGTCATTTTTAATTCGATTTAATTTAGTAGGAAACGCCTTTAGAGAGGAACATAAATGGGCATCAAATTGTATGGCATGCCTTTGAGTAACTACTACAACATAGTCAAGGCTGTTTTAATCGAAAAGGGTATATTGTTTGAGGAAGTCTTGGTCAAACCAAACCAAGAGGCAGAATATCTAGCCAAGAGTCCAATGGGGAAGGTCCCCTGTATAGAAACTGATCAGGGGTTTTTAACAGAGACCGGGGTTATACTCGACTATGTCGATATCCTCGGTGATGGACCATCCTTATATCCGGATGATCCTTTTGCAAAGGCTAAAGTAAAGGAGCTTATCCGCTATATAGAGCTTTACATCGAGCTACCCGGCCGACGACTATATGGCGACGTGTACTTTGGCCGTTCTGCTTCCGATGAGGAAAAAAGCACTGTGAANCCCTTATTGGAGAAAGGGTTTACCGCGCTACAGCGTATCGGCAAATTTGATCCCTACATTGCGGGAACAGAACTCACTTTTGCTGACTTTTATTTCTTTTTTGCTGTTCCACCGGTGACTCAAGTCTGCAAGAAGACGTGGGATTGGAACGTGCGTAGTGAGATACCGCAAATTACGGCGCATTCCGATCTGCTTGCCNCTCGAGAATCAGTTAAGCAGGTGCATGCTGATCGGAAAGGAGCATAATCGAATATTGATCAAGAGGGTTTGAAGTTTGGTCCGTCTGCCCCTTTTTATCTTATCGGTGTGGGGTTCTTTCCAGGATACCTTTATTCTCGTTCATATTGAGAATGGATTCGATATTTCCTTCGATGTCTTCTGCCGTTGCGGTTGTTCCCAGGGTTACACCCTCGTTTTCCCTTATATCGGCAGAGTAGTAACGGCCTCCTGCTGCCTGGATAATTCGACCGTTCGGAGCGTTCTCACTGCATAAGAAAACTACCGCAGGGGTAACAAGTTCTGGAGCGAGTTTTTCGGNACTGTCTTCAAAACCTGGTAGATCTAGGGTCATGCGTGTTGCAGCTATAGGAGCTATTGAGTTGGTGAAGATATTGTACTTGGCACCTTCATACCGCAATGTATTCATAAATCCCACTAGTCCCAACTTGGCAGCACCGTAATTACTTTGTCCGAAGTTACCAAAAAGACCTGAGGTCGAAGTAGTCATTACGATTCGGCCATAATTCTGCTCGGCCATGATGGGCCACACGCATTTAGTGGCATTGAGACTACCTGTCAAATGAACATCCAGTACGGCATGCCAATTGGTCAGTTCCATTTTGGTGAACGTCTTGTCNCGCAGTATGCCGGCATTGTTAACCAGAATATCGATGCGGCCCCACTNGTTCACGGCGNCATCCACCATGTTCTGCACAGCGTCCAGATTGGATACAGATGCACCACTGGCCATAGCTATGCCACCTGCGTCAATAATTTCCTCCGCCACAGCTTCTGAGGCCGACTTNGAACCACCGGTACCATCAACGCTACCGCCCAAGTCATTGACTATTACCTTAGCGCCACGGCGACCCAACTCCAAGGCATGCTGTTTACCCAAGCCTCCACCGGCTCCTGTAACTATCGCAACCCTATCTTTAAAACTAATGGTCATAGGTAGTCCTCTCTGTACGTTTCCAATCTAAGGTTTTTCAGNTTTGTTTAAGAATTAATCTGTCTAAACGTGGCGGGATTCTATGAACATTGAGTGTAGGAGTAAATCTCTAGGTTCCATTGAATTACCCCAACACCAGTCGGGAAAATTGGTTATCATCGCTGGGCAAAAATACCGTTAGTAAAGAATCATGACTAATATTAAGCCTGTACCGGCAGCTACTGTGGTGTTAGTGCNGGAATCTCAAGNGCATTCTGATATTGAAATTTTATTGCTTAAACGGAATTCGCGTCTTGTATTTCANGGAGGTCACTGGGTGTTTCCAGGGGGCAGGATTGATGCTGAAGATTATAAAAGCAGTAGAAGAGATCTCGTATACCCTGCGGCCTTGAAGGCAGCTGTCCGTGAAACTTGGGAAGAAGCAGGCATCGAGATAAGTGAAGAGCAGCTCATACATACGGCTCACTGGACTACACCTCCAAAGCAACCGAGACGTTTCAGTACCTGGTTTTTTGTATGCCCACTCTATGACCAGGTCTCTGTAAGGGTGGATAATGATGAAATTCTCGAGCACCGTTGGATTACACCCGGAGCCGCGTTGGCGGAAGCTGACGAGGAAACTATAGTATTGCCTAGGCCAACTAGAGTAACACTGCAAGATATTGCCCTTCACCGGACGCTCAAAGAGCTTATTGCGGCTGTAACTGAAGGTAATATTAAGGTTTTCCCAAAAGACTCTAAACATTACCGCCCATTCGAAATGGGATACAGTGCATCCCGCTAGGTTAANAGTCTTTCTTATCAATAGCGTCCTTAAGTAAACAATTGTTGTAAATTCAATAATTTCCGTTAGCTGAATCGAGTATCAGTTCACTTGACTGTTTTAGCTTGTATTTGTCCGCAATCTGGCCTTTAAATCCTTGCTTTTCAGTGCGGGTTAATGGGATAGTTAATACCGTGTAAATGGAAAGATCTACCGGCTTTAATAGTCAGTTGAGGCGCATGATTGCGTTAGGTAGCGTAGTTTTTAAGAGGCGTTTCCCCAGAGCTGATAGTTTTATTCGAGTAGATATCGTTGGGCTGTATAGATTTCTATTAGGAACAGCCCTGTAATCGTAAGTAAGTCATCATACATATTAGACTGAAGAGCCTCTATGTCTTCCTCCACATTCGAAAGTCTTCGAGCTACCCTTAAGAATCTGCGCCGGCGTCGCCGTAATCTATTCATTCTAAAGCAGGGCAGCTTCTTTGCCATTGGTACCGCGCTACTGATTTTATTGGTAAGCGCTGTATCAATATGGACAGATCTGGATAAAGCGGGAACTATATTCCTATTTGCTTTATCTCTGGCTGGATTTGCAACATTAATATGGCGCTTGGTGTGGCTTCTAAACAGGAGGCACACAGATGATCGGCGTCTTGCTCACTATGTTGAAGATCACATTCCTGATCTGGAACAACGCCTCATCACTTCGCTGGAATTCAGTGAAAAAGATTTAATTCAAGGCAAACGGGGCGTTTCGCAACAGTTTATCCAACNGCTCTGGCAGGATGCTCAAGATCATGTTCAACAGCAACAACATGAAGTTGAAACAGTAACACCCGCCCGGAGTTCTTGGATATCGTTTGCTTCAGCAGTCACCATAGTGGGTTCGGTGGCTGTTCTCTTCGTTACTTCAGACTTGCTGTTGAATGCAGTCAGCAGGTTGGCATGGCCTTTTTCCATCGAAGAGCCGGTTCGGCTGGTAGAGGTACTTGCAGATATCCAAGTTAGTGTGGAGCCAGGCGATATTGAAATGCAGCGCGGGGATGGTGTAACCATTGCCGCACGTGTGACCAATGCTGTCCCGGATTTTATCAATCTGCGACTGCAAGACGATAATCTAAACTGGCGGGATGTATCTATGCCGCGTGACCGAACTGGTAACGAGAGCGCCACCTACAGTTACTTTATCCCTTCGCTTGTTGAGGACACCACGTATTATGTAACTTTTAGTGAGCGTGGTGAACAGAGTTCGCCTCAATATCAGATCAGCTTGTTTGACCTTCCTCGGGTCGAGCAAATAGCTCTTGCCTTCGATTATCCTGAGTACACTGGCATAGAGGATATGGTGGAAGAGGACAGCGGAGACATGATTGTACCGGAAGGAACTCGTGTCGAATTCCTGGTTACTTTCAACAAAGCTATAGCAAGGGCTCACGTGGAGTTCGATGAGAGCTACAATACAGACGAGGAAGCGATCAGTACGACAGCTACATACGAAGATATTCAGCTAAGCATTGAGGGCAACACTGGCAGTGGTACATTCATGGTTAACCAAGATGGAGTGTATCGTATTCAAGCCACTGACTTCTCAGATTTAGAAAGTCAGAATCCATTGGATTATTTTATTCGTGCCATTGAGGACACCCCACCTGAATTAGCTCTGCAACGACCAGGCCGAGATCAGGATGTGATGCCTCTGGAAGAAGTTGTGCTAGAAGCCAGTGCAAGTGATGACTATGGGCTCAGCGAATTTAAACTGAATTACAGTGTGGTGGGTAGCGGTGAAGTAGAAGTTGACTTTCTCGGGGAAGCTAACTCGNGAAGTGCGGACGGAAAAGAGCTTATATACCTGGAAGATTTAGAAGTACAACCGGGTGATTTCGTGAGCTACTTCCTGACTCTTACGGATAATAATACTTTAGAGGGGCCATCCGAAGTTATATCTGATATCTACTTCCTGCAAGTTATTCCCACTGACCAGGAATTTAGACGCAATGGAGGTGGTGGAGGCCAAGGGGGTGGTGGAGGCCAAGGGGGTGGCGGCGACAGCAGCGCATTGGTCTCTATACAGAAAGATATAATTGCGGCCACTTGGAAACTAAAGAACAGACAGGGACAGGTATCTTCAGATGAGTTTAGCAACGACGCCGAGATAATTGCTGAATCACAAAAAGAAGCAACCGGGCGAGCTCGTATGTCCATAGACCGGTTAGCTGAGCGGCTAAATTTTTCTGACGATACGTACGATTCTGCCGTAGAAAATTTATCTTTGGCCATCGAGCAAATGAACGTGGCTGCAGATGAGCTTGATCTTGAACAGATTACCAGTGCTCTAGAACCGGAACAGCTTGCCCTGCAATTTATTCTGCGGGCCGAAGCCAGTATTAACCGCACTAACGTTAGCATGCAACGTGGTGGTGGCGGCGGCGGTGGTGGCGGAGCACGCCAGGAACGCGAAGATTTAAGGGAATTGTTTGAAATGGAAATGGGTCAACTGGAAAATCGTTATGAGACACCGAACAGTGCTGGTGGTGGGAACCGAGAAAATCAGGAAGAAGTGAATAAGCTGGAAGAATTGGCGCGCCGCCAGGAAGGCCTTACAAGAGCGCAACGCAATCTTGCGCGGCGCGAAGACCAGATGACAGAAGAACAAAAACGCCGGGAACTCGAACGGCTGATGCGCCAACAGGAACAGCTAAGTCGTGAAGTGGCGCAATTGGCCCAGCAGATGTCNCGTGGNCAGCAGAGTTCATCTTCGCCATCTCAAAGCGGCCAACAGTCCCAATCCCAATCCCAATCCCAATCTCAATCTTCGTCAGGGGGTAGCCCTTCAGGTGGCTCGCAACAACAGACAGCTCTGCAGCGGGCTGCTCAGCAAATGCAGGAAGCTTCCCAGAGTGAAACGGCTTCCATAGCTGCTGCTCGGAGTCAGAAAGCCTTGGAGAACCTGCGAGAGGAACAACGCGAACTCAATGAGCAGGGTGAGCGGTCGGTGAATCAATTGGCACAAAACCTAGGTCAGCGTGGCCAACAGTTACTAGAACAACAACGCCAGTTGCAGGAATCGTTGCAAGATGCAAGTCGTCAGCAAGGTCTAGGTCAGACTCGGCAATCAGTGCGTCNAGATGAGAGCATGCAAGGANTGATTGAAGATCAACAGCAACAGCAGCGTGACCTCGAAGAAATCGAAGACATGTTACGAGCCATCATAGCTCGTGGTGATAACGATGATCAGCGCTTAATGTCACAGGCTCAAGCAGCCTCAAGGGAACTACGCCCAATAAGGGAAGAAATGGCAACTAGCAACAGGGTGCTGCGCAATGGCATGGTAAATCTATCAGTCGACATCGAACGCGAGCTTGAGGAACAGATTGAAGAGTTTGCCAGGAGTCTTGCAGCACTTAGTCCGTCTCAGGGAGATTCCGCGTCTGATCAGATTCAACAGGCAGCACGCGATGTGGAAGCTTTGCGCGAACAAATTGAGGAGTTNGAACAACAAGCGCTAGCATTTAACGAAGCTGGACAGCAACCAGGCGGCGGCGCTCCTTCAGTGCGTGAACTTAGGGAACAACTACAGCGATCACAGGAGCTAGCCCAATCTCTTCAGCAACAACTACAACAACAGGCGCAAGCTGGTGGTCGCCAGCCTGGGAGTCAGTCAGGACAGGGGAATCCTCAGGGAGGACGCCAACAAGTAGGTGGGGCTAGAGGGACCAATGAAAACCGGATTGGCGGAAGTGGCGAAATCCGTACTGATGGCAACAACCTGCCCTGGGGAAATGCACGATCTATCCGTCAACAGTTAACGCAACAGGACATAGAGGAATTTCTTAATCAACCAGATTTGTTTAGACAACTATTGGAACCGATTCTTGAACTCGAAGGTGCCCTCCGAGCCCAGGCGGAATTGGACAACATCAATAACAAGTTGTTTGCCACCGCTGATGAGGATATTCCAGACGAATATCGCGAATTGGTAGAAAATTACTATCGTGTATTGTCAGAAAACCCGGGGACTGCTGACCAGGCCCAGTAGTAATGCAATACACCATACCCAATCTGTTCACTTCGATAGAAGAAGGCACTTTCAGTTTTGCCTACGGAATAAGTCCCTATCTGTTCTCGTTTCTTGTAGCGCTCATTGTGGGCGCGGTGTGGCTAACCTACCTAAGAACGACCAGACCCCTTTCAACTGCCTGGAAAACGTTCTTTGTAGTGACCCGCTCCAGCGTACTAGTTATCTTGCTGTTCTGCTTGTTAAGACCTGTCATTACTACGTTTCAGGTAGCTCCTCAAGAAACCTATCTCGGGATGCTAATAGACGATTCCCAGAGCATGTCGATCGAGGATTTGGATGCAGGTCAATCGCGCCGGCAGGGTATTGAGGAAAATATATTTAGAAACGGATTGGTCGATGAACTTTCCGAATCTTTCCAAATTCGCACTTTCCGTTTCGATAAAGAAACCCAACGTATAGCAGGGCTAGATGGATTAACCGAGGAGGGAACAGCATCCTCTATCGACCAGGCCCTTAAGTATGTGGATGACCAATTAAATGGACTACCACTGGGTGGCTTAGTTCTGGTTACCGATGGCGCCGATAATGGCGAGAACGATCCGGTAAATCAGGCTCAAGATTTTGGCAATCGTCAGATTCCTATCTTTACCGTAGGAGTAGGCCAGGAAGAGATACCTCAAGATATCGGCATTGTTGATGTAACTGCAGCGAAAACTGTTCTCGAAGGCTCAGTATTCAATGTTTCTGTTGCCTTAGATCACCGCGGCTATGAAGGTCAGGAAATAGAATTATCTATCATGGATAGAGACAATCAGGTTGAGTCCGAGGTAGTGATTTTGGGAGCAGAGGGAGTACCACGACGTTATGAACTCCAGTTGAATCCAGAACGACCAGAGCTAATTGTGTATGATCTTGAGGTCGAGCTGCAAAGCGGAGAGATAATTGAACAAAACAACAGTTATAGTTTTCTAGTAGACAATACTGAGAAGCCACCGCTGGATATTCTCTATATTGAAGGACATCCTCGTAACGAGTACAAGTTCATTCGGCGTGCCGTCGAAGATGATCGCTCCTTGCGACTAGCAACTTATCTGCAAACCGGACCTGAAAAATTTTATCGCCAGGGCGTCGAGTCGCCAACGGAACTCAGCAGTGGCTTTCCTAGGGACAAGGAAACCTTATATCAGTATGAAGCCATTATTCTTGGAGACATTGAAGAAAACTTTTTTAACGCAGATCAGCTCCAGATGATCGAGGACTTCGTAGCGGAAAGAGGTGGTGGCTTTCTGATGAGCGGTATGGTGGATGTAGAATTCATTAGCTCTCCAATAGCCGATATATTGCCGGTAACGCTAGTAGAAGAGAATTTCCTACCACCTCATCTTCGTGGTGGAATCCGTCGTGGCGATCACCCGACTGGGGAATTGTATTTCCCTAGGCTGACCAATAATGGTGAATTCTCTCCCCAGCTGCGTCTCTCAACTGACGATTCGGAAAATCTAAATTTATGGAGACAATTCCCAGAACTGCAGGGCGTATATGTCACCGGGCGTATCAAGCCTGGTGCGACCGTCCTTCTTGAACATCCATTATTGCAGTATCAGAACCAGGCTTTGCCAATTATCGCGTCGCAGCGCTACGGAAGTGGTCGCAGTATGTCTGTTAACACCGCTAGTACATGGCGATGGCAGATGATGCAGCCCTCTGCTGACCTGTCTCATGAAACCATCTGGCGCCAGGTATTGCGGTGGCTAAGCGCCACAGCTCCGGAACGTATTACGATAGAGTTCGATCAGGAGTTCTATAATGTGGGCGACGAGGTTAATGTTACGGCNCAGGTTTTAAATGATCAGTACGAACCGGACAACGATGCAGCCCTTTGGATGCAAACTACTAATCCAATGGATCAGACCACAGATATTCCTATGGAATGGAATATCGAAGAGGAGGGTGTATACGGGGCCAGTTTTACCGTGGAAGATGAGGGAGTCTATAATCTGCTGGTAGATGTAGCTAGTGCAGCAGGAGGCGCCAGTGCAGATAGCTCAGAAAAGCGAGCAGCATTTGTTGTCACTCCGTCGCTACGGGAGTACACCAATGCTGAGATGGATGCCGGCCTTCTAGCTCGTATTGCCAACGCCAGTGGTGGCAGCTACTTTAGTCTCGCTGAATCGGACGGCCTCGCTGATGCTGTCGAATTTACCCCCAATGCGTATTCACGGGAGGTTCAGATTGATCTGTGGGATCAACCTTGGTTACTGGGTTTGTTGATCCTGATAATGTGCATAGATTGGATAGCAAGGCGTATGCGTGGGCTTTCGTAAGACGAAGATTGGGAAAAGCCGAATGGTGAGTTGTGGATTTATGAGAAATATCAAAGCATTGGTTGTCATTATGACTCTTTTTGGAATGAGTGCTCAGGTTCTTGCTCAGCCCTCAGGGCTGGAAAATGGTAGTAACTTTTTTCTGGATAGCGCCAATTCCACCAAGTACGCCGTGATAATGGTGGGACCCTCAGTGGGTGAGGAAAATAAATCGAAATTCCNGCAATGGGCGTTTTCCTTACACGATATCTTAGCTCGGGATTATGGCTATAGCTCTGACACTATAAGTCTGTTGTATGATCGGGGACAAACCGATTTTACTGGAGGTGAGCGTGTAGATGGTGCATGTGATCGAGCTGGAATTGAACAGGGACTAAAAGATCTAAGGGAACAAGTCGAACCCGGTGACCAGATCACCTTATATCTGATTGGACACGGATCCGGGTCTGAAGAAGAGGCAAAGTTCAATATTGTCGGCCCGGATATTACAGGTCTCGAATTTGCTGAGTTGCTTGATCAATTCGATGAACAAGACATCGCCATTATAAACACGACCAGTGCGAGTTACGGTTTTTCGGCCTTGCTTTCAAGTGAAGGACGAGTGGTAATTTCATCAACTCGATCTCCTTCGGAGCGCTACGATCCCGTATTTTCACGGTATTTCATCGAAGCGCTGGATAACCGCAATGGGGATCGGGACAAGAACAATCGGGTATCGATGCTAGAAGCGTTTGAGTACGCTAAGAGCAATGTTGAAGCTTGGTACGAGGAACAGGGTAGGTTGGCATCCGAACATGCCGGTCTAGATGACAATGGTGATGCGCTTTTTGCTCTGGAGCCTAACTCCGACGCAATAGATGGTAGGCTAGCGGAGATTGCGTACATCGATACCTTGGTCGACAGCCAAGCGGACTTGTCTCGNGAGCAATTAGCTCTTAAAGCCAGAATGCAGGAATTAGAGCGCACTGTTTTTATATTGCGAGGGCGCAAGGCTGATTTTCTGGAAGCTAATTATTGGCAACAAATGGAAGAACTTTTGGTGGAACTAGCTCGGACAACGGGGAAATTCAATGAAACTCTTTTACCGTAAAACAATGACTGAGCATATCAAGAAAGACTTCTTACTGGTGTTTTGTGTTCTTGTTGTTCCGTTCAGCGTGTTTGGTCAGGGGAATCAGACCAACACTGGAGAAGCACCCTTGTTGCGTGGTGAGCAACTTTTGTTAAGTGGTTCTTATGCTGCAGCCAGNGACGTATTCCAGATGGCAGATGGACTTGACCGTAATGACGGCTTGGTGGGGGCCAGCAAAGCCTTCTTCATGATGGGTAACTTCCGAGAGGCGATGCGAGTTCTAGAAGAGGCGATTGAAGATAATGACTATGCGCGTTTTCCCATACTCAGTACTCAGTTAGCTGANGTAAAAAGATCTATAGGTCAGTCCCAGGAAGCATTATTTATACTCGAGGAAGTAGTCCAGGGTATGGATACTCCACCCGTGAGGACTCTAGTACAGTACGGTAGTCTCTTAAAATTTGTCGGTCAGAAACAAGCCTCATATCAGTTCCTTGATCAGGCTGTTCAACAATATAACAACGGACTGGTTTTCTCTTCNGAAGATGTTGGCATGGTCGCCCTCGCAAGCTGGCTCATGGATAATTTTCACGATGCCAATAGTCTGTTTAACGAGTCCATTCGTGCTAACCCCAATAATCTTGAAGCCCATGTTTTGTGGGGGGACCTNTTTCTCGAGAAATATAATGCCAGCGATGCTGAGCGCTCTTACCAAGAGGCTCTGGAAATCAACAGTCGCTATACACCTGCCCTGGTCGGAATCGCCAGAGTAGTTGGAGATGAGCGGGCCCTGCAGCGGGCTCTGGCTATCAATCCAAATTTTGTTCCCGCGCTAGAGACGTATGGCCAATTACTGATGATGAACAGTCGGGAAGACGAAGCTCAAGATTATTTTGATCAAGTACTTGCACTTAACCCTGAATCCCTAACAACACTTAGCACCTTAGCTGCCGGCGCCGCTCTTAAAGAGCAATCTGAGGAGTATGAAAGATATCGAGCACGAGTTGAGGCTTTCAGCCCCAATAATCCCCAGTTTCTGGGAGACATTGCTGATGCCTTTGGAAACAACTACTTATTTGAGGAGGCTGTGGAGTACGCTAGGGCCGCGATTGAAGCAGATCCACAGTACTGGCAGGGTTATACGCTATTGGGTAGTAACCTGATTCGACTAGGCGTGGAGGAGGAGGGCAAGGCCAGCCTGGAAATAGGATTCGAAAATGACCCATTTAATGTTATGACATCGAATATGCTGAAGGTCTTCGATACCCTTGAAGGCTACACAACGCAGGAGAGCGGTCATTTCAANGTACACATGAGCGAGAATGATGCTCACATCCTTTGGCCGTACTTAGAGCCGCTATTGGAAGAGAGCTGGGATACTTTGACCGTGAAATATGGCTTCGAGCCTGAAGGGCCTATCCTTATTGAGATATTTGAAAACACTGAAGACTTCGCCGTACGCTCGGTCGGTCTGCCAGATATTGGGCCACTAGTGGGCATATGCTTCGGAAAAGTAATTACTTTGATTTCACCTGACACCCTTTCAGCGAACTGGCAAGAGATAGTCTGGCATGAATTTATGCACGTGATAACCTTGCAGATGACTAACAATCGCATGCCGCGATGGCTATCAGAGGGTATATCGGTATGGGAAGAACGAGAGGGTCGCTCTTACTGGGGTAGGTCACAAGGTCTGGACCTTGTGCGTGCTGCCAGTGAAGACAAACTATTGCATGTCGCCGAGCTTAATTCTGGCTTCTCAGGAGCTCGTAATAGTGCTGACCTCGGGTTTGCCTACTTTCAGTCCTACTTGGTAGTCGACTACATCTCTGAGAATTACGGTTTCGATAAGCTGGTTGAGCTGGTTAAACAATATGCATTTATAAAGGAAGACAGTGAGCGATTCTCCGAAGTCTTTAATCTTTCCCTTGACGAATTCGATCGCGGTTTTCGTTTGTGGATAGATCAACGNGTGGAAGAAATAAATCTATACGTGCATTCCGAAGATATGCCGGATGAGGGAGANGGTCATGGTCATGGCATCCGCGAAAATTCGAGTGCTATCTTGGCCGAGCTATACAATAATGCTTCATTGAAGCAACACATGCGCTCCCGTATCGACGAAAATGAGCGGGATTTCCAGGCCCACCTGCAGTTAGGCATAGTGTTATTCAAGGAAGAGAATTTTACTGAAGCGAAAATTTCCTTAGAGCGAGCTTATGCGCTGCTGCCTGCCTATACCGGTTACCCGAGTCCAGCGCTTGTGCTCTCACAAATTTACGAGAAAGAAGAAAACCGAGAGGCTCAGCTGCAATGGCTGGAGATTCTGTTAGAGAATCTACAGCACGACTATGACTCAGCGATGATTTTAGCGGATGCTGCGCTNGAGGAAGGTAACTTTGAAAAGACGGCTTATTATATTGACCGGGCAATTCAAGTGGATCCCTACCGATCCGACGTGCATGAATTGAAAGCGCTTTATGCTGATAGAATTAACGACAGTGACTTGGCTGTCACCGAATATGAAGTGCTTATGAGGCTAGAAATCAATGACCCAGTTGAAGCCCATACCAAATTAGCTGAAGCCTACCTGCGCAATGGTCAGGCTGCTAAAGCCAAGCAGAATGTATTATACGCCCTGGAAATAGCACCGAGTTTTCAACGTGCGCAGCAGGTCTTACTGGAATCTGTTGACAGGGAAACGAACTAAATTGCGGCGAAATATCAGTCAAATATGTTTGTTGTGCGCCAGCCTGACTTTGTCATCACAGCTGCTAAATGCACAGGTGCTGGAATTTGGAAATGATGAGGATCTTTCGGTTTATGGTAACGAGATCACTGAGTTTACCTGGATGCGTGGTCAGTATACTAATCATGCGGGAGGCATGGGTGGTTTCGGGTTTCGGCGCCGGGGTGGCTGGTGGGACACGGACTATCCAGATTCTGATGAAAACTTTTTGAGAGGTGTTCAAAGATATACTAATGTAGATACAAATCCCCGTAATCATGCCTATATCAAGCTCACTGATCCGGCTCTGTTCGAGCACATCTTCTTGTACATGAATTGGAAAAGGGTTCCCATCGGCTCGTCTTATTCAGGTCCTAATTTTTCTCCCGAAGAAATTGAAGTATTAAGAGAATTTATGTTCCGTGGCGGATTCGTTATGGTCGATGATTTCTGGGGGCAGCCGCACCTCGATGATATGTATATGGAGATGGGGAAAATCTTCCCTGATAGGGAAATAGTTAAACTGGATACCAATCACGAGATTTTCCATATCTTTTTTGATATTGATCAAGTCGCCCAGGTGCCCGGTCGCATGGTTACCTGGGATTTTGGGGGGTTTATGAGGTTGGACGACCCTGCCTACCCTCCAGAAATTTATGCAGTGCTGGATGACGATGGTCGAGTGATGATGGTTGCCAACTACAATACCGACCTTGGTGATGGCTGGGAACACACATTCTATGGCCCTTATCCAACCAAATACACGAATGAAGCCTATAAGATTGGCATCAATTTTTTAATCTATGCATTTAGTCATTGANAAAAGGGAATAACATATGACAGAAACAGAACAAATTTTAGAAGTTGAGAATCAGGATGATTTAGCGTTAGTTAAGCGGATGCAGGAAGGNAGGGAAAAAATTGTTGCCGAAATAAAAAAGGTAATCATAGGGCAAGAAGCTATCNTCGATGAACTGTTGATTGCTTTGTTTGGAGGGGGCCATGTTCTGGTGACTGGNGTACCTGGATTGGCGAAAACACTATTGATCAAGACCGTNGCCGATATTCTGCAAGTGGATTTCAGTCGGATCCAGTTCACCCCGGACCTCATGCCCGCAGANGTAGTAGGTTCAGAAGTAGTAGAAGAAAGTGAAGGTGGTCGTACGCTGAAATTCATCAAGGGACCTATTTTTACCAACATTCTACTAGCAGACGAAATTAATCGAACGCCTCCTAAGACTCAATCTTCGTTGTTGGAAGCGATGGAGGAAAGGCAGGTTACTGCCGCNGGCGTAACCCATTCGATGGNGCAACCTTTCTTCGTACTGGCTACTCAGAATCCGATTGAGCTGGAGGGCACCTATCCCTTACCCGAAGCCCAGTTNGACCGCTTCATGTTCAAGATTGAACTTGGATACCTTTCTGAAGCCGACGAGATAACGGTTGTCAGACAGACCACTCAGACTCACGATGAGGCTCTTGAGCATCCTCTCGGCGGAGAAGATATCCTTGAATTTCAGCGTATTGCGCGACAGGTGCCGGCTGCGGAAGCTGTTATTCAGTATGCCGTGAGGTTAGTGCATGCGTCTCGTCCACAGAATGAGTTTTCCCCAGATTTCGTGAAAGACTGGGTAAGCTGGGGTGGAGGCATACGCGCCTCCCAGAATTTGATTTTGGCCGGTAAGGTGAGAGCTTTGCTGTTTGGTCGTTACAACGTGTCTTATGGAGATGTACGGGCATTGGCNTTGCCGATACTGCGGCACCGGATACTCCTCAATTTTCATGCTGAAGCTGAGAGNGTGACTACCGACGATGTTATACANCGGTTACTGGAAGCCGTACCAGAACCNGCGTCAGAAATAGCTTAATACNCGNCTAGAAATGNCTGAGTCACTNAACTTTCTCGACCCAACTGTACTGGCCGGTCTCGNTAATCTCGAGCTTCGGGCCCGTGTTGCAGTGGAAGGTTTTCTGTCAGGTTTACACAAGAGCCCGCATCGTGGATTCAGTGTGGAGTTTAACGACTACAGGCATTACCAGCGAGGTGATGACATGCGTCACNTAGANTGGAAACTCTATGCTCGCAGTGACAAGTTTTATATCAAGCAATATGAAGACGAAACCAACGTACGGTGTATGATTTTGTTAGATACCAGTGCCTCCATGGACTACAGCTCGGGTGGCTTGAGTAAACTGAATTATGGAGTGACTCTTGCTTCAGCCTTGTCTTATTTCATTATGCGTCAACGGGATGCGGTTGGCCTGATAACCTTTGATGAGCAAGTAAGGGACTATATTCCAGCTAAGTGTCGGCAACCGCATTTAATGCATATTCTTCGAACGCTTTCTACGGTAGAGTCTGGCACGAAGACGGACGTGGTTAAACCTCTGACTGATCTAGCTGCATCGTTGACTAAAAAGAGCATCGTTATCCTGATTACTGATATGTTGGATGATGAAGAGCGCATCATTAATACCTTACAAAATCTACGGGGCATGGGGAATGATATAATCACTTTCCAAATAATGGACGATGCTGAGCTGAATTTTCCATTCAATGAGGCATCCGAGTTCATCGACATGGAAAATAATGAATCCTACATCACCTCACCGGCGGCTATTCGCAAGGCCTATCTGCACAATCTCAATGAGTTTTTGTCCTATTGTAAGAAAAAATGTCAGAGCAGCGGAGTGGATTATTGCCTATTGAATACAGCTGAGCCTCTTGATGAGGCACTCACATCGTATATGTCCAAGCGGGCGAAACATTTCTGATGGTATTTCTGAATACTATATTTCTGGTAGGGNTGCTGGCTGGGTTGGTTCCAATAGCAATTCATTTAATTCGTCGTGAAAAGCCTCCGAAGCTGCTGTTCAGCACTATCCGCTTTTTGAAAAAAACCTCCAAGAAACTGGTGCTGTTTCAGCATCTGCAGCAAATTTTGTTATTGATATTACGATCTGCAATTATTTGTTTGTTGGTGTTCGCNTTTGCTCGCCCTTTTTTCAACCAATCCGTCACACGATTGTTAGATGTTGATCCGCAATCGGCAGTTATTCTCCTCGACCTTTCGATGAGTATGCAGTATGGGGATACTTTTGAACGGGCTAAGAACGAAGCATTGGATATCCTTGGTGACATGACATCCGGAGACGAAGTAGGGTTGATCGGGTTTTCTGATAGGTCAGAATTGGTTCGGGAATTGGATACAGATATAGATAGTGTGCGTAGTGCTATTACGGAAATAGAACAGGCTGGATTCGGGGCTACACGCTATATGCCAAACCTGCGTTTGGCAGATCAACTGCTGGAAGGCTCTCGTTATGAGAACCGCGCAGTTTATTTAATATCCGATTTTCAGGAAGCTGGTATTCAGGATATTAACGAAGGCTGGAAACTATCACCTGGAGTTGCTTTTACTGGAATCGATGTAGGGGAAGAAGAAAGTAGTAATCTGGTATTAACCGACGTGCGATCTCCGGAACAGCTATTAGAGGATGCAACCGAACAACAGATCCTAGCTAGAGTCCGAACTACCGGAACTCTTTACCTAGCCCAAGGGGAGGTTTCGTTAAGCATCGATGGGCAGATGGTTGACCGAGTTCAGGTNGACTTGGGAGAGCGATCTGAAGAAGTTGTTAACTTTACGGCCGAGTTCGATTTAGAGGGTACCCATGAGGGGGAAGTGCGGATTAGCGGAGATGACTTTTCCGTTGATAATTCGTACTTCTTTACTGTAGATGTGCTACCGAAAATACGTGTATTGTTGGTGAATGGCGAAGCGTCTGAAAATTGGTTTGATGATGAAGGCCATTGGTTCGGTTTGGCTGTAAGCAGTACCGAAGAATCTCCATTCCAACTCGATACTATTGAGCCGGCAGCCTTGTCTGCGGCAGTATTGCGGCAAAACGATGTGGTTGCACTTCTGAATGTAGGTGATCTAAGCTCTAGCCAGGCAGTAGCCATTAACAACTATGTGCAAAATGGCGGAGCCCTTCTGGTTGCGCCTGGTGATCGGGTAAATCAGGAGCTGTACAATCGCCAATTCGGTGATATTTCCCCAGCTATTTTGCAGAATTTGGACTTATTATCCCGCGACGATTACNTGGTGATTGCGGATTTTGATCGACGGCATCCGATTCTTCGTCCATTGGATACAGACTGGTCAGCCCGTTTCCAAGGGCACTGGTCCATGCTGCCCCATGAGGAAGCAGATGTATTGATGCAGTTTGACAATACTGAACCGGCTTTGGTCGAGCGAAANGTCGGAGATGGTTCGNTTATGCTCTTCGCCTCCGCTATGGATTTAGAATGGAATAATTTGCCGCTACAAGGGCTGTTCTTGCCGTTTGTCCATCAAACTCTGCGACACCTGGTACAACCTGAGACCAAACAGCGTTCTTACCAAGTTGGGGATGTCTTCAGCCTAGAGCCTTCGGGAGAAGCCACCAGTGTCACTGCGACGGACGCGAGAGGTGACAATATAAACTTTTCCAATGACGAGTTCGTGATAACAGCGACCACGCCGGGTCTGATAACGGCGGAAGTCGACGGAGAAGTTATTCGCTATGCGGTTAATGTCCTTCCAGAAGAATCCAATTTTGCTCGTACCGCAGTGGCTACTATCTACGATGCCATAATCAATCCAGATACAAACCCTATTCAGTCCCGCGAAGTTCAGACAGCGCAACTAATCGAAGAGCTAGAAAGGCCCCAAAGACTCTGGTGGTGGATACTTAGTCTAGTAATGTTGCTAGTGATTGTAGAAGCTGTTATTGCTAATCGTACTTATCGATAAATACGCTCATTCGAGCGATACCAGAAGAAGAATGTTAGTTAATCGTTCGCTAAGGATCCTATTTAGGGTGATCGCATGTACAAGCGATAGGGCGCTAAAGAGGAAGCTTGAAAGTCACTCAATGCTTTATAAAGGGGGGGACAATGAAAAACTTCCTAGCTCCTTTCTTTAGCTCTTTATGACTAGCAGTGAATTTCCTTAACTCTGCAAATCAATAAAGTATAAAAATCTTATCACAGGAAATTTGGCTTTATCGTGGTGGTTACAATTTGTCACAAAGCCAGTATTTGCGGGATGCAGTAGCGCACTAAGTAATAGAAATACCTCAATATTTCATGAGATTCAGTAAGTTTTAAAGATTAATATTTATTCTTCCGTGGATTCCTGTTCCTCAGGGATGATCCCCATTCGCTTAGCGCGCTTTTCCCAATTCTTGCGCGCAAGTGCTTGCATATCTTCCGTGTTGTCCGATTCGTCAACGATCTCAATGCCAAGTAATGTTTCTATAATGTCTTCCATGGTGACGATGCCTTCCATGCCTCCAAATTCATCGACAACAAGTGCCATGTGTTCCTGTTTATTAATAAATATGTCTAATAGGTCAGGTATAGCTAACGTCTTATGGACTACTACTACATCGCGACGAATGNGTTTAAGGGGTTTATTATCATTCTCCTCAACTAGGTTAAAAAGCAGTTCATCTTTTAGAACATAGCCGGTGATATTGTCCGAATTCTCACGGTAGATTGGTATTCTTGAGAAAGATAAATCTTCGTGTTTTTCATGAAATTCTCGGATACTTATGGCCTCATCGGCAGAGACGACCACGATACGGGGCGTCATGATATCTTTAACCAAGACCCCACTGAATCTCAATAGGTTGTATATAATTTTTTGCTCTTTTTCTTCCAGTACTCCAGTCTCTTTACCGATTTCTGCCATTACCGCGAAATCGCTACGGCTTAGAACCGGTTTGTCCTTATCTTTCTTAAGATTATTCGTAATAAATTGACTCAACCAGACAAAAGGCCTAAGAATAAAGAGCATGATTCGCAGTGCTCGCACAGTAAACGGGGTCAGTAATTCCCAGTTATTTGCACCGAGCGTCTTGGGTATGACTTCGGACAATATTAGGATCGATAGAGTCATACCGCCTGCGATTAGCGCTTCCCAGTTTGTCGATGAAAGTCCCATTGCATTAATATCAGTCTCACTGAAAATAACAGCTGCCTGTGAACCAACTCCGATAGCTCCTACTGTGTGAGCGATAGTGTTCAGTGTAAGAATAGCTGCTAGAGGTTGGTCAATGTCCGCTTTGAACCGCGTTAGATCTTCTGCAATAGCGGTTTTCTTGTTTTCCTGTATGCCAACATACGCTGGAGTAATACTTAGAAGCACCGCTTCCAGAATAGAACAAAGGAAAGAGAAAATAATACTTACGAGGAAGAAAGTGACTAAAAGTCCCATTGATATAATATATATCCGCTTCAGTTAATAGCTATTCTGACATGAATAATTTGGTGTACACAATTTAAGCTTGATGGGTCACATTAGGTAAATACTTTAGCAAATTCAAAACTTACTTAGTATTCTTTAAACTCAGCTTCAGCATTCATTCAAAGCAATTATGAAAAGCTCCAATTTTGGGTACATACCAGCGCTTGATCACCTTCGGGGCCTTGCAGCGCTTCTAGTGTTTTTCTTTCATAGTTGTCATTTGATCGCGCATAAGCTCCAAAGTGATGTACCCTACGATTTGAGCTACTGGCCGACGGCAGAGAACCCTTTTTCCTCTCTGATTCTCGAAGGTCACACTGCGGTTTCGCTTTTTTTTGTACTGAGCGGCTTTGTCTTTACAGTGGGTTCGTCAAACAGGAAGCTTAATTTTATAGGATTCTACCGAAATCGTTTTCTGAGAACATACCCACTTTTTCTATTTTTCCTTGTCCTCGGCATAATCTTCAATGTTGAAAATTTCAGCTGGACAGCGCTAGCCCGTTCTATTTTCTTTGGAGCCAATAGCCCCCTTGCCATAGATGGCGGAGCCTTTACCTTTGTATTTTGGTCCATAGCGATAGAATGGCATTTTTACTTACTCTTTCCGTTTCTGCTTTTGCTGCTTAAAAAGTATAACTGGCATCTATTAGTTATATTGATCATGATCTTTTTTGCGATCCGCTATTACCTAATGCTGCANGGCGAAGACATGCTGTTGGTTAGTTACTGGACTATTCTGGGGCGTATAGACCAATTTTTAATCGGTATGTTAACTGGTCTGTTTTACGTGAACCATTTTGTCGAGAATAAGAAATTCGATGNCTTCGCCTTNCTTGGATTANTACTAATACTGACAGCTTTGTTCGTTTTTAACCAGCTCGGAGGCAATGGCAGTAATAACGAAAAGTGGGTCATATGGCCTACTATTGAAGCTAGTTGCTGGGCGATCTTTGTTATTGGTTACTTGTCCATAGCCGGCCGGGCTCCAGACTGGTTTGGAAAAGCATTAGTAGCTTTGGGCACCGTAAGTTATTCTATTTACCTCGTACACTACGTGGTTTTAGACTTCATGATGACAAGAGATTGGGATGTATTTCTACAAATTTCAGACCCATTCGGGACCGCCGTCATTAATACCACTTTTGTACTGGCCCCGATCGTCATACTGATTTCTGCTGGCACTTATAGGCTGATTGAAAGACCTTTTCTAGTGCGCCGCAAGACATATATGGTTAAAACTGAATCTATTGAACCGGCCTAAAAAGTTTTGTAGTATGCGCGTCCTATGCCGCTATAGCTCAGCCGTGGTAGAGCAGCTGACTTGTAATCAGCAGGTCCCGAGTTCGACTCTTGGTGGCGGCACCACATTCCCCTCTTCCAGCTTGCATTCTCGCTAAAATAAGGTTTCTGTAGAGAGGCCGAGCCATAGAATCTAGCTAAATTCTGAGTTTCTCCACGGCAATGCCCGAGCGATTAACATAGATTATTAGGGTATAATCAGCCCTTCTGTTCTCGGATGGTGGTACCTGTCGTGAGCATAAATAAGGCCATTGGCGTGTTGGCAATCACGGCATCATATGTGTTGGTGTCACCCTCTAGCGCCCAAACAAATCAACTGGATGATTTTGCTCTACTAGATTCTAAAGGCCAATTCCACCAGCTCACTCGATATAGAGACATGGCCGCGATGTTGCTCTTTATCAACCAGGATAACTGCGAGCTTTCAGACTGGGCTGTAGCGCATCTAGCCAGCTTCACTTCAAATTTCAGAAATTCAATTCCGTTACTAGCGCTCAATCATGGATCTTTAACACGCTCGGTTGAGAGACTGTCTGATAGAAATATTCCGGTACTTTTAGATGAAACAGGTTACATCTTCCAGGCTCTGGATCCTTCCCGAGGGGGCGCTCTCCTTATGCTTGATCCGCACAGGCTTGAATACCGTAAACTCGATAAAGAATTTGTTGCTGCTTCGGAAATTTTCGATGCTGCCCAGTCCAAGCAACTTACAGCAATACTAAATGCAATCGAATCCGTCTCTTGTTCCCTGCAATCTCAACCTTTCGAGCAACATCAGCAGAATCCTTCCTATGTCGCGGACGTGGCTCCCATATTGGAAGCACGGTGTTCCTATTGTCACAGACCAGGCGGCAGCGCACCTTGGGCCATGTCAGATCATCAAGTTATACAGGGATGGGCTCCAAAGATTCGGGAAGTGCTCCTAACTCAGCAAATGCCTCCTGGTCAAATCGATGCTGATCCTGAAAGATTTGATGGGCTTAGCCATATAACAACTGGGGAAATGATTACCCTGATCAATTGGATTGATGCGGGAGCTCTCGGTGAAGAGCTAATTGAAGACGAAGAAGATCCTCTACAGTTGATTGAACCCTATGCAAATGGATGGCAACTCGGCGAACCCGACCAGATATATACCTTCGAAGAACAATCCATTCCGGCAACTGGAGATGTTGAATACATATGGTTGACTCTTGAAACTGATTTAGTCCGGGATAAATGGGTAAAAGGATACGAATTTGATGTTGGTGATCCCAGCGTAGTGCATCACGCACGTGTTTTTACTCAAGGTAAGACATACACTGGCGAGCAGGAGCTTAAAGATTTTGCTGCCTATGCGCCAGGTAAATCAACGATCTTTTATCCAGATGGCATTGCCCAACATTTTTCCAGTAATGATCGACTCGTAATGCAAATTCACTACACAACTACTGGCAAGGTAACGAAAGATCAAACCCGATTGGGGCTACATTATGTTGATAACCCACCAAGACAAACCCTGTTGAATCCAATTACGGTAAACGAAAGTATTTATATCCCGGCAGGTGATCGCAACTACGAAACCGCTGCCAGTATTCTGTTAGAAGCTGATTCCTACCTGTATGCCATGTCCCCGCATATGCATTATAGGGGTAAGAGTATGAAATACACCGCCGTGTTCCCCGATGGGAGCACCGAGCAATTAC
>PARV01000038.1 GCA_002712055.1 Gammaproteobacteria bacterium | reverse complement strand
AGCGGTTGCTGTATTTGTGGAAAATGGTGAACACGGTAGCAGCGTGGCGGGACCTATTGCGAAGCAGATTATCGATACTTACTTGTTAGATATATTGGAGCTCGATTTNGNTACCTTCGNAGANGATGCGCATTCTGAACATCAAGTAATTACAGCTGATGANTAACCGCGATTTCATTCGTCAATCCCCAAGAGCTGAATCAAGTAATCNCTCAGTTTCGGTTTGGCGGTTTGTCCATACTGATCCGCCTCTGTTGGTTGGACTTATCCTTATTTGCTTTTTTGGACTGTTCGTTCTTTATAGTGCGAGCGATGGTAATGAGGTTGTTGTGCGCCGACAAGCTCTGGTCATGCTTGTTGGAATATTAGCGATGTTTATCGTTTCTCAGTTTAATGTACAAGTATTCAGAAGTTGGGCGCTCTCTATGTACGGTGCAGGAATTGCTTTACTGGCCCTGGTACTTGTCATCGGGGTGGAGGCCGGTGGAGCCCGAAGCTGGCTAGATTTACCTGGCATCCCTAGTTTCCAACCTTCGGAAATCATGAAAATTGTTGTNCCNTTAGTGATGGCCTGGTATCTGGGGNGCCGACCATTACCTCCACGGTTCAAACATTTGTTTTGGTCAGCCCTGATGATACTGGTTCCAGCTGTACTGATTATTATTCAGAATGATACCGGAACAGCCATCATGGTGGTGATGTCTGGATTATTCGTGGTACTGCTCGCAGGAATTCGCTGGCGTATNGTGATTGCTGGTTCCCTGGGTCTGCTGCTGGCTTCGCCNGCATGGTATCTTTTCCTNGCTCCAGAACACATAAAAGCNCGAATACTAGTNCTATTTGACCCTTATCGAGACCCAACAGGAGCCGGCTANAATATTATCCAATCGCAGATCGCTATTGGATCAGGAGGTGTATATGGTAAGGGGTATGGAAATGGGGCCCAGTCACATTTGGATTTTATNCCGGAAAGTAATACCGANTTTATCCTTGCCGTACTAGCNGAGGAATTTGGATTGCTAGGTGTNCTTTTTCTTATCTGTCTTTANTTTTTTATCCTGNTGCGGGGNTCNTATATAGCATANTCCGCTAANGATATGTTCAGTCGACTTCTTGCTGGCAGCATAACCCTGACCTTTTTCTTCTATGTGTTTGTGAATATGGCNATGGTTTCGGGTTTGGTACCAGTAGTTGGTTTGCCTTTGCCTTTTATTTCTCGAGGTGGAACTGCGATCGTCTCTTTATTTGTCGGGTTTGGCCTACTCATGTCAATTCAGACACATGGCCGNNNTAAAANAACTTAACTCATTGATATTAAAAAAGTAATTTTCTATATTNATTAGTCTCCAACACTGATTTCTATAAGAAAGTCAGCCCGGTAGCACCTGATAGCTTCCAGTATGGTTAAAATTATTGTCNTTTTGGACGCTAAGTAACTAAATATTATCGAGTTTCTAGAAAAAGGNCTGTTGCAGATGACTCTTATGCTAGTCAAGAGTTGGCTTTTGGCTGTAATCATGGTCNTGATCACAGCCTGTAGTANTGTTTCCGCTCCNACCAATCCTAATGCTTCCCGCTACAGTATTCAAAAGGATCGGGCACCGATTGGGANTTTAGACATTGCGACCATTCCAGAAGTGACACCGGTGCAGGTAACCCGCACCATGGCTGGTAATCTAAGTCCCTATACCGTTCTTGGTAAGACGTACCATGTGATGCCGACTGAGGAGGGTTACAGTGAACGAGGAGTGGCTTCATGGTATGGCGAAAAATTTCACGGTCACAAAACGTCCAACGGTGAAATTTTTGACATGTATCAGGTTTCTGCTGCGCATAAATCTCTACCAATTCCGAGTTTTCTTAGAGTTACCAACCTGAATAACAATCGCAGCATAATTGTCCGCGTAAATGACCGCGGACCCTTTCATGGCGATCGTATTATTGANCTTTCTTATGCAGCTGCTCTTAAGCTGGGGTANGCGGAATTCGGNACGGCACGGGTTCAAATGGAGGCAATNGTGGTTTCCNATATTGAGCAAGANCTAACTGGNGCCCAGAAATCACNACGAAANGGAGAAGAGTTAAGATTATCTGCACGNGGTGATAAATATTTGCAGGTTGGGGCTTTCTCTGAATTAGATAAAGCTCAAAAGGTATCTAAGCGACTACGGCGGATGACCAATCGTCCGGTATTTATTCGCGAAGTATATAGTCAGACTAACGGGATATTGCACCGGGTCAGGATTGGTCCTCTGAATGATGAGATTGAGATTCGTCGTCTCACTCAAAGTCTAGTTGCCGCTGAACTGGGAAGTCCGTACACTGTAACAGATTAGGCATATCGAATGATTTCGCAACGTGATTCCTCGTTTTCCGGTTCGACACATACATTAATTTAAATACGGATTTCTTTATGTCATCAAAGAACGCTAAATATATGTTACCTCTACAAAGAAGTATGAAGCACTTTAATCGGTTATTAGTCTTGGCGTTTCTTGTTTTGGTTAACGATCAAACAATAGCCCAAGTTATTATTCCTCGGCCACCGGAAATAGCGGCAACCAGTTATATTTTGATTGATGGTATGACTGGCCACATTCTCGTGGAAGAGAACGCTGATGAGGCTCTACCACCCGCCAGCCTAACCAAAATTATGACGGCCTATATAGCGGAGGAAGAACTTATCAACGGTAACCTTGGTCTAGATGACTTGGTGCATATCAGTGAAAATGCCTGGCGCATGGAAGGTTCGAAGATGTTTGTCGGTGTGGACACCCAGGTAAGTGTGGAAGACCTGCTGCGAGGGATCATCATACAGTCCGGCAATGATGCCAGTGTAGCGGTGGCAGAGCATATTGCCGGCAGTGAGGAAGCCTTTGCCGATATGATGAATCAATACGCGGAAGTACTTGGATTGACTAATAGTTTTTTTATGAACTCAAGTGGACTCGATACCGAATTGTACTACAACACCATGTCTGCNCGAGATCTGTCCATTCTTGCCAGATCTGAAATTTACCGTCACCAGGATTTTTACCCGATGTACGCCGAGCGGGANTTCATGTACAACGACATNCGGCAAAGCAATCGAAATACTTTGTTATTTCGCGATCGNAATGTTGATGGAATGAAAACNGGCTGGACNGACGCAGCAGGNTTTTGCCTAGTGGCNTCCGCCGAACGTGATGGTATGAGACTAATCTCGGTAGTCATGGGTACGGCTAGTGAGGANTCGCGGGCTATTGAAACNCAGAAACTCCTCACCTATGGATTCAGATANTATGAAACTCATAAGCTGTACGAACCTAACGANATCTTGACTAATGTTCGTGTATGGTCGGGTAGTCAAACTGCTGTCGATCTCGGAGTCCCGGGAGAAGTCTATGTGACAATTCCGCGAGGACAGGCCGANGCCATGACCGCTTCGTTGGATATTGATGAGGTAATCAGTGCNCCTCTGAACAATGGACAGATTATGGGAGTAGTCAACGTAGTACTCGATAATGACGTCATTTACCGTGGCGACGTAATTGCCATGCAAGAAGTTGAGTTAGGAGGACTGCTTAAGCGACTTATAGATTGGCTTACTCTTTTCTTTAGTAACCTTTTTGGTGGGTAAACTTAAAAACAATCAGTGTCTCCAAGCTCCAACTCAGATAATCAAGTAACAACGCGGATTGAATTTCCCTGTCTATATCCAATAAAGATTATTGGTAGGTTGAGAGATGGTTTTCAGGCCGAGGTTGTTGCAACTATAGAGAGGCACACAGGAAAGATCACGGAAGGTCTAGTAAGTTTACGGGCCAGCCGTAAAAAAAACTATGTCTCCATCACTGTTACCATTACTGCTACTGGAGAAGATCAACTATCTCGCATTTTTTTAGACCTACAGAAAATTGAAAACGTAAAGATGGTAATTTAGAGAGTTTTTACATCAATTTTTTACTTACCAGGCAAAGCGCCGATGTCGGTGTTTGAGCTCTTATCTGCTGATACGTGTTGTGTGGTTAACAGTAAAACAATGCCTATAATAGGGTACAAGGCGTTTGGACTGGAGCTGGCTAGATCTAACCGCTTATAAAGCGGTTGGTCACAACTCTGAGCAGAAACTATTACCTTCATAAGCAGCATATGTATAGTTAAATCCCTAAGAGGTGCCTTGCTTTGCTACTGACCGATTACAAGTGGTTTCAGGCTCAACCCTCCTCTCCCGAAGTTGGCACAACCCCGGAAATGATTGTGCGAAGGCTCGGTTTGCAGANCTATGAGTTAGTGTGGCAAGCAATGCGCTACCTGGCGGAGAATTCTGCGCTTTCAAAGCCTGATGAGATATGGTTGCTGAGTCATAAACCTGTCTATACCCAGGGACANGCAGGTCAAGCCAAACATATCCTAAATCCAGGTGACATTCCTGTGGTCCAAATCGATCGTGGGGGTCAGGTTACTTATCATGGACCCGGCCAGCTGGTTGCCTATCTATTAATCAATGTTAGACGCCGNAATTTTGGGGCTCGAGCGCTGGTAGATTTTATTGAGAACGCGTTACTTGCAACACTAAAAGATTACGGTATNGCNGCAACGACCAAGCCAAAAGCTCCCGGCGTGTACGTGAATGATGCTAAAATAGCTGCCGTGGGATTACGGATAAAGAATGGCTGGAGCTATCACGGTCTCAGCCTAAACGTGAATATGGATCTTGCTCCGTTTTCTAATATAAATCCATGTGGATTTGAAAACCTCCGTGTTACACAGGTAGTAGACTACGTCGGCGAGCAGGACTTGTTGTTACAGAATGTAAGCAAGGTCCTGTGTAATAAGCTGCTNAGGGAACTTGGATATCTAAAGTACTACCAGCACAATTGAGTTTTAGCGAAATTAGCAGAGTTGTTATGGCTGAACGAAAACGGCGCAACATATTAATCGAAGGACAAAAGTTGCGTGGCCTAGAAAAGCTGCGTCGTATCCCGGTAAAAGTTATTCCTACTAAAGAACTCACTGCAAAACCAGACTGGATTCGCGTAAAACTCCCTGTTTCACGAAAAGTAAACCATATCAAAGAGATACTGCGTCATCACGAACTAGCTTCCGTATGTGAAGAAGCTTCATGTCCTAACTTGGGTGAATGTTTCAATAATGGAACCGCCACATTTATGATAATGGGAGATATCTGCACACGCCGATGCCCATTTTGTGATGTTGCCCACGGCAAGCCTAAACCACTTGATGAGAATGAACCGATTAAACTTGCTGAGGCAGTGCGCGAAATGGGGCTGAATTATGTCGTTATCACTTCGGTTGACAGAGATGATTTAAAAGACAGCGGAGCCGAACATTTCGCAAATTGCATCANCGCCACTCGTCGCCATAACCCTGGTATCAGAGTAGAGGTACTGGTACCTGATTTTCGTGGAAGGATGGATGTTGCGCTTAATATTCTTAAAAAAACCCCTCCGGATGTTTTTAACCATAANTTGGAAACTGTTCCTAGACTATATAAACAGGCAAGACCTGGTGCAGATTATCAATGGTCTTTGGATTTATTGGCCGGCTATAAGCGTTACCAGCCTGACGTACCTACTAAATCAGGATTAATGCTTGGGCTCGGTGAAACCAACGATGAAGTAAAACAGGTTCTGGAAGAATTGAAACAACACGACGTGGACATGGTTACCCTAGGTCAATATCTTCAGCCTAGTAAGTATCACCTTAAAGTAGAGCGATTTGCACATCCAGATGAGTTCGACGAGCTGCGCATATTCGGAGAAAAACTGGGATTCAAAAATGTTGCCAGTGGGCCTTTAGTGAGATCTTCTTATCACGCCGATAAGCAGGCGCCTAGCGAGATACATTTGCGGTCCTGATGGATACTATGAAGATAACTCTTCCACACATACTTATTAGCCTACCTTCTGTTCTTATTGCGATTACCGCAGTGTTTTTCATCTTTCAAAACCCGGCTCAGTTNGGCAATGAGTCCTTGCTAGTTAGAGCGTTGATTTGGAATCTCGTTATTGTAGCTCTCTTAGTAGCNTTATATCCGTTCAATCGATTTCTAGGTGGTAAACCGGGAATCTACGGTATCGTCGTGTGCTTGCCCGCTGTAATTCCTGCATTTGTTTATTTTTTGTACTTGTTGCCGNGGCAAGCCGGAGAAGGAATTCTAGCCGAACAATTACAGAGNGAATTGATTACCGATAGNTCTAGCAATGGGATTATCGAAGTTGGNTTTCGATACCCTATCTATACNCCTACTATTTCNGTAAAAAATCTAGAACTATTTACTAGGCAAGCAAACATATTTTTACGGATAACGGATGCCAATGGCGATAACGCTCTATTNAGGGGGGTACGTTCCGAAATTTCTGGTCCTGGGTTGACTGTAGAGGCAACTGTGCAGGGAATGTTGAGTGNAAATACGGGATATTTGTTTAACCCACTAGATTTGCCGCCGAATCATGAGGTAATTGGGAGGTCAATCTTTATTATCAGCAATCTTGAAGATGGTAGTGCGTTTACAGAAGCGCTTACTAGGGCCTACCAGGCTCAGTTTGAGCTTCGAGATCCGAATAATGGTCAGCTTTTGCTGGAATTTCCGCTANATCAGATTTAGTCTGAGTGATCCNNGAAGGGTTAGTGTGACTANAGATTTTTAGGAATTATGTTTATGAAGAGTNTTCTTTCGACACTTTTATNAGGTTGCTTTNTTCTGCTTCAATTACCACTCCTTGCTCAGGGAGATTGGGAAGTGCCACGCACTGGCTCCGGAGTAGCGGACTTGCAAGGTGTATGGACGTCTGCCACCGTAACTACGTTAGAAAGGGATCCAGTTCTCGGAGATCGACTTGTNGTTGATGTCGAAGAAGCGCTTCGGTTAGAGCAAACCGCTGCTCTTAATGTTCTAACAAATGCAGACAATGCACCTAGTGATCCTGACCGCCTGCCACCGACAGATGGGAATACTGATGCTGGTTATAATGCCTTTTGGATAGATCCTGGGACTAAGATCGCAGAAATTAGCGGGGAGTATCGCACATCGTTTATTGTGGATCCTGCAAATGGGCGTATACCCTACACAGCTGCTGCCAGAGGGGCTTTCTTGCAGTATGGTCAGTCTAGTGGCTACGATGGGCCTGAACAGCGACCACTTGGTGAACGCTGCATAGTGGGATTTGGTTCCAGCGGGGGCCCACCAATGCTGCCAGTCCTTTATAATAATCACTATCAGATAGTTCAGAATGAAAGTTATGTGATGATTCTTGTAGAGATGAATCATGATGCTCGCATAATCCGCCTCAACGCAGAACGCCTTCCTACAAAATTCAGTCCTTGGTTAGGAGATTCTGTAGGTCACTGGGAGGGTGACACTTTAGTGGTTGAAACAGCTAACTTTCATCCTCAGCAAAGTTTTCGCTTTGCCATCAAACACAGTCTTTACCTGCCTTCGACAGCGAAAGTTACTGAACGGTTCACGCGAACTGGTCCTAATGAAATTCTTTACGAATTCACAGTGGAAGACGATGGAGCGTATACTCAACCCTGGACCGCTCAGATTCCTATGCGCACGGCTTCGGGAGCACTCTATGAGTATGCTTGCCATGAAGGTAATTATGCGTTGCCNGGTATTCTTGCTGGAGCGCGAAGGGAAGAACGCGAAGGTCTCAATTAATAAAAGCAAGGTAATCACTNNGAAAGTGAGACGCTGCTTTACTGCATATATTATAACATTTGTTACATGTATATAATCTAGGTGTTACGCAGTAGGGTGTGACTTGACTTGCGATTTGTTATCATTGTGGATCGTTTGGTTATTAGTTAAGAAAACCCCATCCTTGTATAAATACAAAGCTAATAGGGAAAGAGCCGCATATACAGTAATTGAAGTTTTCAACAGTATATGAACGTGGACGAACTGGATTAGCACTATCAATGAAATCATCCTGAAAAGCTCTTGTCTCAGTGCGTTTGGGCGGTTTTCCAGCCAAGTACCATGAACGTAGAAAGAATAANCCATGAATACAACGGCCATGGCGGTTATTTCGTAATCTAGCTGTGTCGAATACTGTAATAGGTAAAGGCTAATCAACACGGATATCACGAATTGTCCTAGGGTGTAGTATTTACTGAAAGTTGGAATAACAGGGTCGAAGCGGGTAGTTAGGTCTACAGTGAGTTTTCTTAGTTGGCAACTACTCAACATGCCTTCAGGTAGCCAGCCAGGTGGTTTGAAACAGATGGCCAATTTGTTCCTTAGGCCTTTTGCTTTTCTCAAGTCGTTAATCAAGCGCCAATACACATGCACATTTGCCCAAACTGGGTTCCAACTGTTAAGTGGTTTACGGAGGCCGAAAATCACGGGTTCTTCCACGAGTTCTTCTTGAAAACTGCCGAAGAGGCGGTCCCAGATAATGAATACGCCACCATAATTATGATCGACATAGATCTTATTTCGAGCATGATGGACCCGGTGGTTCGATGGGGTAACGAATANCCATTCNAGGGCTCCAAGTTTTGGTACATGTTCTGTATGAACCCAGAACTGGTAAATGAGGTTCACGCTAACTGTTGTGAATAATACCTCCGCGGGAAATCCCAATACAAAAAAGGGAAGGTAGAAAAGAAAGCTATAGAAATCGATACTAGTTTGCCGAAGNGCGGTACTTAGATTGAAATCTTCGCTCTGGTGGTGGGCGACGTGAGAACCCCACAAAATAAGCATCTCATGCCCCAACCGATGTTTCCAATAGTAGGCAAGGTCATACAGAATAAAACAGGATATCCATACCCAAATTCGGTCACCAGGTAACTGCCTCAATTGGAAGTAGGCTACTATCCATTCATAAATCGCACCGGATACTCCCAGTATGACTAGGCTCTGGAGCCTGCTGAGGCTGCCCATAGACAGACTATTTATAGTGTCATTAATGCGGTATGTGTTNCGACCTCGGGCAAATCCCCATCCTAATTCTAAAAAGATGAGTAGGAAAAAGAATGGGATAGCATACAAAATTAAGTTCACGGCCTTATGTTTCCGCTACAGATGGGATTACCCCATTTTTAGAAGACTCCCAACTTCGAATAGAATAATCTCTATTGTAATGGTTTATCGATAAACTCTGCAAAAGCCCAGCAAATCGATTCAAGAGTAAAGCTCTTTTGGGAGAACGATTATAAAGAGCTTGGAATTTAACGAATATCCAAAATATAAAAGCCCAAAGATAAACACCAAATTTCCTACTTCCTTTTTGTAGTCATTGAAAAGTATGCAAGTTTACTCTNCAAGATCAGAGGGATTCTCGGTAATTTGCTGGTTGCCTAATTTCTGATATTCAGCGATAGCAAGCCCAGCCGCAACACTAGTGAAAGGATCATGCTCAATGACTTTTCCAGAGAATTCAATGTCTAGTATTTGTTTGACAGCTGGAATAAGTGAAGATCCTCCGGTCCGGATAACTAACTGTATGTCACTNGNAAATAACTGGGCTTTTGCTAACAGCTCGTTAATAGCTCTTTTGAACTTCTCGAGTATCTCGCTGATCATCAGGTCAAACTCTTCACGAGTCACCAACAATTCGATATCAAGTTCTGGTATATCTAGTTTGGCTTCTGATAGGTCGGAGAGNGTAGCTTTCATCTCCTTTATACTCTGAAATACAAGATAGCTGTAGTTGTTTTTTATTAGATCGTAAAGACGTCGAAACTTAAGGGCTGCTTCGTCACCGTATTTAATGCGCTGCATTATCGGAGACGTATATTTATTTTGGTTTAACATGTAACTTACAGCCCAATTGAGTAACAAGTCCTCATATTCATGGAACGGGAAAACGGTTTCAATCTCCCTGTCTTCGCCTGCGCGACGCCAGCGCTCGCCTTTNCCGAGCAGAGGAAAGACCAGCTTCNGGAATAGGATTTGATCGATGTAATCTCCTCCTAGCTCTATGCCATGAGTTGCAATAATTGAAAATTCCTTTTTCTCTCTTTTAAGTATACAGAGGTCTAAAGTACCGCCTCCGAAATCCACNGCCAGTAGTGTTTGGTCGGTAGCCAGTGGATGTTCATAGAGATAACTNAGAGCAGCGGCTATCGGTTCAGGGTAATAACATTGCTTGGAGAAACCCGCGTGTGTGTANGCTTCAGACAGGAGGTTGAGTGCGTGTTGATTTCGTTGAGGGCCTGATCCTTCGAAATTTATTGGGTGACCAACGCAAGCGTGATTAGTGAATTCAGCGTCGGGTTCAAAGAGGCGTAAGTGTTTATCTATACTTCTTCTAATGCGTAACAATAGGGGAGTAATAAAAGCGACTAGCCTGAAGGGCCTATTAAACACTATAAGGCGAGNCGCTTCATTATTACCTAACACTCGTTTAGTGCCCCTAAATAATCGACCTTTCTGANTNCCGTCGATAAATGACTGACCATAGAGCTTTCTTGTATTCGCTTCTTCAGGAAGGCCATGGTCACCTATTTGACCAGTGGTCGTGCGAGCTTCCCCGAGGATCTCAGCGCTAAACTCCACAGTACGCCCTNTATTACTTTCAATATACTGTTCTATAGCTTTTTCTCCAGTAATGATCTTGAATTCGTTATTTATATAAGTAGCCGANGGCATTACCACAGAGTTCTTTTCGAGCTTTAGAAGGTNGATTTTCTTGCCATCGAAGAGGGCGGCAGCGCTGTTGGTAGTGCCAAAATCTATGCCGATTCCAAATGATCGCGATTGTTGATCAGTCGACTGAGTCACTGGGTAATTTTGTTTCTATGAATAAATATTTGACTGCATGATTTTTAAAAAAAGCAAATTTTTGAAAAATGGGAAGATTATCAGTCGGCCCATAGCATAGCTTATTTGATTCTCACCATCAAAATACGCTACGAGATCACATTTTTTCAGCTAGTATTTTCGAAATTAGGCTATTTTTGCCGATAGCTTTGGTTGTATTNCTCGGTTGAAAAGTTGAATCTTGTTAAGACTTAACCTATGCTCCATCGGTTGAAATAGTCCCAGCGCTAGTATTAATATTTTGGAGTATTCATGTATGCGACGGTCTTACATTTATTAAATAAAAACGTCTATTATCTGATTTTCTTCTTTCTAACCAGCTTCTATGCCGNTCCAGCTGTGGCNGGCACAATCGTCCGCGTCAGTACCAGTATTGGGGATTTCTCAATNGATTTATTGGATGACACGGCTCCAATTACTGTCCAAAACTTTCTCAATTACGTGAATCGNAATGATTANAACGGCACGTATATTCATNGAGCTATAGATGATTTCGTTGTACAAGGTGGCGCTTTTCGATTCAAATTGTTTGAAGGCCCCATCGACGTGCCGACAGATCCTCCAATAGCGAATGAATACAGTGGTATATCGAACACCCGAGGCACAGTAGCTATGGCAAGGGTCGGGGGAGTAATTAACAGCGCTACTAACCAATGGTTTGTTAACTTGACTGATAATTTAGTTCTTGATGTAACTGATGGTGGTTTTACCGTATTCGGTCAAGTACTGGGAGAAGGTATGGAGATAGTTGATGCTATTGATGANCTCCCTACTGTCTCACTAGGTGAAGCGAAAGCACCTTATGCTCCCTATTTTACACCAATTTATAACAATCCATTAGATTTCGTATACATCACTGTTGAAATTACTGATCGATTTAGCTCAGCCCCTCATGTCTTCGANTCNNNNTCTGGACTACTTATAACCTCNGTAAATNTAGATACCGGTAGTCAATTTATTAGTATGAATTTTAATANTGTTCCTTCCGAATCTGGAGTAACCTTAAAAGCAAACCTTGAAAGCATTATTCCCCGCCGGGAAAGTTTCTCTGGTATCGCTACTTTTTCTTCTTCCGATAATCGGTTNCGCATTCCTACCCTTGAGGTAAATCTTGGGGGCGTTGTGTCACTTGTATCGAACGTAGTGTTTATTCTGTCNGATCCTATAAATTTTCTTTTTACNCTAGAATCTTTCGACCAATAATTGATCACCGTTTACCGCTGCGAAGTGTTAAGTTACTCTTGCATAGGCCGAAAATCCTTGATGTTTAGCAATAAAATTTGAGGGAATAGTAACTAATGGCAACTTCGCGAGGCGAGTTTACTTCCAGGTTNGGATTTCTTATGGCGGCCTCAGGNTCTGCTGTCGGACTTGGCAATATTTGGGGGTTCCCGACTAATGCTGCCTCGAATGGTGGTGCGGCGTTTCTGTTTGTTTACCTTATTCTGGTATTTGCACTAGCTTATCCAGCCTTAATGGCCGAACTAATAATTGGCCGGCATGCACGAGCTAATGCCGTAACCGCGTTAAGATCAATTTCTTCTGGATACAAAAGTCGAATGTTGGCATTGATCGTCGGATTTGCCGGAATAATCACCGTTAGTTTTATTTTNAGTTTTTATGCCATTGTCAGTGGATGGATGCTTGCTTTCTTTTTCGATCCTCTGGCGCGTCTGATGGGTATGAATGGATTAGCGCAATGGTTAACACAAGACCAGGACGCAGTGTTCCGAAACAGTCTCTTCGTTATAGTATTTATGGTCGCTACAGTCTATATCATAAGTGCAGGTGTCAAANAAGGTATTGAGAAATGGGCATCACTTTTGATGCCCTCGCTACTCCTGATTTTGATCTTACTTATTTTCTATGTCATGACTTTGCCTGGAGCAATTGAAGGACTTCGGGCATACCTAATCCCAGATTTTACACGTATTGCTGATCCTTCTTTGCTCGTTGATGCGATGGGTCAGGCGTTTTTCTCACTCTCTCTAGGGGTGGGTACTATGTTGGTTTATGGTTCCTACATAAATAAACGCGAAGATTTGCCCACAGTGGGAGGTTTGGTGGCTTTACTGGATGTAGGAATTGCAGTAATGGCTGGTATGTTGATCCTGCCAGCTATGTATGTGGCACTTAGTAACGGAGTCGAAATCTTCGATGAAAATGGTGGCCTTATCGCCGGGCCAGGTTTGATAGTTTCTGTGTTNCCCTCTCTTTTCAATACGATGGGCTTCGTTGGTATTCTAGTAGCGGTAGCCTTCTTTATGCTCATGACGATAGCCTCCTTAACATCTTCTATTTCCATGTTAGAAGTACCAGTCGCTTATAGCGTAGAACATCACGGTATAGAAAGGCGAAAGGCTGCGGTGATGATCGGCACTGTCATAATCTTAATTTCACTAGTTATCGTGTTTAACTTCGATCCAGTTTTCGATATGGTTGTGACTTATACAACAGAAATTAGTCAGCCCTTATTAGGGTTTGCGTTTTGTATATTTGTTGCGTGGATCTGGCGTCGCAATGATATTCTCGAGGAGATCAAGCAGGGGTGTCCTGAGGTAGAATCGGGATTGTTTTGGAAAATCTGGCCGGTTTACGTAAAATTTTTCTGTCCGATAGCAATCCTTGTAGTTTTCTTCCAGCAGACCTTAACCTAATACGACAGCTTTTAGAAAGAACTCTGTCTTATATTCTTGTATATAGAGCATGAGTTTTTAAAGTCAACGATTGTTAATGGTTACAAGATTGATTGGTACTAGAACCCCGGCGATTCGCCTCTTTTTTCAACGATTGTTAACTACAGAGTAGATTCTGGAAAGGCAGATGATATTGGTACATAGATATGCTACCGTTCCAGCCATAAGGGAATGCGCAGCCGTCGTTTTCTCTGTCAAGCAAAAACCNTAAAACCAAACAACTCGAGATTAATTCCCCATGAGCCCATTCCCTTCAAAAATTAGTTATTGCGATTCGATTAACAACAGACGAGGTTTTCTGAAGCAGCTGTTGATATTTCCTACAGCTATGTCATTAGGTGTTAGCGGTTCAAATCCAGCGGCGGCCCAGTCTGAAGTAGCTAATTCCGTCAAGGCTCTGACCTTTGACGTATTTGGCACTGTAGTTGATTGGCGCTCCTCAATTATCAGGGAAGGGCAGTTATTGTCGGCGCGTAAAGGATTTGAGATTGACTGGGGAGAATTCGCAGATAATTGGCGCGCTGGCTACGGTCCGGCTATGAATAAAGTACGTAACGGTGAGTTACCTTGGACCAAAATAGATGACCTACATAGAATGATTCTGGATGAATTGGTTATTGAGCACGGTTTGGTCGGACTAAGCGAAGGAGAACTGGATGACTTCAATCGAGCTTGGCACAGACTGTCACCATGGCCGGATACTGTTGCTGGTTTGAATAGATTAAAAACTAAATATGTTATTGCGACGTTATCCAATGGCAATGTGGCCCTTCTCACCAATATGGCGAAGAATGCGGGTTTACCTTGGGATGCGGTTTTGTCAGCGGAATTAGCGAAACATTACAAGCCGGATCCTGAAGCCTACCTGACAGCTGCTGACCTTTTAGGACTGTCTCCAGAACAAGTCATGATGGTGGCTGCTCATCCCGGAGACTTGAGAGCGGCNGCGAGAACCGGGTTGCGCACTGCTTATGTTGTCAGGCCATTGGAGCGAGGCCCTGGACGAATTGTGAGTAATAATACAACCGGAGAATTTGATTACACAGCCAATGATTTTCTCGATCTAGCACGGCAGCTGGGAGCATAAATGTTGCAGGAAATCAGATTGGATCAGAAGTCAAAAAAGGAGCTTGTGGAGCGTCTACAGGAATACATGGCTGATGACCTGAAAATTGAAATAGGAGGTTTCGATGCTGAGTTTATGTTGGATTTTTTCGCCGAACAAATAGGCGGTTTCTATTATAATCAGGGACTCGCTGATGCACTTGGTGCGGTTGAGAAGAAGATAGAAGAATTTTCAGACCTGGTATACGAGCTGGAGAAAGATACCAGTATAAGTGCTGGAAAGTAGGCTTGTATGTAACTGTTCTAACTTTCGAAGGGAGTCCGGCTCTCAGCGAAATTCTGAAATATCAACTCTAATGGCTTAACAACGCCCAGTATCACGAAATGTATTTAAAGTTTAGAAATCTAATCTTCCTAACTGCTTTGCTCACTAATTGCTCCGAGCGAGAGCAGCCGGAGAAAATTACTAATTTAGCGGGAGCGAATGACACTGTGCTGGGCTCTAATTCCGCGCAAGAAGCGACAAATCCATTTTTCGAAGAAAGTCCACTTTATCTTCATTATCCTCAATTCGATCTCATACAGAATATTCATTATTTACCCGCTTTTGAACGAGGGATGACCGTGCAACTAGGGGAGATCGCCGCTATTGTTAATCAGGTAGATCAACCAAGTTTTCAGAATACCATTTTGGCTCTGGAGCTTTCCGGTCAATTGCTAGACCGCGTTTCCAGANTATTTTATGCTATGGCCAGCGCACATACGAGCGATGGAATTCGTGCGTTGGAACAACAATTGGCTCCCCAGCTAGCATCACACCAAGACAATATTCTACTTAATCGCGATTTGTTTCTGCGCATCGAGAAGCTCTATGGTCAGCGCGATAACTTAGAACTTGACCCAGAAGCTAAGCGATTACTTGAAAAGTACTACATAGAATTCGTCCGCGCCGGAGCTGCACTTTCCCTGTCGGAACAAAGGCGTATGAAACAACTTAATGCCCAGATAGCTACGCTGGAAACCCTGTACAGTCAAAATATTTTAAGTGAAGTAAATGATCTTTCTATTGTCGTAGATTCAGAAGAAGAACTGGCCGGCCTGAATGATGTATTGATTGCTGCTGCAAAAGAAGAAGCCTTCGATCGGGATCTAGTTGGAAANTACGTTCTACCTCTGCTCAATACCAGTGGGCAACCAACATTGGCTTCAATACAGAATCGTGCCCTGCGTGAAAGAATACATACTACTTCGTTGTCNAGAGGTAGTCGGGGTGGTGACTTTGATAATACGGAGGTACTGTCTAACGTAGTGCGGCTTCGTGCNGAACGAGCACAATTACTAGGGTACGATAATCATGCCCATTACATTCTGGAAGATCGCACAGCGTTGACGGCAGCTGCGGTTAACAATCGNCTTGCCGAACTGACGGTCCCAGCGGTTGCTAACGCTAAGAAGGAGGCCGCAGATCTTCAGCAAATNATTTACGATTCTGNACAGGATTTCGCATTAGCGTCTTGGGATTGGGATTTTTACACAGATAAACTTAGATTNGCCCGTTATGAGTTCGACGCTAATGACTTGCGAACTTATTTTGAGCTCAATAATGTGCTAAATNATGGGGTCTTTTTCGCNGCTGAACAACTGTACGGTATTACATTCGAGGAGCAAACATCTTTACCCCTTTACCATGAGGATGTGCGGGTATTTGAGGTTTATGATACGGCAGGAACCACTTTGGCAATTTTTATAGCTGATTTCTATGCCAGGCCAACTAAGAGAGGCGGTGCTTGGATGAATTCCTATATGTCTCAGAGTAAGTTGCTAAATACCCAGCCAATAGTGGCTAATCATTTAAATATTACGAAACCACCTGATGGCGAATTGACTTTACTGACGTTTGATGAAGTGACTACGATGTTTCATGAGTTTGGACATGCGCTGCATGGTATGTTTTCCGCTGTGGAGTATCCTTACTTCTCTGGCACGAGTGTCCCTCGCGATTTCGTGGAATACCCGAGCCAGGTGAACGAGATGTGGGCAATTTGGCCGGAAGTCTTTGCCAACTACGCTATTCATCATGAAACTGGGCAACCAATGCCGCAAGAATTACTCGATAAAGTGCTTTCTACACAGACTTTTAACCAGGGGTTTGCNACTACTGAATACCTTGCAGCTTCTATTATTGACCAGGCATTGCACCAGCTTGCGCCTGGCGAAGTGCCTAACCCGAATAAGATCATGGAGTTTGAAATGGAGACCCTGGAAGCTGCTGGCATCTTAATGGATACAGTGCCTCCGCGTTATCGTAGTACTTACTTCAATCATATAATGGGTGGTTACCATGCCGGCTACTATTCCTATATCTGGAGTGAAGTGCTGGATGCTGACTCAGTCGAATGGTTTAAGGAGAACGGTGGTTTAAAAAGGGAGAATGGGGATCACTTTCGAAAAACTTTGCTGTCGCGCGGCGGNGCTAAGGACGCCATGGCTTTGTTCAGAGAGTTTCGCGGTCGTGATGCTGATATAACTCCATTACTAGTGCGACGAGGTCTGAATTGATAAATATAGCCTACTCTGCATATGCGATTTTTATCATTGTAGCGGTGGACTGACCGCAGATTGCCAATAACAAAAGGCTAAGCTCATCCCACGCATTAGCTCCAGTTATTCCTTTTACTGACTGATCTACGCGTCCTGCGTGCTCAAGAAGGTGCCAGATATCTGTTGTTTTTATCCTCCCTAGCGCGGCACCCACAGCTTGTTTCCTATTAAACCAAACGTGACTGGTTTGCATGATGCTATTTATACCTTGACCTTGTTCTCTTTTTTCAACTAGGGGCAGCAAAGAACGTAATTCGCGTGTGATCGCCGCAAGGATTTGTAATGGAAATAACCCTTCTGCACGAAGGGTACACAGAATTTTCTGCGATCGAACTGCGTCACCGATAAGAGCAGCGTCAACTAAGTGATAAACATTGTAACGTGAACTATCCGCCACTACTTGCATTACTGTATTTGCATCGAGAGTAATATTGTTTTTGCTGTCCTTGTTAGCAAGTAGCTTCAATTTTTCGATCTCTTGAGTCGCCGCAAGTAAATTACCTTCTACTTTGTCGATAAGTAGTTCTAAGGCTTCCGAATCAGCATTAATACCCTCTCGTAGCAGACGCTGCGTCAACCATGCCCCCAAACCATTGCGGTTTATCGGCCAAATTTGAACCAATGTGCCGTGAGATTCAATTTTCTTGAACCATTTCGTAGTTAGAGTACTGGAATCTAGCTTGGGGCTGATAATGAAAATAAAAAAATCCGGATTAGGTTTGGCAAGATAAGTATGCAAGGCTTTCCTACCAGTTTCTTCCAGTTTTGCACTGCTGACTCTCAATTCGATTATTTTTTTCTCAGAAAAGAGGGAAAGATTGCTGGTTGTTTGAGAAAATTTATCCCAATTAAATTTATTATCAACGTCTAATACTTCGCGTTCATCAAACCCTTTATTTCGGTAGTGTTNGCGAACCTGATCTGCAGCTTCCTGTATCAATAAAGGTTCGTCACCAGCTAACCAGAGAAGNTCTATACTATGATTTTCAAGTGTACGGGTTAGTTGTTCTGCCTTGATTTTCATCAGTGATCAGATCAATTGCTAGCGGCTTCTAGTCGGCGCATGATTTGATTGACGAGTTCCCCTCGCATTTCAGCTCTNATAATGACTACTTCCTCTTGGTTTCCAGCNATATTTTCAACATCTTCGAAGTAAGTACGTTCGACGGAAAGGGTTTCTGGCCTGATTAGCATTTGTTCTCCTTGTTCAAACAAGATTGTGATCGACAGTCGCATTTCCTGTTGGGCAGTCCGTGCTCTGGGATTAAATGTTACAGGCCTGTTAGTCATTTGTTCATCGCTGATAACTAGAACGGGTTGATTGAAATNAGGTGAATTTGTAGTTAAAAGCTGTGTTTCAACACCTGAGATATCCAGCCTACGTCTTAATAATCGTGATAATTCACTATTTGGCGGTTGAAGGTTAAGCTGGATTGAATTGAAGCGGGAAGAAATAACTTCGTTGCTACGTAAGGTAAAACCACACTGGTTAAGGGTAATGATAAAGACAAAAAATGGGATAATTGCTACGTATTTGGTCATTAGTCAGGGGCTTCCTAATTCNCTACGACGTTAACCAGGCGCTCNGGAACGACTATAACCTTGCGGATGGTTCTATCTGAAGTGAACCGCTGTATTACTTCATCGTCAAGTGCAAGTTGCTCAAGGTCTTTCCTTGCAATGTCCTTGCGGACTTCGATCTTACTCCGTAGTTTACCATTCACTTGTAGCACGATTAACATTGTATCCCGAGTCAGTGCTGATTCGTCTACCTGTGGCCATGGGGCATNAATCACTGCCTCATCGTGACCTAGATGATTCCACAGGGCGTGACAAAAATGAGGGGCTATAGGTGCAAGCATCAAAATCGCGGTCTCAAGGGCTTCCTGTACCACCTGCTCGTCGTTCTTCTGGGAGCTATTCTCAATAAATCTGCTAGTTTCATTGATCAGTTCCATAATGGCTGCTATTGCTGTATTAAAAGTCTGTCGCCTACCAAAGTCATCGCTGACTTTCTGAATCGTTTGGTGAATTTTCAACCTAAGTTTTTGTTGTTTCTTGTTAAACCTCTGTGCTGACATTTTTTCATAAGACACGGCCTGGTGGCTTGCAACCGTTTTCCACAAACGTTTTAGAAATCTTGAACTNCCTTGAACTCCGGAGTCAGACCAATCCAGAGATTGGTCTGGGGGAGAGGCAAACATCACAAACATCCGTACAGTATCGGCACCGTATTTCTCTATTAATGGCATAGGATCGACGGTGTTGCCTTTCGACTTGGACATCTTGCTGCCNTCTTTCAATACCATGCCTTGAGTAAGCAGGTGCTTGAAGGGCTCATCTGTATGCACCAGGCCCTCGTTGCGGAGTAGCTTATGATAGAAACGGGCATACAAAAGATGCAAAATTGCATGCTCGATACCCCCGATATATTGATCCACTGGTAACCAGTAATTTGCGCGGTGATCAAGCATACTGTCTCCCTGATCACGACAAGTAAAACGTGCGTAATACCACGATGATTCCATGAAAGTATCGAACGTGTCGGTTTCTCGGTGCGCTTCTTTACGACATTTCGGGCATTTGACCTTCAAGAAATCCGGCATTTTCCCAAGTGGAGATCCTGAATCATCAAATTTGATGTCTTCAGGCAAGATTACTGGTAAATCTTTATCTGGAACAGGAACTGAACCACAATTATTGCAATTGATCATAGGGATAGGAGCGCCCCAGTAACGCTGTCTGGATACGCCCCAGTCTCTTAAACGGTAGTTTACGGTCTTCTGACCCTTACCAATCTTACTGAGGTAATTGGCAATTGCTTCGAAAGCAGAGTTAAAATCAAGACCATCAAACTCACCTGAATTTATTAATATACCTTTCTCAACATATGCTGCCTGCTTGAGGTCGCAAAATGAATCTGGCGATACGGGTTTAATAACTTGTTTAATGTTCAGGCCATATTTTTTGGCAAACTCCCAGTCTCTTTGATCATGGCCAGGAACAGCCATTACCGCTCCAGAGCCATAGCTCATTAATACAAAATTGGCGACAAAGACTCGTACCTCAGATTTAGTGATTGGATGGATAGCCTTCAGGCCGGTATCCATGCCTAGCTTTTCCATGGTCGCGAGATCGGCTTCAGCAACCTTAATTTTGTTTTGTTGCTCAATAAATTTAGCTAGCTCGGCATTCGTGGAAGCCGCTTTTATGGCTAGTGGATGTTGCGGAGCTACTGCTACGTAGGTAACACCCAATAACGTGTCAGGTCGAGTAGTATATACGGATAGTCGCCTTAACGAGTCATCTGGTTCGCCAGCTACTTCAAATTCAAGATCGATGCCTTCTGACCTACCGATCCAGTTACTCTGCATGGTTTTGACTCTATCAGGCCAACCTGCGAGAGTATCNAAATCATCTAGCAGTTCTTGGGAAAAAGCACTGATCTTAATGAACCATTGCGAAATACTGCGACGTTCCACTACAGCTCCAGATCGCCAGCCTCGGCCTTCTAAGACTTGTTCATTGGCCAGTACTGTTTGATCGATGGGATCCCAATTAACTTCAGCTTTTTTTTTGTAAACCAATCCCTTTTCAAACAGGCGGATAAAGAACCATTGCTCCCATCTGTAGTAATCATGGTGACAAGTGGCGAGTTCACGTGTCCAATCGTAGGCATAACCTAGTCGCTGCAACTGCTCACGCATGTATTTTATATTTGCATAGGTCCATTTGGCAGGGTGGACTTTATTCTCCATAGCCGCGTTCTCGGCTGGNAATCCAAAGGCATCCCAACCCATAGGNTGTAGCACATTCTTTCCTAGCATGCGCTGGTAACGAGACACGACATCAGCAATGGTATAATTCCGAACATGCCCCATATGGAGGTTGCCGCTGGGGTAAGGAAACATCGCCAAGCAGTAAAATTTCTCTTTGTTGGGTTCTTCGGTGACTAAGAAGCTCTCATGCTGCTTCCAGTAGTTCTGGACGAATGTTTCTATGTCTTGTGGGGGATATTGTGGATTAATACTGCTCATTAGTNGCCTGTCAGATTATTAAACNATCGGCCGTTCCTAAAATATACCTTCAAAAGGACGCAAGCATAACCTAGTCCAAGGTTCACAGGTAGATCCAGGGCGTAATAATCGGCGCTAATCGGCTTTAGATCGGTTTCTTACGGGTATCAATAAGGGTTGATGTGACTTTAATAAGTTTAATTTGGCGGCTGTCTGAATTGAGAACTGTTATAAGGAATGGACCAATGTTAATTGTCTCCCCACGTTCAGGGATGTGGCCAATTTGCTGCAATACGAGACCACCTACCGTAGTGAATTCTTGATCTGTAAATTTCGTTCCAAAATATTCATTAAATTCATCCATCGGAGTAATGGCTTTAACGATATGATTTTCGTCGTCGAATTTCTTAATGTAGCTTTCATCATCTACATCATACTCATCTTCAATTTCTCCAACGATTTGTTCAAGTACATCTTCAATGGTCACGACTCCACTTACGCTCCCATATNCATCGATAACGATGGCCATATGCTGGCGCGTTTCACGGAATTCTTTTAACATGATATTAAGCCTTCTGTTTTCCGGAACAAAAGTAGCAGGTCGCACAATATTTTTAATATCAAGTTCTTCGATTTGACTATTAAGAATCAATGGTAGAAGATCCTTCGCCAATAATATTCCCATTACGTCATCGACGGTTTCACCCGTTACAGGGAATCGCGAGTGGGAAGCTTTTGTAACTAAGTGAATAATATCATTAGGTGATAGTTTAGCAGGGACATTCACAACCTGTGACCGAGGGATCATTATGTCGCGCACCTGCAAGCTAGAGACTTGCAGAGCACCTTCTATGATTGTTAGTGCATCTGCATCGAGGAGCTGATCTTGCTCAGCGTTTCGCAACAACTCGAGCAGGCTCTTAGTATCGGTGGGCTCGTCGGAAAAGACTTGTGCAATTTTATCGATCCATGACTTGGGCCTTGGATCGATGCTAGATTGGTCATCAGTCATTCGATGGTTTCTCTTATACCTCCACGTCGGCGAGAANAGGGTTACCCTANCAAATATGGGTTCGGGAANCCAAGTTTTTCCAGTATGTCTATTTCTAACTCCTCCATTATAGCNGCACTCCCNTNTGTTTTATGATCGTAACCAAGTAAGTGCAGAANGCCATGTATCAAGAGGTGAATCCAGTGAGCTTCCGGGGTTTTGCCTAGCTCATCGGCTTCTCTATATAGAATAGCTGGGCAGATCACGACATCGCCGAGCAAAGTGGTTTCTAGTTGGTTGCTGAATACCGGTGGCAGCTGAGCGGGGAAAGACAATACATTTGTGGCATTCTGTTTACCACAGTAACGGGAATTGAGATCTTTAGATCCCGCTTCATCAACTAAGCAAAGACTTACGTTGTATTGTTTATTTTCCCCCAGCAGATCAAGAGCAGTTTGAATCCAATTCTCACAAGTTTCTTGGTCAGGGACCCACTGGGAATCACAATCGTTCGTGATTTCAATTGTCACGTTCATTAAGGTGAGAGGTTTCCTGAGTTCCTAATTTGGGGACAGATTGAAGGTCATATTCATCATAGGCCTCTACAATTTTTTGTACTAGGCGATGNCTTACAACGTCACGAGCATTAAAATAAGTAAAACCGATCTCGCTTATGTTTACCAACACTTTGCTCACATGTACTAGGCCAGATCGAGTTCCTTTAGGTAGATCGATTTGAGTTACATCGCCGGTGATCACGGCTGTAGATCCAAACCCAATTCGTGTTAGGAACATTTTCATTTGTGCACTTGTTGTGTTTTGACTCTCGTCAAGAATGATGAAGGAATGNTTTAAAGTCCGGCCTCTCATGTAGGCGAGAGGTGCAACTTCGATGACGTTTTTTTCTATTAGTCTATCGACCTTTTCAAAACCCAGCATCTCATACAGTGCNTCATAAAGTGGTCGCAGATAAGGATCGATTTTCTGCGCAAGGTCACCTGGCAGAAAACCTAGTTTCTCACCGGCTTCTACAGCGGGGCGAACGAGCAGCAATCGGTTTACCTGTTCACGGACTAANGCTTCCACTGCGCAGGCTACAGCGAGATATGTTTTCCCTGTTCCGGCTGGACCAATGCCAAAATTAATATCATGNTTACTAATTCCTTGCACATATTGTTTCTGATGGCTACTGCGCGGTTTTATCGATGTTTTAGGAGTTTTTATCAACAGACTGTTGATTTCGTTCTCTTCCGAATCATCCGATCCGGTTTGTATTTCCTGCAGGGCAAGGTGAACTTGGTTAGGGCTTAATAGATTTCCTTGCTCGGTAGCTGAGTACAAAGATTTGAGAACATGAATCGCATCAGCAATTGCCGAATTATTCCCGTGGAGGAGAAAAACATTACCTCGTTGCTGGATCTTTAGAGCGAGGAAAGATTCTATTTGATGAATGTGTTCGTTCAAACGCCCGCAAAGNTTGGATAAACGCTGGGCACTATCAGGTTTAAGAGTCAGACTATGGGTATGGGTTGTCATGCAGGCGTTGTAAATCCTCTCAGGAGTTGAATTGATATTAGTATATCAAGCTATNGCGAGTATTACTCAATCATTTCAAGAGCCTTTTATAATCGCCCTAGTAAAGAATTGGGCAAGGCATCGGTTATGGTTACGGATACAAAATTGCCGACCAATGAGTGATCGGCACATCTAAAATTTACTACGCGATTGTTTTCTGTCCGACCCTGCAAATCTGCAGCATCCTTTCTTGACGGCCCTGTGACTAGTATCTTTTGTTGCATACCAACCATAGATTCGCTAATTGCGGCAGCTTGTTTCGCAATTTGTGATTGCAATGTTGAAAGACGATGTTTTCTCTCTTGTTCGGATGTATTATTTTTNAGTTCTGCAGCAGGAGTGCCAGGTCTAGCACTATAGATAAAACTAAAAGAGGAATCGAAGCCGATATCAATTATCAAATTCATGGTATCTTCGAAATCCTTATTAGTTTCACCTGGGAAGCCGACAATAAAATCTGATGAAAGNCTTATACTAGAACGCTGTTCTCGAACTTTACGAATTATCGATTTGTATTCGAGCGCAGTGTGCCCCCTCTTCATAGCGGCCAATATTTTGTCTGAACCGCTCTGTACGGGGAGATGTAGGTGAGACGCTAATTCAGGAACATCTCCGTAAACNGCTACCAGACTCGCTGAGAATTCGACCGGATGGGAAGTAGTGAAGCGAACACGATCAATACCTTCTATACTAGCGATGTAGTTTATGAGCAAAGCCAGATCGATTACGTTACCATCATGGCTGAGTCCTCGATAAGCATTAACGTTCTGCCCTAGCAGATTAATTTCCCTAACCCCCTGCTCAGCTAGGTGAACTGCCTCGGCCAGTATGTCATCCAAAGGTCTACTGACTTCCTCTCCGCGAGTGTAAGGTACCACGCAGAAGGTGCAATATTTGCTACATCCTTCCATGATCGTAAGGTATGCCTGGCAAGAATCGGCGGATGGATGTGGCAAGCGGTCGAACTTTTCTATCTCTGGGAAACTTATATCTACGACAGGGCTTTCTGAACCGNTTTGCCTTAACATTTCCGGGAGCTTGTGCAATGTCTGAGGTCCAAATACTACATCGACAAAAGGTGCACGCTTGCCTATATTTACCCCTTCTTGGCTCGCCACACAGCCACCTACGGCAATTTTAAGCGCGGGATTAACCTCTTTCAGGCTACGCCAACGACCTAATTGATGAAAAACCTTCTCTTGTGCTTTTTCTCTTATCGAGCAGGTATTTAGCAGTAAAAGATCCGCTTGTGCTGGATCATCGACGGCGATAGCGTTCTGTGACTCTTTTAGCAGATCTAGCATCCGAGCAGAGTCATACTCGTTCATCTGACAGCCGTGTGTCTTGATGAATACCCGGGTGGGCTCATCGTTAGAATGAGCTAGAGGCTTTTTTGAATCGACCTGATCTGATTGCACGGATTATTTGGCATTCTATGAAAAGAACGAATTATAACAGCAAAGCTCAAGAGTACTTAAGTTGGAAGTATTTCTGAAGTTTATTTAACAACAGGAGCAAAATTTAGGGAGTAAAAGGCGTAGATTTCGCCGATAATGACTTGAAATTTATCTATTTAGCCAAATATAGGAATTCGAAGGCCAATACCATAATGGGCTGTGCTTGGTACAATACTTTAACGGCATTTTTTGACGTCTGAAATTAAACTCTAAGAGACTAATTTTCATGAGAAATTCATCCGAAATCTACAAAATAACTTTTTTAAACAAGGGCAAAGTATATGAGGTGTTTGCTAAGCAAGTTTATCAAAGCGATCTTTATGGATTCGTTGAGGTCGAAGATTACATGTTTGATGCAAAAACCCAGATGGTGGTTGATCCAAGCGAAGAAAAATTAAAAGCTGAATTTAATGGTGTTAAACGCAGCTTTATCCCTATACAGGCGATAATCCGTATTGATGAAGTTGAGAAGAGCGGTGTGAGTAAGATTTCCAATGGGGACAATATATCTCCGTTCCCGGTATCCTTGGTCGGTGCAAAGGCCGACACTAAGGATACCTAAACGGGTGTCTGCAAAATCTATGAATAGTATATTTGGTTGCTCTGCAGTTTAGCAGATGGACCAAAATCATCCTTATTCACAATTAGTTCCCGATAGAGTGCTTGCAGCAGTCGAAATGCTAGGCTTTCAAACCGACGCTCGCATTTTCGCTTTGAACAGTTATGAGAATAGGGTCTATCAGGTCGGGCTAGAGGACACAACATCCATCATCGTCAAGTTCTACCGACCAGGTCGCTGGAACCGCGAACAAATTCTAGAAGAACATTCTTTTACTAAGCAGCTCGTTGAGCTAGAAATACCAGTGATTGCACCTGAATCGTTTGGCGATAAGGGTACGTTACTTGAATTTGAGGACTTTCATTTGGCAATCTTCCGCCAGATTTCCGGAAGGCCTCCAGAGCTGGATAATTTGGATACCTTACTTGTAATGGGAAGATTCGTCGGCAGAATCCACGCGGTTGGCGCTACAGCCAATTTTCTGCATCGCAGGATCCTAAGTGTCGAATTATTTGCAGAAGAGAGTCGCTTATTTTTGCTGGAAAATAATTTCATTCCAACTGATTTAATCAATGCATATGACACCTTGTCCAGCGATCTCATTCGGGCTATCGAGCACCGCTTTCAGTCATTTGGTAAATTATTTACACTGCGAATCCATGGTGATTGTCACCCTGGTAATGTTTTNTGGAAAGATGATAAACCCAACTTTGTTGATTTTGATGACACAATGACAGGCCCGGCAATACAAGATTTGTGGATGATGCTTTCCGGTGATCGTAATCAAAGGCAGGCACAATTGATCGAACTAGTGGAAGGCTATAGTGAGTTTTTTGATTTTCGGGAAAAAGAGCTCGAATTGGTCGAGCCACTCAGGACCCTCCGCCTAATGCATTACAGTGCCTGGTTGGCCAAGCGCTGGACAGATCCGGCGTTTCCCCAGAGTTTTCCCTGGTTTAATACGGAACGTTATTGGGCTAGTCATATTCTTGAACTGCGAGAACAGTTAGCCGCCCTGGACGAACCATTTCTGGAATTATTGAATTAAAAGTTCATACAGCTATTCCAAGGCTTCGGATTTAACATTCTTGAGGCGGTTTCCCTCGATTCGCCCGTCTGAAGTCATTGCAACTGCTGATAATCCGCTCTCCCTTATCCAGTCCAGTCCCGCTTTCTCATCCTTTAACATGGCGATAGTTGCTAAGGAGCCAGCTACGGTGCATAAGTTTGCTGCTACACTGACTGCCCGCAAGCCAGTGCACGGCCAACCGGTTTTAGGATTCAATATGTGGCTATAGCGTTTGCCCGCATGGACAAAACTGCGCTCGTAATCACCACTGCTAGCCAATCCACCATCGAGTAGTTCGATCTTTGCCATCATATTGTCGGAGTTTTTTGGATCTGCAACTCCCACGCTCCACGGTTGATTTTTGGGTTGAGCTCCTATGACTGCAAAGTCACCGCCCAGGTTTACTAGTCCATGTTGTACTTCTAACCGCCGTGCGAGTTTTGCTGCAGCATCAGCCGCATACTCCTTAACGATACCCCCGAAGTCGATCTCCATGTTCGCCGGCATTATAAGTCTCGATTTGCGCCAACTCAGTTTTTGGAACCCGATCAAAGGTAGCAATCGGTCGATTTCCGCTTGTTTGGGCACCTTGGGTGACTGGAAATCCCAAATTCGGTTTAGTATTCCAGTAGTGANGTCGAACAGNCCTTTACTTTGTTCAAAACAATTCAGCGCGTGATCGAACAGCGCTTTTGTTTCGGTATCTATCTTTATGCCCAACTTGTTTCCAGCTGAATGGTTGATTTCAGCCACGAGACTATCGGACCGGTACCGCGAGTATTTTTGCTCGAGTCGCCTCACTTCAGAGGCAAGCTTCCGGATTATGCGTTTGGCATTAATTCGTGATTCATTGTAAATCTGTATTTCGCAATAACTTCCCATTGCTTGGAAAGAAAACCGTTTCAAAGAGAGATTCATAATATTAAGCAGTGGTAATTAAAATGTGTAATCAAATCCGACTGAAATACGATTATAGCGCACCAGNGCTGTGCTTGGTTGACTCACTTTGTAAGCAGAATAACTATCGTTACTTACATAACGTTCAGCCGTTAGAGTCGCTGTCCAGCTTCCCAGATTAGCGACAAAGCTAAGGCCGCCACTGAATGCGCCGAAAGCTGATAGACGATGGTCGCTTGACTGATATTCGTCCGCAGGTTTCACAAAATTGTCAACATTGGTAAAAAAACTAGCTGCGGATTGGCTGTAGAAACGCACCGAAGGAACTAATTGTATGGATTGTCTGAGNTTCTGATACCAACGCATATCAAATGTATGAGAACTAATACCAAAATCGTCGTGGTAGTAACGATAGTTTACATGCCAAGCTGCGTTAGCATTGATGAAAAAGTGGCGGTAGGAATTGGTTAAGGCTATTTGGGTTCTATTATCCGGCCTGATGTCTTTTAGCTTATAAGGATCGCTAAGAAATCCGGATTGTTTCGTTAGGCTNAATGCAATTTGAAATGACGATACCTGTGAAATTATCTGACTTACCGAAATTATCGCTGAAGTACTGCGCTTGTCTTCGCTTATAACGCGGTTAAAGACTTCAGCATCTGTTGGGAAGATAGCGTCTGATGAATGACTGAAGCCTAGTGATACCGTAGTCATTTCATTGTTGAAATGACGTTCACCAGTAAGGCCAAAATAGCTAGAACGATAATCATCTTCCTCAGAATAGCCGATGTTGCCACCCACGCTGCCATTAAATAGGTAGTACTTCGTTCCTATGGAAATTTCACTGCGTCTGTCTCGTATGCCGCTGGCACCACTTAAGTTGACGATAGGATCACCGTTGACACCTTTTGAAGTGAACCAGGGTGAGGCACCGGTGAGAGATTCATAATTGGCATCGATGTGTAAAGAAAAGGAGCTATCGATTGGGGTTATGAATTGAAACTGATGGACATCTATATCGTATCTTTCAAGATCGCCAAAAGGAGCTTCACTGCGTGACAAATCATCTTCAGCATAGTTGGAAAACTTGTAGGAGATGGTACTTTGTGTAGGCGGCGCGTCAGCGCTTGTGATGCCGGGTAAGGCTAGCGCCGTAGCGGAGAGAGCAATAAGACTAGGGGAGGGATTGGTAGCCACTTCGCTAGCCTCTGCTCAAGTTTCCCGGAGCCAGCTTATTATCAGTTACAACCGCAGCCACCGCCGGCAGCACTATTACCTCCTGAAGAGGCTTCCTTACTGAAGAAAATGTGGTTGTTAAGCAGNCTTTCCANTGGATCAACCTCCCAGGCCATCTCTTTTCTTGCTAAATAGCCACGCTCCCAAGGGCGGACTTGCGCGCATCCTGACAGTAAGGAAATTATGCAGATACCGGTAAGGATAGATTGAAAATGGCGCATGAACTCAGTTGCCTTCTAGGACTTCCTTAACTGCTGCTTCAATAATATCCATATCGCCGTTACGGAATCCCATATGCACGAGCTTTACTTCGCCATCGGGACTAATGAGGTAGGAAGTCGGCATACCAATCACTTGAAATAATTCGGCGGTTTCACCCTCTGGATCAGAGGGAATAAGGAAATCCAGAGGAGTATCTTCCAGAAATTCAAGGCCTTCTTCGGCTGGGTTATCAACGCTGATTGCTAAAACTTCGAGGCCCTGATCCTTATATCTATGGTACATATCGTTATAGAGTGGTAGTGAGATCAGGCAGGGCGCACACCAGGAAGCCCAAAAGTCTATGTACACCGTTTTACCTGCCAGTTCCTGCAAGGAGATTGACGGTTTATCGGGGTAGATTGAGGGCAAATTGAAATGTGGTGCTAATTCGCCTTCCTCGACGCTTAGTGCAGAGGCACTTATAGTGAAGACAATCACCGCACTGATAATGCGCAGTAAAAGCATTGTTTGCATGGTATCTCCTTCTCTAAGACATTGGTAAAAAAAGTATTCAGCGTTTTAATGGTCAGTAGTAATAAGCCCTTATACCTCCTGCCTGACTATAACGCACGTGGTTCTGGTACGTCTAGAGAAGCGGATCGGATTCACTTAATTAAAGTAGCGCACCCTTCGTGCACGCAGGGTAATTAACCAACAGAAAATAAACATGAAAAAATTACTAGCAAAGTAAGCTGCCTATCCCCGGCTATGTAATTACAGAAGATCCAAAATAAAGCAATAATTGCCATGAAAGTTGCAAAACAACCTTGCTATTATTCCATTAATACCTGCTTTTATTAAACAACTTCAACATCCTCAGCTTGTAATCCTTTTTCGCCATCACTGACAAAGAAGTCGACTCGCTGTCCGTCACGGAGTACACGGTGGCCTTTTCCTCGAATTGAGCGAAAATGCACGAATACGTCTTCACCGTTCCCTCTAGTAATAAATCCAAATCCTTTATTAGCATTAAACCATTTAACTTTACCGCTCTCACGTTCAAGGAGTTCACCACTCCGATGGTCCGTAGGTTTTTGAGTGGGCTTAATCGCGTTACTCCAGTAGGCGCTCAGCAACAACAGCACGAAAAGTGAGAGGACAAAAAATGGCAGGTTTGCAGTGCTAAGTTGGAATTGTTGTTCGCTCAGCAGGTAAAGTGGCAGTACAGCCAATAGGGTGAGAATAACAGCAATACTAAAGGGCTTATTGAACATGTATCGTCTCTTGATTATTTTGGTCTGTTTTGTGTACAACTCAGCAACGAATTTACCTTATGTACAATTAATAGTCTTGTGNCTAGGGGAAAACCAGCGTTGCACTGTAAAAATACACTACCGTGGAAATAAAGAAAACCGACCCTTTATGGCTTGGTAGATGCCACCTGCAATGAATCTGGTTAAAGTAGGTACCAGAATTGAGTAAAAGGTGAGTTCCCAAAGAAGTCATTCTCTGGATTGTAGNAGAGGTAGTTTAGTCTAACGGTCTGACAAGTTAACGAAAATTCGGCGATAATGAGGGCAGTTTTCTGGAGGATGGCCGTTCCGACGTCAGGATCGCGAATGTGAGTGTTAAAGTAGACAGAGGATAAGACTCTGGATTGGGGTAGACAGCTTAAATCTACAGAAGATCAAGGATTCTTCTAATTGGAAGCTGAAAATAAGAGGCAATTATGGCAGACAGCTTAAATGTGGTGCTGGCGCAGCTGAATCTATTAGTGGGTGATATTGATGGTAATACAGAGAGAATAATTGCTGCCGCTAAAGAAGCGGTCGAAGATCAATCGGCCAACCTAGTTGTCTATCCTGAATTAACGTTAACTGGGTACCCTCCTGAAGATTTATTAATACGGCCCAGTTTGCAGATTCGCATAAAAAGAGCTTTGGAGAAGATACTCAAGGCGGATTTACCTACTTACATTGTGATCGGCTTTCCTGAGCAGGTAAACGGCTCTCTTTATAACGCTCTTACTTTAATCAAAGGCAAGCAGCGCCTTATTACCTATCACAAGCAATGCCTTCCTAATTATCGGGTGTTTGATGAGAGGCGCTATTTTCAGCCCGGTAAAGAGGGATGTGTTTTCGAGATTTCTGGGACTCGTATAGGATTTACTATTTGTGAAGATATATGGGANTCGGCTCCTATTGATCAAGCTCGTGATGCAGGCGCACAGTTGCTGATTAACATTAACGCATCACCATTTCACATTAACAAGTTAGAAGAACGTAAACAGTTACTGCGAAAACGAGCCACCGAGGGTAATTTTCCAATCATCTATGTCAATCTTGTAGGAGGGCAGGATGAGTTACTTTTCGATGGTGGTTCCATGGCTGTTACAGCTGGAGGTGTCTGCCACTATCTTGCGCCAAGTTACATCGAAGGGAATTACTCCGTTCAGGTAAATGTGGAAACTGACGGTACTTGTAAGATTCCTAAGCAAAATATTGTTGATAACGATTTGTTGGAGGAACAAGTTTACGGAGCACTAGTGTTAGGAGTTAGAGATTATGTTAATAAAAATAATTTCCCCGGGGTGGTGCTTGGGTTATCCGGCGGGATAGATTCTGCTCTGACACTAGCCATAGCTGTCGATGCGTTAGGAAGGGAACGGGTGCAAGCGGTTATGATGCCTTTTGAATACACCTCTCAGTTGAGCATCGATGCGGCAGCTCAGCAAGCTTCGCGTTTAGGGGTTAACTACACAGTTATCGCTATCAATGAGATCTACTCAGCATTTATTGATGCATTGAATACTGAATTTGATGGATCACAAATAGACGTTAGCGAACAAAATATTCAGGCAAGGGCTAGAGGTGTATTACTTATGGCTATTTCTAATAAAAAGGGAGTCCTGGTNCTAACTACAGGTAATAAAAGTGAGATAGCTGTTGGCTACTCGACTCTCTATGGTGATATGGCCGGTGGTTTTGATCCACTCAAAGATGTTTCTAAAACCCTTGTCTACAAGCTAGCGACTTACAGAAATGTAGAGTACGGTACTGGGTCAGAAGAGATTATCCCTAATGTAGTTATAGAGAGATCGCCTTCAGCAGAGTTAGCCCCAGGGCAAATAGACCTGGATAATCTCCCTCCCTATGACGTCCTAGATAAAATTTTGGAACTCTATGTGGAAAATGATAACAGCGCTGACGCAATTGTTGCCGAAGGCTTCGACGAGGTAACTGTCAGAAAGATCATACGCTTGGTAGACCTTAATGAATACAAACGACGGCAGAGTCCTGTCGGTGTTCGCCTAACCAAACGTGGGTTTGGACGTGATCGACGTTATCCTATTACCAGTTTCTGGCCAGTCGGNGACTAGTTACTACGTTTACATATTCAAATGGCTATACGAAAANTCTCTGGGGTACTCTTTACCAAGAATTTTTCACTAAATAAGCGCAGGCAGGTAGTTAGTTTATATTTAAATTAGAGGTAAGGAACGTAATAGTAGGGGAAAAATATATAATATTCAGTTAGTTATACTAGTTCAGGATGCCGAGAGAGATGATGTTTAGCCAACTGCGACTTTCTGATTCTCCGGGCTCGAATTGGGCATTAATAATTTCCTGGCTACCNGATATGCGCGGGCGACGGGTTGGAGCTAGTGGAGGTTCTATAGCGTTATCTCCAAGTAGTCCAAAGGTCACAGTATAGAGTAAAGATGGATCGGTGATTTCCGTACGAATAATAAAGTCACCGCCACCATCAACTGAAGCGTGGTCTGGATAATTTTCCTTCAGTAGTGCCAGCGAGGTATCAGCTAGCTCGTCCAGTCCCATTCGTAGATAGGCTTCCACCATAATCGCAACACCATCGGCTACTGCTGGAGTGCCCTGGAAGTTCTCTACCACGTATTGGCCCCTTCTCAAAGCAGCGATGTAAGCAAGTCGTTCTAGGTAATAATTAGCGACATGAATTTCATAAGCTGCCAGATTGTTCCTGAGATATACCATTCTTGATCTGGCATCGCCTGCATAGGGGCTATCGGGGTAAAGAGCTAGTAATTGTGCGAAATCACTGAACGACTCTTGGGATCGGCCTGGGTCTCGTTTGGTATGATCGATGGGNAGGAATCGGCTGAAGAACCCACCACCATCTTCGAAAGANGCTAACCCTTTCATATAATAGGCATAGTCNACATTCTCGTTATCGGGGTGTAGCCGGATAAATCTATCTGCTGCTGCTCTGGCCGCTTCATCATCCTGATTGCGATAATAGGCGTATACAATTTCTATCTGAGCTTGAGCTGCGTAGCGACCGAACGGGAAGCGGGATTCTAGTGCCTGGTAGGTTGATATGGCTCCGCGAAAGTTCTGTCCATTCAGNTGACCTAGGGCGCGCTGGTAAAACTGCTCTTCAGTGGAAAGCCCAGCGAATTCATCTTCTTCTTCGTCTCCCCCAAACAGGCTNCAACCCCCAAGCAAAAATATCAGGGTTAGTAAAACTAACAGGCGAGCGATATTAATGTTCATAATGAGCGTTTTCACTAACTCCGGTATCTCCTTAGAATTGTTATTTAACCACAGAGGCTGACTTAAACCCAAACGCAGATAATACCACTCGTGATGTGTGGCCAGAACTTTATTGAAGTATCATATGAGTATGACCCGCGAAATATCCCTATCGGCTGAAGTACCTGAGCAGCTCTCCGGCAATCGATTAGACCAGATCGCTGCAAGATTGTTTCCAGATTACTCACGTGCGAAGCTGCAGAGCTGGATTCGGGATGGTGCGCTTCTTGTGAACGATAAGCAACTTAGGCCAAAGGACCGACTGCAAGGTGGAGATATCTTAAGTGTTGAGGCTGAATTGGTAGCAACAGAAACATGGTCGGCTGAACCTATACCGCTTGACATCATATTTGAAGATGAGCATCTACTTNTCGTGAATAAATCTGCAAATATGGTAGTCCATCCCGCCGCTGGGAACAGAACTGGGACGTTGTTGAATGGATTGCTGAATTACTATCCGTGTTTGGCAGAATTACCCAGGGCCGGAATCGTACATCGACTCGATAAAGATACAACCGGTTTGATGGTTGTTGCTAAGTCTCATACAGGCCATACAGACCTCGCTAGGCAGTTGCGGGAGCGGACAGTTTCGCGTGAATATGAAGCCATAGTGAAAGGAGTGCTAACCGGTGGTGGTACTTTGAATGCGCCTCTTGGTCGACATCCTGTTAACCGCAAAAAGCGGGCCGTCCAGAAACTTGGCCAAGAAGCAATAACTCATTATCGTGTTATTACCCGATTTCGTTCCCATACCCATGTTCAGGTTAAGTTGGAAACAGGAAGAACACACCAAATTCGCGCACATTTTGCTTATATCAATCATCCTTTGGTTGGCGATCAGCTATATGGAGGGCGTTTAGGGTTACCTGCCGCTTGTTCCGTTACGTTCGCTGAGTGTTTAAAGAATTTCCAGCGGCAAGCATTACATGCCTGTCGTTTACAACTCTGTCACCCGATCTCAGGGGAATCACAGGCTTGGGAATGTCATCGACCGCTGGACATGGAACGGTTGTTGGAACAGTTAACTGTTGATCGGGAACTGGAAGCCCTCTGAAGGTGCCTGAGACCCAACAAATAGTTCCTGACTGGGTTGTCCCGCCAAATATAAAGGCGATAGTTACGACAAGGGTAGGAGGTGTCAGTCAGCCGCCTTTCGGAAGTTTTAATTTAGCAAGTCATGTGGGGGACTCTGGTCTCGCTATTGTTGAGAATAGAAGACTTTTGCAGGCGATGTTCCCGAAGACTTTAGGTTGGCAATGGTTAAATCAAGTTCATGGTGCGGCGGTCGCAGATATTAGAGAGCCCGGTGAACCGCTTTCGGTTGATGGATTAATTACGCGCACTGAGCATGTCGCCTGCTGTGTGCTCACTGCAGATTGCTTACCAGTGTTTTTGGCTAGCAATCGAGGTGATGAAGTTGCAATTGCTCATGCAGGTTGGCGTGGTATTGCCGCTGGNGTAATTGAGAATACAGTGCATCGCATGCGCAGTTCAATCGCTGAGCTGGTAGCTTGGTTGGGTCCTGCCATAGGATCCTGCCATTTTGAAGTTGGTGAAGAAGTNAGGGCCCAAGTTATTGATTCAAAAGAAGGGCCCCTCGCTNACTGTTTTGTTGCAACAGGAAATGAAAAAAAATACATGGCGGATTTATCCCGGATTGNTATGGTTAAACTCCAGAAGCTTGGAATAANAAATATTTATGTNGATAATACATGCACTTACTGTGATGCNGATAGATTTTTTTCCTTTCGTAGGGATGGTAAAACCGGTCGCATGGCTTGTTTGATTTATATAGACGGACCCGTTTTATGAATGGAGAAAAAACACAAATAGAGCAGATCGAAGAAAGCTCATTCGGGAAGAATGTAGACTGGGTCCTTTTCAGTTTTGGAACCTTACTTCTGTCGCTTGTAGTCGCAATGATTGTCATTTTTCCNGATTTTAGCGCAGCNTCTATTAACAGGCTTTACCAGAATGTCACTAGTCAGTTCGGTGTTTTATATGTGTTTATAGCAATAACATTGTTGATTTTTCTTCTGTCGGTTGCGATCAGTAAACATGGTAATGTGGTTCTCGGAAATACCAATAAATTGGCTTATTCTCATTTTAGTTGGGCTGCGATGTTGTTCTGTGCCGGCATAGGTGCATCTCTTATTTACTGGGGAGCAACAGAGTGGACCTTCTATTANGTTGATCCGCCTTTTGGGCTNGAACCCGAATCACGGGAAGCAATTACCTGGGCAGTTAGTTACGGGATTTTTCATTGGGGCCCCATCGGTTGGGCGTTTTATTGTCTACCTGCACTCGCGCTGGCGTGCACCTATCATGTNAAAAGGATTCCTTCACTGCGCTTGAGCGCAGCCTGCGAACCCGTTTTAAAAAATCAGGTTAATAAATGGCCTGGTCGTGTCGTTGATCTANTATTTATAGTAGGTGTAATCGCTACTGCAGCTACAGGTCTTGGCTTTGGTACTTCGTTAGTAGCGTCTGCGACAACTGAGCTAACAGGTATTAGAGACGGNATAGAGTTGCAGTCGTTGATTATTTTTCTGGCGACAGCTCTCATAGGGTTAAGTGTTTATCGAGGTCTAGATCGTGGCATAAAATTGTTGAGTAATATCAATGCNGTTTTAGCTTTGCTGTTAATTACTTTTGTCCTGCTGGCNGGTCCGACTAAATTCATTCTGGAAATGGGCTTGGTATCAGTCGGTAATGTTGTACAGAATTTTTTCACAATGCTCTTCTGGACAGACCCTTTAGAAGGGGCGGATTTTGTCGAAAGTTGGACGATATTCTATTGGGCCTGGTGGCTTGCGATGGGGCCTTTTATTGGCATGTTCGTGTGCAAGATTTCCGAAGGCCGCACTATCCGTGCCCTAATATTTGGAATGTTGGGATGGGGTAGCTTCGGTTGCGCTCTTTTTTTTATCGTGCTGGGAAATTATGCCCTGTACTTAGAATTGGAAGGCATGTATCCGGTTATAAGCCAGGCGATTGATGTCAGTCCTTCATCTGCTATAGCTGGCATCATTGCCCTGCTACCTTTCGGAAAGTTTTGGCTCATATATATTGCTTTGATTGGTCTAATATTTATGGCTACAACTTATGATTCTGCATCCTATACCATCGCCGCTGGTGCGACGCGATCGCTACAGNAACACCAACATCCGGCTACATGGCATCGTGTATTCTGGGCTATNGCGCTTGGGGCNCTACCGGCCAGTCTNTTGTTTGTCGGGGGATTGCGTGAATTGCAGACCGCCTCTTTGGTGGCTTCACTACCGNTGCTTGGTGTTTATGTCATTCTGGGTATCTCGGTAATTCGTATGCTGAAGGAGTTTGCAGAATAATAGTATTGTGGTGCTAGACGATAGTTGTGAGAGCATCTAGGACAGCGTTCGGTTGTTCGGATAGCATCGCGTGACCACAGGGGTTGAGTGTCTGTATTCGGCTATTGGGAATAGCATTGGCCATTTCGAACGCTTTGACTGGAGCAGTCATCTGATCCTGCTGGCCGACCAATATCAACGTTTCAACTTCGATCTTTTTGCCTACTTCCGAACTGCCAGTGAAATCATTGCAGGCTTTCAAGTCAATAAAAAGAAGATTTTCCTGAGCCGATTCAAGCAGCCGTTGGCCGTTCATTAACATATTCATACCGGGATTTTCATTACCGCCGAGTTGCGCGACGCGACTGTGACTCCAGGTATTGGTCATATCGATGGCATCATGATGATTGTCCCGAGCAGCATTTAGCAAAGGATCAGATACAGGCATCGGGATGGAGGTCCCAACGAGCACAAGTGAGCGTAATTGAGCTGGAAAGGAAACGGCGAATTGAAGAGCTACTAAAGANCCCATGCTATAGCCTACGATAGCAGGATGTAAAATTTCCAATTGATCCATGGCGTCTTTAGTCCAGGTGGCCATCTCGGTAATAGACACAAGCGGAGAGCCAGCGGAGCGGCCATGCCCCGGTAGGTCCAGAGCATAGACATTATAATGATGACGAGCGAAATACCTGGCAGGCAGGGCAAAGGTAGTATGGTCTAGTCCAGCACCATGAATAAAGATAACCGAAGGTTGANCAGTGCGCAGGACGCCACTGCCGTTACTGCAGAAAGTCTTAATACCATTTACTTCAAAATACACTAGATACCCCGTCTGACTTAACGTTGTGACGCGCGTANGCCCTTACGAAGATCACTCATAAGGTCTTCTGTGTCTTCTAGGCCAACTGATAATCTAATCAACCCTTCTGATATACCAGCGGATTCGAGTGCTTTGCTATCCATTCTATGGTGAGTAGTGCTGGCTGGATGAATNACGAGTGATTTCGCATCCCCAACATTTGCTANGTGTGAAAACAATTCGAGGTTTTCGATAAATTTAATCCCAGCCTCCCTACCTCCTTTAATGCCAAAACTGAACACGGCGCCGCAACCTTTCGGGAGTATTTCCTTNGCTAATTCATGATCTGGGTGGTCAGCAAGCATAGGGTGGTTTAACCATTCTACCTGTTCCTGCTCCTTAAGAAATTCAACTAAAGTCTTGGTGTTTTCGACGTGTTTTTGCATACGCAGAGGTAGAGTCTCAATTCCTTGTAAGATTTGAAATGCCGTAGTCGGACTCATGCAGGCTCCGAAATCTCTTAGCCCCTCCTTACGCGCTCTTGTAATGAAGGCAGCTGGACCAAATTCTTCGGCGAAATTGAGATTATGAAAACCCAAATAAGGTTCGGTAAGGGTCGGGAACTTACCTGACATTTCCCAATCGAAAGTTCCTCCNTCNACGAGTAAGCCGCCGATGACAACTCCATGGCCGGAGAGAAACTTGGTTGCCGAATGCANTACTAGGTCNGCACCTAAATCAATNGGTTTGCAGAGATAGGGGGTCGAAAATGTTGCGTCTATCAATAGGGGTANTCCGGCCTGGTGCGCTATTTCCGAGATGGCAGGGGTATTAANAACTTCAAGGCCGGGATTGCCTAGGACCTCACCAAATATCAAACGAGTGTTCTTCCTTATCGCGGAGACAAAGGCTTTGGGATCCCGTGGATCGACAAAAGTTGTTTCAATTCCAAATCGCGGCAAGGTATAGGCTAGTAAGTTATGGGTACCTCCATAAATACTGCGAGATGCGACAATATGATCGCCTTTGCCTGCAATAGTAGCCACAGCCAAATGCATAGCNGCTTGACCACTGGCNGTGGCTATGCCTCCCACACCNTTGTCTAACGCAGCAATGCGTTCNTCTAAGACGGCATTGGTTGGATTTGAAAGTCGCGAATACACATGACCTGCGCGTTCTATATTAAATAACCCAACGGCATAATCGGTATCTCTAAATACAAAGGAGGCCGACTGGTAAATCGGTGTAGCCCGNGATCCAGTGGAAGGATCTGGCCGCTGGCCGGCATGAAGGCTTANGGTATCGAATGCAAANNTAGGTGGTTTGGCCATAATTGCTACCGTTAGAGAAATTTGGGTTATGTTATGTCAATGTAAAGTGAGACAAAAGGCTGCCAGGGTAAAGATCCTGCAGTATTATTGCTATTCAACCAACTGGCCGTTCATTAATGGAGCTATTACGTTAGTCTTAAAAGATGAAGTCAGACCACATTAACTTACTAGATTCGGGTATGGGNAAGACCTTGTCGATGAAAGGTGTCGAAATTCCATCAACTATTTGGTCCGCCAACGCACTACTCGTGGCGCCGGAAATTGTGGTGGAAGTACACAAGGAAAATATTGAAGCGGGCGCCAATATCATTACTACTAATAGCTATGGTGTAATTCGTGGAGAGCTAGCTAAAGAAAATATTGAACACAAGTGCAAGGAATTGAATCAGTTCGCCGGGTTTTTAGCAAAAAAAGCTATATCAGAATCGGAGTCTAAAACGTTAATAGCAGGGAGTTTGCCACCGCAGAACGGTAGCTATAGACCTGATCGAGTTCTCAACCGTGAGCTCATTGAACCTCTATATCGAGAACAAGTTGAGGCGCTTGATGCCTATGTGGATCTGTTCATCTGTGAAACCATGTCCACTATCGAAGAAGCTGTTACGGCAGCATCAGTGGCAATTGAGTCAGGTAAGCCAGTTTTGGTTGGTTTAACTCTGCATGACGAGAGAGCAGCACATTTGCGAAGTGGTGAAAGCATCCAGGCGGCTATTGATAGCTTGACACAATTATCAGTCGACGGGCTTTTGGCAAATTGTTGCTTACCCGAGAGAATATCTGATGCAATGCCGATAATTGCTNCAGGGGGCTTCAAGTATCGAGGAGGTTACGCTAATGCTTTCACGCATGTTCCTGAGGGGTGGTTATTAGATGGAAGCAAAGAAAAAGATGGTAGCTTAACCCTTCGGGAAGATCTCACTCCTGATCGTTATTGCGATTATGCCGTCAACTGGATCAAAAAAGGCGCTAATATCGTTGGAGGTTGTTGCGGAACTACCGCGGCCCACATTAGGGCTATCTCTGAATCACTGACTCGTGAAACGAGTCCCGGTTAGCACACCTCCTTTTGCAAACTGGCATCTGTCTGCGTATTTGGGTGGTTATCAAGCAATATCCTTGNGATATTGAAAAATTAATNATTAGACCCAATTAATATCTTTGAAAGTNAATTATGTGGCACAGCTATTCTTGNCAATNCTTTATCTATGGTTACCGAGTCACTATGCGAATCGATAAGTTAACAACTAAGCTTCAATCTGCATTAGCGGATGCACAGTCCCTCGCCTTAGGGAAAGAGCACAACTTTATCGAGCCTGCTCATTTACTGCTTGCACTGATTGACCAGAAAGGGGGTTCTGTTCGCCTTTTGTTGTCCCAAACCGGATTTAATTTGGGCGAGCTACGCNCACAGTTGGAAAAAGTCGTGAACGACTTCCCGCAGGCACCGGATAATGAAGGCGAAATAGCCGTATCTTCTGCTTTAGGTAAATTGCTTAATCAGGCCGATAAGCTGGTTCAACAAAAAGGTGATGCGTTTGTCTCGAGTGAAATTATTTTACTGGTAGCTATGAAAGATAAGGGGCACATCGGGAAAATTCTGAATGGATTTGGNGTTTCGGCTGGAGCCCTTGAAAACGCAATAGNAAACCTTCGGGGAGGAGAGAAGGTTGTCGACTCAGGAGCAGAGGATGCCTGGCAGGCGCTGGCGAAATTCTGTATAGATCTTACAGAGCGCGCTGAAAATGGCGAATTGGATCCTGTTATTGGTCGTGATGCAGAAATTAGGCGAACCATCCAAGTGCTGCAGCGCCGAACTAAGAACAACCCGGTACTAATTGGTGAACCAGGTGTTGGCAAAACCGCAATTGCAGAGGGACTAGCCCAACGTATTGTTAATGGAGAAGTCCCTGAGGGATTACGATCTAAGAAGATACTTGCACTCGATATGGGGGCTTTGATAGCAGGTGCGAAGTTTCGTGGTGAATTTGAAGAGCGCCTGAAAGCTGTTCTGAATGAGCTGTCTAAACGAGAGGGTTCTATAATTCTCTTTATAGATGAAATGCATACCATGGTAGGCGCGGGTAAGGCGGAAGGCGCCATGGATGCCGGNAACATGCTTAAACCAGCCTTATCCAGAGGGGATTTACATTGTGTGGGGGCTACGACTTTAAATGAATATCGGCAGTACATTGAGAAAGATGCTGCGCTGGAACGCCGGTTCCAAAAAGTTCTGGTGGAGGAGCCCACTGAAGAAGACACTATTGCGATTTTACGGGGCTTGAAAGAACGCTATGAAGTNCATCATGGCGTNGATATTTCTGACTCTGCCATAATTNGCTCGGCTAAATTGTCGCAAAGGTATATTACTGATCGGCAGTTACCGGATAAGGCTATTGATCTAATCGATGAAGCTGCCAGCCTTATTCGTATGGAAATCGATTCTAAACCGGAAGAAATGGANAAGTTTGAGCGNCGCTTAATTCAATTAAAAATTGAACAAGAGGCTTTGAAGAAGGACGANGATCCAGCTTCTCAAAAACGTAAAGNGAAACTNGCCGAAGATATCGAAACTTTGGAGAGAGAATACGCNGATCTCGAAGAAATTTGGAAAGCCGAGAAAGCAACTCTTCACGGCACTCAATNAATTAAAAGTAGCTTNGAAAAAGCTCGTAACGATATTGAATCTGCTCGTCGTGGTGGAGATTTAGCACGTATGTCAGAGATTCAATATGGCGTGATACCTAGCCTTGAGCGGAAATTAGAAATGGCTGCTGAAGCAGAGATTGCCGAGAAGCAACTTCTACGTAATCGAGTGACTGAACAAGAGATAGCGGATGTAGTATCTCGTTCTACCGGCATACCCATAAGTAAAATGTTACAAGGCGATAAGCAACGCTTGCTGGATATGGAGAGTTTTCTCCAACGGCGTGTGATTGGTCAGAAAGAAGCTTTGACGGCTGTCTCAAACGCGGTGCGCCGTTCCCGCTCTGGCTTGTCAGATCCAAACAGACCCAATGGAGTTTTCTTATTTCTTGGGCCTACCGGTGTCGGTAAAACGGAATTGTGCAAAACGTTGGCAGAGTTCCTATTTGACTCCCAAGATGCCATGTTGCGAATCGATATGTCCGAGTTCATGGAGCAGCATTCAGTGGCCCGCCTAATCGGGGCGCCTCCTGGTTATGTCGGATATGAAGAAGGAGGTTACCTTACTGAAGGCGTCAGACGTCGACCTTACTCACTTCTGTTACTGGATGAGGTTGAGAAAGCGCATCCTGATGTTTTCAATATTCTATTGCAGGTAATGGATGATGGCAGGCTGACAGACGGGCATGGTCGAACCGTTGATTTCAGAAATACCATAATTGTGATGACATCAAATTTAGGATCCGATCGCATTCAAGAGATGATGAACCAGACCGCCATTGATGCAGCCAGATATAATTCAGTTAAAAAAATTGTTATGGAATCAGTGGTAGAANATTTTTCACCCGAATTTGTTAACCGGATTGATGAAACAGTAGTATTCCATCCTTTACAAGAATCTCAGATCAGGGAAATTGCGGAAATTCAGATTAATCTGCTACGTCATCGTCTTGCCCAGACTGGAGTAGGTATCCAGGTGAACAACGAGGTGTTGGATCATATTGCTAAGATTGCCTATGACCCAGTCTATGGGGCTCGGCAGCTTAAACGAGCTATTCAGAACTGGATCGAGAATCCGCTTGCCCAGGAAGTTTTGAAAGGGGCCTATTTTCCGGGTGACACTATTATCATTGATCTAGCAGCAGACAACGAACTAAGACTTTCGAAGGTCGCTCCAGAGCTAGATAAAGAAGTTGCTTAACCAGAGCACTATAAACATTAAGCTCATAAGAGCTTGACTTTACAAGAATTAGTGGCAGAATCGCCTCCTGAGCAGAGCGATTCGGCAACCCCTATCTCGCTCTGTTGTGGTCTGAACTCGCCGCAACCAGGCAAATATTCGCAGACTGATCTAGGTGTAGGACAACATCCGCCCCAAAACCCCCCATCACGTTATCACGTCGGGGGCCGACAAGAAGCAGGAATCTTGAGATTTTTGTCAGGATTAGGCCGACTGTCACAATTCATTTGATTTGGTAGAGGATTCGCAGCTTGCTGGGTTGGCCAGTCGTGATGTCGGCGTAGTCTTACTCAGGCCGGTGTACAGAAATAACAAAGTAGAGGCTGAAGTAGTGGAACAATTATCCGGTGGTGAAATGCTGATTCGTGCACTGCACGATGAGGGCGTTGAATTTATATTCGGTTACCCGGGGGGAGCCGTTTTGCATATTTATGATGCAATCTTTCGCCAAGATCAGGTGGAACATATTCTTGTGCGTCATGAGCAGGCAGCGACTCATGCGGCCGACGGATATGCTCGTTCCACCGGTAACGCAGGTGTAGTACTGGTCACTTCGGGGCCAGGTGCTACAAACGCCATAACCGGAATAGCTACAGCGTACATGGACTCTATTCCTATAGTGGTTATCTCAGGCCAGGTAGAGAGCCGCATGATCGGATCTGACGGATTCCAGGAAACAGATATGGTGGGAGTGTCACGCCCGATCGTTAAACACAGTTTCATGGTCCAGAATGCGGCAGAAATCCCTATGATCGTGAAAAAAGCATTCCACATAGCGACAACTGGCCGTCCCGGGCCGGTTGTCATAGATATACCGAAAGATACAACCGATCCTAAGGTCAAATTTCCTTATGAGTACCCGTCTGAAATCAAATTACGATCATACCAGGTGCCTGGAAAGGGCCACTCTGGTCAGATAAAGAAAGCTATTGATGCGCTTTTGTCTGCGAAGCGGCCTATGATTTATACCGGCGGGGGAGTGATACAGGGTAATGGATCTGAACAGCTCACCAAGTTGACACATAAACTTGGATTTCCAATTACCAATACCCTGATGGGCCTCGGTGCATATCCCGCTTCAGATAAACAATTCCTGGGGATGCTAGGGATGCATGGTACTTATGAGGCCAACATGGCCATGCATTACTGCGATGTTCTCTTAGGTATAGGTGTTCGTTTTGATGACCGTGTGACCAATTCAGATGCAAGTAAATTTTGTCCAGACGCGACTATACTCCATGTAGATATAGATCCAGCTTCAATTTCTAAGACTGTTCCTGCAGATGTACCTATTGTTGGCCCTGTTGCAGCAGTTTTGGAGGAGATGATGGAATATATTAAAAAATCTAGAAATAAGGTAGATAAACCCTCTCTTGGGATTTGGTGGGAACAGATCGAACAGTGGAGAGAGAAGGATAGTCTCTCTGTTACTCCATCTGATGATGGCACTATAAAGCCTCAGCAGGTAGTACAGGCCGTCTTTGAAATTACCAATGGTGAAGCCTATGTTTCTTCGGATGTTGGTCAACATCAGATGTTCGCAGCACAGTACTACGGTTTTGACAAACCTCGGCGCTGGATCAATTCCGGTGGGCTCGGCACCATGGGTTTTGGGTTTCCAGCCGCTATGGGAACACAGTTTGCCCATCCAGAAGCTGTTAGCGTCTGTATAACTGGCGAAGGCAGTTTTATGATGAACCAACAAGAATTGGCAACCTGTATGCAGTACGAGTTGCCGATCAAAATAATCTGCCTGAACAACCGGGCACTCGGAATGGTTAAGCAGTGGCAGGATATGCAATACGGAGGTCGACACTCTCATAGCACCTATGCTGAATCATTACCGGATTTCACTAAGTTGGTAGAAGCTTATGGCCATGTTGGTATAAAAATTGAAAAGTATGATGAGCTACACGATAAGATGAAAGAGGCTTTTGCCTGGAAAGATAAGCTTGTATTTGTTGATGTCCTTGTGGATCCTGATGAACACGTCTATCCCATGGCCGTTAAAGGAGGGGCAATGAAGGACATGTTCCTAAGTAAATCGGAGCGGACCTAAAATGCGCCATATTATCTCGGTATTGATGGAGAATGAGCCAGGCGCACTGTCTAGAGTGGTTGGGTTGTTTTCACAACGTAATTACAACATAGATTCCTTGACTGTGGCTCCCACAGAAGACCGGTCGCTGTCACGTTTAACTTTGACGACCAGTGGTGATAACGCTCGAATTGAACAGATTACCAAGCATTTGAATAAGATTGTTGATGTAGTAAAACTGGTGGATCTTACCGAGGGAGCTCACATCGAGCGCGAATTAATGCTGATCAAGACCAAAGCGGTGGGAGCTCAACGTGCGGAAGTGAAACGTACGGTTGATATTTTTAGAGGACAGGTAGTAGACCTGACGGGAAATGTCTTCACGATTCAATTAACGGGTACCGGTGATAAACTAGACGCGTTTATCACTGCGCTCGGAGATAGTGTAGTTCTTGAGGTCGCAAGAACCGGGGTGTCTGGTATTTCTAGAGGCGAGAAGACCCTGGCGCTCTGATTTTTTTTGAGTCCGATCTAAATGATTTTTTTCATTGCGGTCATATATTTCCGCAATTTTTTGCCGACTGTTTCTATAGAATGCAAACTAATGGTTTCATTCACTGCAATAAGCTCGGTGTTGTCCACCCCTGTGTCAGTTAACTGTAATCCGTTTCCAATGACGTCGGTATCTATCTTTTCCATGAACTTCTGTAATAAGGGAATGCAGGCGTGAGAAAAAAGATAACAACCGTATTCAGCAGTATCCGAGATTACCTTATTCATCTCGTATAGTTTTTTACGGCCGATGAGGTTAGCAATTAATGGCACTTCGTGAAGAGACTCGTAGTAGGCTGACTCTTCAATTATGCCGCTGTCCGTCATTGTTTCAAAGGCGAGCTCAACACCAGCCTTAACCATAGCAACCATCAGGATGCCATGATCATAGTATTCCTGTTCAGGAATCTCCATATCTCCCGCTGTAGATCTCTCAAAAGGCGTATCCGCTGTAGCTTCTCTCCAGCCAAGGAGTTTCTCGTCTTCGTTAGCCCAGTCTTCCATCATGCCGGCTGAGAAATTACCAGTGATAATGTCGTCCATGTGTTTTTGAAAGAGTGGAGCCATGATATGTTTCAATTCTTGCGCCAGTTCATTGGCTATGATTTTTGCTGGGTTTGATAGTCTATCTACCATGTTAGTAATGCCTCCATGCTTCAAACCTTCCGATACGACTTCCCACCCATGCTGGACCAACTTTGAGGCATAACCCTCGTCGATACCTTTTTCTATCATTTTGTCGTAGCAAAGTAGCGAGCCTGTTTGAAGCATACCGCACAGAATAGTTTGCTCCCCCATCAGGTCAGATTTCACTTCAGCGATAAATGAAGACTCAAGAACTCCAGCACGATGTCCTCCGGTTGCTGCTGCATAGGCTTTAGCGATATCCATTCCTTCGCCATTAGGATCGTTTTCGGCGTGGACTGCTATCAGGGTAGGTACGCCAAAACCTCGTTTGTATTCCTCGCGCACTTCTGTACCGGGGCACTTTGGAGCCACCATCACAACGGTTATATCGTCCCGTATTTGCATACCTTCCTCTACGATGTTGAAGCCGTGTGAATAGGCGAGGGACGAATCCTTCTTCATAAGAGGCATCACTTGATTCACCACAGCACTATGCTGTTTGTCCGGAGTAAGGTTAAGCACTAGATCTGCAGAGGGAATCAGCTCTTTGTAAGTGCCCACTGCAAATCCATTCTCAGTTGCATTTTTCCACGAAGCCCTATGTTCCGATATAGCTTCATCCCGGAGGGCGTATGAGACATCTAAGCCACTGTCTCGCATATTCAACCCCTGGTTTAATCCTTGCGCACCGCAGCCGACGATGACTACCTTTTTGTCATTAAGCTTACGGATGCCGTCGCTGAACTCACTGCGGTCCATGAAGCGGCATTTGCCTAATTGTTCTAACTGCAGACGAAGAGGCAGTGTATTAAAGTAATTCATGGAAGGACTCCAGCGAGTTAAAACTTGATTTCCTGTAAATCGGTAGCACTTTCCGGTTCACTTTTAGGTGAGGCGCGATCATATAGTATCTGCAACCATCGGTAAAATACTAAAAATACTACCTCAGGCGGGTCGTTTGGACGGTATAATTGGAGATTCGAGCTCAACCAGTGCGTGGAGGCTGCATGAGCAGCGAAGATCAAGAGCTGGATTCTGAAAATATTCTGCCTATAGACGAGCATGAAGAGATCGTCTCCGAGGATGGGAAACAGGTACGTAGGCGTGGAATCTATCTTCTCCCGAACCTGCTGACGCTAGGTACCCTGTTTGCCGGGTTTTATGCGGTAATTGCTGGTATGTCGGGGAATTTTGGTAACGCAGGCTGGGCAATTCTAATTGCCGCAATCTGTGATGGGTTCGATGGCCGCATTGCACGGCTTACTAATACACAGAGCGCCTTTGGCGCTGAATTCGACAGCTTGTCAGATATGGTTTCCTTTGGAATGGCGCCGGCCCTGATAATGTTCAATTGGGCTTTTGCTTCTTTAGGCGAGGTGGGCTGGGTTGCAAGTTTTATTTATATGTCCTGCGCCGCCCTGCGATTAGCACGCTTTAATGTGCAGTTGGGTACCGTTGATAAGCGTTTTTTTCTCGGATTGCAGAGCCCTTTGGCAGCGGGCCTCGTAACTTTTGTGCCTTGGGTTGGCTATGAGTATGGCGTGCAGATTACGCCTCTGATTTCCTACTTTTCAGCTGTACTGACCATATTTGCAGGCTTGCTGATGATCTCGAACTACAAGTATTTCAGCTTTAAGGAAATACATTTTGAAGGTACTGTTCCTTATGTGGTATTTATCCTTACGGTGGTATTATTGGTTGTAATTGCTCAGAATCCACATGAAGTATTGCTGTTAATGTGCGTTCTCTATGCCCTCTCTGGACCCGCTGGCTGGTTATATCGAAGACAGTTTAAGGAGAAAAAAGTCAGTAAAGATCCCTAGTACGCATATAATGGGGTCACTACTAAAAGCTGGGGATAGATAAGCTAAAGATATTAAAGATGAAATCAGGTTGTATCTTGTGACAACCGTAACTACAGGCTAACCATTAGCAGGGGTACTCTCATGTTGATTAAGAAACCATCCGATATAAAACCTTCTGAAATAACTTCTGAAAGTGTCTATAGAAGCCGACGCCGGTTTATACGAGATAGTGGTGCGCTTGCACTCGGTATGGCAGTAGGTGCAGGTTCGTCTTCAACACTATCTGCGCAGGATGGGGATAGCCTGAAGGCTAGGGCGCCGGTCAATATGAAGAGAACACCGCCGGATAGTTGGTGGGAAGACAAATTTGCGACTATTAAACCCGCTCCAGATTCTGAGCCATTTTTCACGGGAGAGACTCTAACACCATACCGAGATGTAACTCGTTATAATAATTTCTATGAATTTGGCATGGATAAGGGCGACCCCTTCGCCAATTCCGGTGAATTCAAGTCTGATCCTTGGTCGGTGGAGATTACTGGCGAAGTCGCGAGACCCGGTACTTACCACTTAGAGGATATATTGAAACCCGTAGATCTGGAAGAACGGATATATCGTCTCCGCTGTGTGGAAGCCTGGTCGATGGTAATTCCCTGGATTGGATTTCCCTTGTCTGATTTGATCAAACAATTCGAACCTAATTCCAAGGCCAAGTATGTTGAATTTGAAACTCTATTAGATCCCGAAACAATGCCTGGAATAAGGTCGCGTTTCGCTATTATAGACTGGCCATACCGGGAAGGGTTGCGAATGGATGAAGCTATGAATCCTTTAACCCTGATGGCAGTTGGTCTTTATGGGGATTATTTGCCTCCGCAGAATGGGGCACCCATGCGTCTTATTGTGCCCTGGAAGTATGGCTTCAAGAGCATTAAATCGATTGTTAAGATTAACTTTCGGGAAACTCTGCCTAATACCACTTGGAACGATTTACAGTCGCGTGAGTATGGTTTCTTTGCAAATGTGAATCCGAATGTACACCATCCCCGCTGGCGCCAGGACATGGAACGCCGGCTTCCACAAACATTATTCAGCCGTCAATACATAGAAACTCGAATATTTAACGGTTATGGTGAACATGTTGCTCACATGTATGATGGGATGGATCTGGCTAGGAACTATTAGATAAGCCACCTATATCGGCCCGACAATCTTAAGTATGGAAAAACTGATAAAGCCGTCAGTGTTTGTTTTTGCACTGGTGCCTTTCGCTATTTTGCTTTTACGAATCTATGGAAATGATCTCGGGCCCGATCCAGCCCAGGAACTCTCAATCGAAACCGGTGAATGGACCCTGAGGATACTACTGATCACCCTGGCAATAACGCCTCTTAGACAGATCACTAACCGAGTTAGTTTTATTCGGTATCGTCGAATGCTTGGATTATTTGCTTTGTTTTACGCAAGCCTTCACTTCCTATGTTGGATGATATTTCTCTTAGGCTTTCGCTTCTTTGCGATCATGGAAGAGCTCGTTGAACGACCTTATATTACCGTTGGCTTTAGTGCCTATCTTATATTGTTGGTTTTGGGGATAACTACGCCCAAAGCTATGGTCCGGAAACTTGGTAAAAATTGGAAACGTCTACACCGGCTGGTATATGTAGCTGCAATACTAGGCACTATCCATCTGCTTTGGATTTTGCGCTCCAATATTGGTGAAGCAGTGCTCTATGGCACCATCCTTGTTGTACTGCTCGGATATCGGCTCGTTCGCTACTCTCAAAGACGGAGCCAAACACTGAATAACGGATAAACAAATTTGGTCGCTCCCTGAATAGAAAATATAGTGTAATGCCACCGTATAGTCCTTGTTTCGATTGTTTAACGTCGTATAATACCGCCGCTCCATACCAAAGGGTATTGGAGCTATAGCCAACGTTTACGATATCTATATCGTGCTTATCAGAATAAAAGGGGCCATAGCTCAGCTGGGAGAGCGTCTGGTTTGCATCCAGAAGGTCTGCGGTTCGATCCCGCATGGCTCCACCATTTCTTTTACTTACTCAGCGTCCCAGGAGTTATCCCTGTGACTATCCAACACGAGTCCCCGGTCTCGGGACGATTTGTAGATTCAGCGTACAAGCTGGAAGCCGATGGGTTCGGGGCAATATGTACCAGCTCTATTTTCAGTAATATTCTTCCACATTTTAGAGACTACGAGAACTACCTGGCAGAACTTCGCCAAAGCCCCGTGCGGCAGAAGATCGTTAGAAATCTCCTGAAGAAAAATAGGATTGTTAGTGCTGAAGCACCCACGAGAGAATTAGCTGAGATTTTCTGTATTTCGCAGGTAGGAGCGTGTTGTGAGTTATTTCAGGGTAAAAAAATTCCCATTTCTGAGTTAAATCGTAAGGGGATGCGCTTATTAGTTCAGCAAGGAATGGTGTCACTGAGAGATATCCCGCCTATTCCGCTGGAAATTCCTCCAGATCAATATAGCGACCAACAGCGAGAGCTGTTGGCGGCGCTAAATGTTATCCAGAACCTTGACACTATTCGCGTAGCGCAAGTAGTCCGCCAGCTAGGATTGGTGAGTGTAAAGTCTGATTCAATACGCCAGCTATCGTTCGTAGCCGGTAACGGGTATCGCGATCTATTTGCTATTCATACTGTGCCCAGAATTTTGCTAGAGGACAGCAGTTCTGGTGGTATTCTGAACTTTGATATTTTAAAAAAGCAAGCAGCCCATGCCGTTCTGATTAACGGAGACCCTATCTACGCGGACCATTTTGCCTTCTTAAATCAGGACCAAGAAGGGAAGGTTTTAGCTCTCAATATGGATGTAGGTCAGGCCTTAGATGTGTTGTTAACTAAACAGGGGGAATCAGGCTTGGGACAGCCTAATTTAGTGACAGGGCTTAGAATCGATGAACGCGTAATACCTAATGTAGGAGATTTTTTACGTCAAGTAACGGCTGTTATTGGACAAAGTGCTGACCTATTTTTGACAATGGGCGCAGGTAATAACCAGTCTGAGTTTGAAGGCAGGCTTCGTTACTTTGACGACTTGTTCACCGCACTCAGCCGCGCGGAATTGAAACCTGTTCGCATCCTAATGCACAAACAAGGCTCACTTGAGGAGCAGCGTAACGGCCCATTTTTTGGAAATATCGAGTACAGTACCTATCAGATTCTACATTGCAAACTTCTTCGAAAGAAACTGGAAAATAACTTTCGATTGTAGGGGCAAGCTCAACTTATAGTTACTTTGATATCTAAGTGCTACAGGAGGAATAAGCGGCTTAAAAACGATACCATTGCAGCTGCTGCGATTGGGTTTGTAGAAGATGATCTGTGTTGAGTTAGAAATGCGAGGAGTTCTTTTTGTTAAAATGTAAAATATCAATTATTCAGAGAATAGATCCTATGAAAATTAAAAACAGCCTGAAAAAATTCTTTCTTTTGATTTCGTTCGGCCTAGTAAATAACGTTTTGTATGCTGCAGACAATGATTGGGTAACCCTTATTGACGGCACTAACGGGATGGAAAACTTTAACCAACTAGGTGATGCGAACTGGTCCGCCCAGATGAGTGCCGTGCAAGCAACGACGGGAAGCGGTGCGTCTTTCCTGGTTACCAAACAGGACTATAGTAATTTTGTGTTACGGGTAGAATTCTGGGCAAGCAATGATGCGAACAGTGGTATTTTTCTGCGCTGCCAGGATTCCTCAAACATCAATGATAGAAATTGTTATGAGGCTAATATTTTCGACCAACGTCCAGATCCTGCTTATGGAACTGGCGGCATAGTGCACATTGCAGCGGTTGAAGAACCGAGGCCAAAGGCAGGCGATCGGTGGAATGTATATAAGATTAGTTTGCAGAATGACCATCTGGTCGTTGAGCTCAACGGCAGGAAAACCGTGGATGTGAGAGATGATCAGTTTTCTAGCGGGCCATTCGCATTGCAATGGGGCCGGGGCGTACTACGTTTTCGAAAGGTAGAATTGATGGAATTATAATTACTTAAGTACAGTAGTTAAGGGCCGCGAGTGGATCCGGCCCCATAAAATAATAGAGTTAGCCAAATAATACTTAGTAGTCGTCGTAACCTTCGGTGAGTTCGATAAAGACCCCAGAAGGATCGGTAATAAAGGCTATTTTTAACTCGATCTCAGGTATTTCCCTAAAAGGCACATCGAACTCAATGCCTTTTGCCTCTAACTCTTTGCAAAATGCTTCCAGGTCATCAAACTCGAAGCCGATATGATCGATCGCTGCGCCGCGAGTGGGTTGACGGCTACCGTTAGCCACCCCGAAGCTGAGATTCATACCAGGTGCATTTGTCGTGGTTTCAATTGAACCCCTCGGTCGAACTTCAAGTCCGAAAATGTCGGTATACCAGGCTAGCAGTTCTTCATGACCTTCGGTCCTGAAATGGATGTGGTAACCAGTGACTTCCTCATTTAGTCCTTGATCTTCCTGCAGCTCGACAGCCACTCCGCCAGGGAGGGTTACGAAGGCGTTGTTCTGGCCTTCCGAACCAGTGAATCCGTCACTGACCGGTAGTCCATCTGCCCGAAGTTTTTCCAGAAAGCTAGCCATATGACGAACCTTGAAGCCAAAGTGGTCCATCTTGGTTTCCCGGGAGCCCATTGTAGGTTCGCGCTCAGCGAGAGCCACTAGGAAGTTTGGGAAGCGAACGGCGGTTAGAAATCCTTTTTGCACAACTACGCCATTGAAATGTTCACTTAGAATGCGTTTGTATTCGTTCATATCTGCTACATTGAGATGAACATGTCCGTACGTGAGTCCGGCGGCATTGGGGGTTGCGAGCTGACTATAAACTGGAGTAGCTAGCAAGCAAAGTAAAAGTAATGCGGATACAATTTTCACGGATTAGTCTCCTTTATTGCTATTATTTGTCGATAGCTTCAGCATAATGTCAATAGGAACTGGAGTCCATCAGACTGTGTCTCTCAGTACACCTGTAAATAGACCATACTCACATGTTAATGATCTGTAATACCAAATTAACTAAGTTTAGCAATCGAACCACTGTTAAAAGGTCATTGCTAGCCGTTATTCTGGTTTTACTGGTTTCCTGTGATAATTTTTCTCAGATGGAACGAATTAAGGTCAGTTCCTTCGGGACTTTGAATGATGGACGTGATGTGCAGCTCTTCACATTAGAGAATGCGCGCGGGACATATGTCGAAATTATGAATTTGGGTGGAATAATCGTCAGTTTGCACACCGCTGATGACTCTGGAAACATGACAGACATTACCACAGGGTTTGATAACCCAGAGCAATATATTTCTGGTAGCGGATACATGGGTGCTATCGTAGGTCGCTATGCTAATCGGATTGCTAATGGCAACTTTTCTATCGATGGGAACCAGTATACGCTGGCCAAAAATAATGGCGATAACGCAATACACGGAGGGTTAATCGGTTTTGATAAGAAATTATGGCATGCAGTACCTGAGTCGAAAAACTCAGAAGCCATTTTGAGTTTGACATTGGTGAGCCCAGACGGAGAGGAAGGTTACCCTGGTAATCTGACTGCGAAGGTTACTTATACTTTAAACGATAACAATCAACTTATTATCGATTACTCGGCCACCACAGATAAAGCCACCATAATAAACTTAACCCAGCATGCTTACTTTAACCTTAATGGTCATGGAGCTGGTTCGATTGTCGATCACGAGGTCATGATAAATGCTGGTCAATACACACCGATTGATAATGAATCTATTCCGACAGGCGAACTCGCGTCAGTCGAAGGCACGCCACTGGATTTTCGGACCGCAAAAACTATAGGTGTCGACATTAATTCAAGTCACGAACAAATTAGGTTTGGGTCTGGTTTCGATCACAATTTTATAATAAGTCATGCGACGGAAGGAGATTTGACTTTAGCCGCATCAGTCTTATCTCCTTCCTCAGGCAGAACACTAAAAGTCTTTACCGATCAGCCGGGAATGCAATTTTATACAGGAAATTTTCTTAATGGCACTTTGATAGGGAAAGAAGGAGCAGTATATGCTCGGCGTAACGCTTTCTGTTTGGAAACCCAGCATTACCCGGATAGTCCGAACAACCCGGGCTTTCCATCTACTATATTAAGGCCCAGAGAACGGTATACCACCCGCACGATTTTTGAATTTGATGTGATTAGCGAGAGGTAGCATTAGATTTTTGTCTGTTTTAGTTTTAATATAGTGATCGACGCTGTAAAAAGGTAGGCCATTGATTATAAAGGTATAATTAATGACTATAGTAGTTAAAATTAGATATTTACATGAGACAAAAAAAGCGTATGAGAGCGTGCGTTTAATATCTGGGTTAGAAATGACCGATTACACTAATTTACGGAAAAAGTCAGAAGAAAATCAGTAGCTGGTAATTAGCATTACAACAAGAAGTGGAGTCCTTTATGGAGATTCGATCTCGGCATACGCCCAAGCTTGCTAAGGCAATTTCCTTACTTGTCGCCTGTTGTTTCACTGGAGTTCCGATCACTGCTCAGACCGCAGAATCTGCGATAGATTTCAATCGCGAGGTTCGGCCTATACTTTCACAGAACTGTTTCCAGTGTCACGGGCCTGATACTGGAAATCGCCAAATGGGATTGCGCTTAGATATCCTGGACGGTTTTTTCGGGGACAGGGGTCCTTTTGGGGGCCCGGTAATAATTCCGGGTAATGCTGAAGAGAGTCTTCTTTATCAACGCCTTACTACGCAGACAGATGCTCTACGCATGCCTAGAGAAAGAGATGCGCTTACCCCTAATGAGATACAAACAATCCGTCTATGGATCGACCAAGGAGCTACCTGGGAAAGCCACTGGGCCTTCGTTGCTCCTGAACAGCCCCTAGTGCCCGAGGTGCAAGACAAAAGTTGGCCACTGAATGCTATTGATAATTTTGTATTAGCCAGGCTGGAAGAGGAAGGACTAAGCCCGTCACTAGAAGCCGATCGCGCCACGTTGATACGACGCGTTTCTCTTGATTTAACTGGGCTGCCACCAACCCTAGAGCAAGTTGATGCATTTTTAGATGACTCGTCCCCTGATGCTTACGAGAAGGTAGTTGATCAATTGTTGCAATCGTCTAGATATGGCGAACGTATGGCAGTTGAATGGCTCGACGCGGCACGCTATGCCGATACTAACGGCTATCAAACAGACGGAGAACGTACCATGTGGCGCTGGCGGGACTGGGTGATTGATGCTTACAACCAGAACATGCCTTTTGACCAGTTCACAGTCGAACAGTTAGCTGGAGATATGCTTCCTAATGCCACTTTGGGACAGCGAATTGCAACAGCATTCAATCGCAACCACAGTTTGAGTGCTGAGGGAGGAATCGACCCGACAGAATTCCTGATTGAATACGCTGTAGATCGTGTAGCAACGACATCGACTGTTTGGCTCGGGCTGACAATGGGTTGTGCACGTTGTCACGATCACAAATTTGATCCTGTCCGACAGACAGAATTTTATGAGATGACGGCGTTTTTTAACAATATCCCCGAACGTGGCAAAGGCTTCAAATACGTTAACTCGCCTCCCTTTATTTCAGCTCCGACTAGGGATCAGCAAGCCCAACTTGACCAGCTAGAAGCCGAACTCGGGCAAGCTCGCCTTGCTTTTTCAGAATTGGAAAGTGAAGTAGAGATCGAAAAGCAAAAGTGGGAGGATTCTCTTGGCGGCACAATGGACCTTGATGCGGAGGTAGATTGGAACATTCGTGATCAGCTTTTGGTGCATCATGCTTTTGACGGGGATATTTCTGGCATACATATGGGTCAAGCGGGCGAGTCCACTTTGGAAAACGGCCTACCACATTTTGTCGATGGTCGTTTATCGGCCGCTGCGAGTTTTGATGGTGAACGTTTTATTAGTGCTGGAAATCAGCCGGACTTAGGCTACGAAGATGCCTTTACTCTGGCGGCCTGGATTTATCCTTCCACTGATACCGGAGTTATATTTTCAAGAGCTAGTGAGGGCGATCAAGGAGAGGTAGGGTGGGGTCTTTACTTGGAAGCAGGTAAGCTTCGCCTAAATTTGTCTACTAGAATTCTTGATGATGGTGTAGCAGCAGAAACTGTAGCAGATATTCAGCTCGACAAATGGCAACACGTAGTTGCTACCTATGATGGTTCCAAAACACCAGGTGGTATGAGTATTTATATCGATGGGCAACTACAAGAAATCACACCGCTATTGGATTTGGTAGGTAATCGTTTACCACGTCGCTATCCTCTGCGCATTGGTGCCAGTGGCTCTTCAAAACCCAATTTCGAGGGGCACATTGATGAAGTGCGTATTTACGGTAAGGTATTAACACCGGAAGAGGTCGCGGTAGTGGCGACTGCTGAAACCGTAAGCGACATCGCGCGCGTACCGCCTGAACAAAGAACCACCGCCCAGGCAGACAAACTGAGGCTCAGTTTTCTCAATCAATATGCTCCTCCGCAGATTCGTGGTGCTCATAAACGGGTTACGCAGCTGGAGCGAGAACGCGAGGAGTTATGGGGAAGGTTTCCAACCGTGATGGTAATGGAAGAAATGACACCACGGAGAAAGACTTACCGTTTGAATCGAGGAGCCTATGATAACCCTGCTGAGGAAGTATTCCCGGATGTGCCAGCAATGCTGCCGCCACTTCGGGATAGTGATGAGAAAAGTCGTCTTGCCTTTGCTCGTTGGATTGTAGATCCGGCTAACCCTTTGACTTCGAGGGTTACAGTTAATCGATTCTGGCAAATGTATTTTGAGACTGGTCTAGTCAAGTCGGCCGATAATTTTGGGTCCCAGGGTGAGTTTCCCAGCCACCCTGAGTTATTGGATTGGTTGGCAACTACTTTTGTTGATTCAGATTGGGACATAAAGAACATGCAACGCCTCATAGTTACCAGCGCGACTTATCGACAGTCCTCTGCGGTTAATCCGGAGTTGCTCAGATTTGATCCGGAAAATCGGTTACTAGCACGGGCATCACGGGTTCGATTACCGGCGCAGATGATTCGGGATCAGGCGCTTGCAGTTTCTCAACTGTTGACCGAAAAAATTGGTGGCCCCTCTGTGGGACCTTATCAACCTGAAGGCCTTTGGGATGATATAGTGGAAAGGGGGCAGGAGTATCAGTTATCAACAGGTGAGGATCTCTACAGACGAAGTTTGTACACTTTTTGGAAGCGGACTCGACCGGCACCGTCTATGGTGATGTTTGATTCTTCAACACGGGAAACTCACATTGTCATGTCAACGAGGACGAACACGCCACTGCAAGCCTTGAACCTCATGAACGATGTTACTTATACAGAAGCATCGAGAGCCTTGGCAGAGCGTGCAATGAAACAGTATGAAGAAGCCGCAGAAAATCTAACTTACATGTACCGCCTAGCCACCGCCCGCAAACCCGATAGTGAAGTAAGTTCTATCCTGATGAATTCTTTTAAAGGACACTTTGAAAGGTACCAGTCGGATAGAGCAGCGGCATTGCAATTGGTGAGTACAGGGGAATCACCCAGAGACGAAACTTTGGATATCGCTGAATTAGCTGCTTATCAAATGGTGGCCAGCTTGATCCTCAATTTAGATGTAACGATAACGAAGGACTAAAGTCATGAATCCTATCGATGATCGCAAACAATTTTTAAGCCGGCGCAGTTTTCTCAGCCTAGCTAGTACTGGTCTGGGTGCAACCGCCTTGAACACACTGTTGAACCAGGATCTTTATGCACAAGGTTCAGAAGTATTTGGCGGGTTACCAAGTCTTCCTCATTTCGCACCCAAGGCAAAACGTGTCATTTACCTTTTTCAATCCGGTGGTCCGTCTCAACACGAACTATTTGATTACAAACCGACTCTCGCTAGCATGGTAGGGCAAGATCTTCCGCCGTCGGTTCGTGGAAATCAGCGGGTAACCACGATGACATCGGGGCAAGAGAGTTTTCCATTAGTACCGTCCGTCTACGGCTTTTCCCAGCACGGAGATTCCGGAGCGTGGGTCAGCGAGTTGATGCCTCATACCGCCGAGATCGTCGATGATCTGTGTTTCATTAAAACAATGCATACTGAGGCAATTAACCATGATCCCGGCATTACATTTTTTCAGACCGGAGCTCAGCTTGCTGGAAGACCGAGTATAGGAGCCTGGCTGGATTATGGTTTGGGTAGTATGAACCAAGATCTGCCCACCTTTGTTGCTATGGTATCAATAGGTACCGGGAATGGCGGTCAGCCACTTTATGATCGGCTCTGGGGTAGTGGCTTCCTGCCAACCAGACACCAAGGTGTTAAATTTTTAGCCAGTGGTGATCCGGTTCTCTATCTTTCAAATCCGCCCGGTGTTGCTAGTACCACAAGGCGACGCTTTCTCGATGATCTAGCACAACTTAATCAACTCACCCGCGATGAATTTGGCGATCCTGAAACGAGCACCCGGACTGCTCAATACGAAATGGCGTATCGTATGCAGACCTCGGTGCCGGAACTCAATGATCTATCCGATGAACCGGAGAGCACCTTCGAACGCTACGGACCAGATTCAAAAAAACCTGGATCTTTTGCCCGAAACTGTCTACTCGCTAGGCGTCTAGCTGAACGAGACGTTCGGTTTATTCAATTGTTTCATCGTGGCTGGGACCAACACACGAGACTGCCCGGTGGTATACGCAATCAGGCGCGAGATGTTGATCAGGCCCAGGCTGCATTAGTAAAAGATCTGAAGGAACGAGGTTTACTTGATGATACTCTCGTGGTCTGGGGCGGAGAGTTTGGTAGAAGCGCATATTGCCAAGGTAAATTTACTGAAGAAGTCTATGGGCGTGACCATCATCCGCGCTGCTTTACGATGTGGATGGCCGGCGGTGGTGTTAAACCGGGAATCACTCACGGTGAAACTGATGAATTCTCCTACAACATCGTTAAGGACCCAGTACATGTGTACGACCTGCACGCTACTATACTGCACTTACTGGGAATTGATCACACCAAATTAACTTATCAGTACCAGGGTAGGGACTTTCGTCTTACGGATGTGCATGGTGAGGTGGTGAACAATATTTTGGCCTGAGAACCGCTATCCACGCACAACAATGCTGATGTCATATAAAAACGAAGCAATACTTTAAGCTCCTCTCTCGCCAAACAACATTGTGACGTTTATCCGTCGGTTTTCATAACCCTCTTTAAATTCAAACTTATCTGTTTCATGAATTAAGTTAGAATTAAATAGAACAATTCTATTTTCATTGTAAGGTATAACCGATTTTTCATCGTTGTTATCTTCAAGGTGTTGCAAAATTTTTTCTGTATCATTGTTAAATGTCTTGGAATCCCACTCCAATGGCGCCTCCGTGTTGTACACGATTAGTCCCCCGGATAAAGAATTTAAGTTAGCTGCTTTGGGGGTGACCCAGAAGTTTACATTGATAGCGGCATAATCTGCATGCGCGTTTATCCCCGTCAAGGGACTATCATTCTTATAGGCGCGACTATCATACTTATAGGCCCATAATTGTTTTAATGGATGATTTTTAA